>JARLJC010000234.1 GCA_031291435.1 Alphaproteobacteria bacterium | reverse complement strand
TTTGACGGCGGACATGCTCAATCAGGCGCTGGCTTCGGCCCTGCGCGGCCAGACCGGCGGCAAGCCCGATGTCAAGGAAGCGCGCATCGCCGTGTTTATCGGCTCGCGCGGCGGCGTCGGCACGACCACGGCGGCCCTCAATACCGGCTGGCTGATGGCGCATGAATATGCGCGCTCGATCGTTCTGCTCGATCTCGATCTGCAGTTCGGGACTTCGTCGCTGTCGCTCGATCTGGAACCGGGGCGCGGCCTGCGCGACATCGTAGGATCGCCGCACCGCGTCGACGGACTGATGATCGCCAGCTCGATCGTGCCGGAGAGCGATAATTTCTCGGTGCTGGGCGCGGAAGAAGCGGTCGATGAAGTGGTGCTGATGGATGGCGGCGCGATTACCGCCCTCATGAAAGAGATGAAGGGCAACTTTAACAATATCATCGTCGATATGCCGCGCGGCATGCTGGCGGCGCAGAAAAGACTGCTGGCGGCGGCGCACGACATCGTCATTATTTCCGATCTCACCCTCGCTGGTATCCGCGAAACGCTGCGTATCAAGGCCGCGATAGCGTCGCTGGGCTGCACCGCGCGTTTACTGATCGTCGCCTCGCGCACCAATGCGGCGGGCGCGGGTCAGATCGACCGCGCCGTGTTCGAAAAAGGCATTCAGGGCAAGATCGATCTGGTCATTCCCGAAGATACCGCCGCGCTGACCGCCGCCTCGAACAGCGGCAAGGCGCTGGGCGAAGTCGCAGGCCGCGCCAATGTCACGAAAATGTTGCGCGAGCTGGCGGTCAGACTGGGCGGCGACACGATCAAGCCGGTAGCCAAGCCGACTTTATGGGACAAATTGCAGGGCAAGGACAAAGGCGGGGCGCGGAGTAAGCAATGAACCTGGTCGATGTCCATTCCACGGATACGACAATCGCCGCGCTGCGCGACCGCGTGATGCCCGTGCTGAAGGAAAAAATCCCTGCCGAGAAAGCCAAATGGACCAGCCGCGCCGATATTTCGCGCGAGGCCAAGACCGCCGTCGGCGATTTCCTCGCCAAAAGCGGGATGGAACTCAATCTGCTCGACCAGCGCGACCTTGTAACCGCGCTCATCAACGGCTTCATGGCCGAAAATCCCAGCAGCATGCCCAACGCCGCCCCGGCGGTCACCGCCGAAGCCGAGGCTTCGGACGCGCCGCCGCCGATGCCGGCCCCCAACGACCCCTATGCCCGCAACCCCAGCCGCGCCAGCATCGAACAAGCCAAACTTAAATTGCAGCCTATCGTTCTGGAACGCATCGATACCTCGGCGGCGGCAAAACTGCCGCGCGAGGCTTTGTCGCGCGACCTGACCGGCCTGGTTTCCGAATTGCTGCTCGAAACCAAGACGCAGCTCAACGCCTCGGAACGCGCCGAACTGGTCAAGCAGTTGCTCGACGACATGCTGGGCCTAGGCCCGCTGGAGCCGCTGCTGGCCGATGAGACCATCTCCGAAATCATGGTCAACGGCCCCAAGCATGTGTTCATCGAAAACAAGGGCAAACTGACCTTGTCGGATGTGCAGTTTCGCGACAATGCGCATGTGCTGTCCATCGCCACCCGCATTGTCACGGCGATTGGCCGCCGCATCGATGAATCTTCGCCTTTGTGCGATGCGCGTTTGATGGATGGCAGCCGCGTCAATATCATCATCCCGCCTTTGGCCATTGACGGCGCGACGATCACCATCCGTAAATTCTCCAAGAAAAAAATCACGCTCGAGACGATGCTGAAATTCGGCAGCATTTCGACCAATATGGCCAAACTGCTGCGCATCGCCGGGCGCGCGCGGTTGAACATTCTGATCTCGGGCGGTACGGGGTCGGGCAAAACCACGCTCCTCAACGCCCTGTCGCAGATGATCGATCACGGCGAGCGCGTCGTCACTATCGAAGACGCCGCCGAGTTGCAGTTACAGCAGCCGCATGTGGTGCGTCTGGAAACACGCCCGGCCAATCTGGAAGGCAACGGCGAAGTCACTATGCGCGACCTCGTCAAAAACGCCCTGCGTATGCGCCCCGACCGCATCATCGTCGGCGAAACCCGCGGCGGCGAGGCGCTCGATATGTTGCAGGCGATGAATACCGGCCATGACGGATCGATGTCCACCGTCCACGCCAACCGCCCGCGCGAAGCCATCATGCGCCTCGAAAACCTTGTCGGCATGGCGTCAAGCAACCTCTCGCCGCGCGCCATTCGACAGCAGATCGCCTCGGCGGTCGATATGATCATTCAGGTTTCGCGCATGCGCGACGGCTCGCGCCGCGTCACCTATATTTCCGAAATCACCGGCATGGAAGGCGACGTCATCACCATGCAGGATTTGTATACCTGCGAAGTGACCGGCGAGACGCCCGACGGCAAACTGACGGTCGATTTCAAGAATCACGGTCTGCGTCCGCATTGCCTACCCAAAGCCGCCTATTTCGGCCTCGACAAGCAGTTGATGGAAACCATGGATACGCCCGGATGACCCTCACCGCGCATAATCTCTACTGGATTTTGGGCGGCGGCGCGTTCGTCGTCTTGTTGTTGATCATTGTGGCGCTGGGCGACGGGGACGCTGATATGACGCGCCGCCTCGCCCGCGTCGGGCCGGGCGGCGGCGGGCGCAAACTCTCGGGCGGCCCGCGCCTCGCCAACAGCGTGCGTTCGACCCGCGACAGCTCCATTCCCCTGCTCGACCAGATCGCCAAACTGTTGCCTAATCCCGATAAACTGCGGCACCGGATCGGCCGCACCGGACGAGCGATCACGCTGGGCGAATATCTGCTGATGAACGCGCTGGCTGTCGCGCTGTTTTATTTTGTTTTCACCGTCGCGGGATGGAACAAGATCGTCGCGGTGCCGGCATCCTTGATGATCGGCCTCGGCCTGCCGCATGCGGTCACGGGCTACATGGGCAACCGGCGCATCAAGCAGTTCCTCGCCACTTTCCCCGAAGCCATCGATACGATGTGCCGCGGCATTCGTTCGGGCCTGCCGATCACCGAATCCATCGGCGCCGTGGGGCGCGAATTGCCCGACCCCATCGGCATCGAATTCCATAGAATTAGCGACGGTGTGCGCCTCGGCCGCAGCCTCGAAGATTCGATGTGGGAAGTGGCGCAGCGCATCGACGCCGCCGAATTTCGCTTTTTGATTATCGCGATGGCCATTCAGAAAGAAACCGGCGGCAATCTCGCCGAAACCCTGGGCAATCTCGCCGACCTTATCCGCAAACGCCGCCAGCTGCGCCTCAAGATCAAGGCGATGTCGTCGGAAGCCAAGGCCAGCGCCATGATCATTGGCTCGCTGCCTTTCGTGATGTTTATCCTGCTGATGTTCGTCAATCCCGATTATGTGATGACCCTGTTTCAAAGCGCCAAGGGCAAATTGCTGATGGGTGCGGGCATGACATGGATGGCGATCGGCTGGGGCGCGATGCTGAAAATGATTCATTTCGAGATCTAGTTTTTGATTAAGTCCAGCGATTCACGTTTCCTGTTGAAGCGTGAACGCTTCAACAGGAAACGATCACGGACATCATGAGTTTAGAACGCGCCCTTCACGATCCCACCTTTCTCTCGACGCTGTGCGGCGTGGGTGCCTTCGCGGTCGTGGTTTTGATCTGGACGGCGCTGGTCGAAGGCGACCCTTTGAGCGGACGTCTGAAAAACATCGCCAATCGCCGCGACGAATTGCGCCATGAAGAACGCAAAAAGAAAATGACCCGCCGCGAGGGCATCGCCAAGGCCGATTTCATCAAGAATATCGTGCATAAACTCAAGCTCGAACAGGGCAAGCAGATGAACGAGCTGCGCCTCAAGCTGGCGCGGGCCGGCTATCGTTCGCGCGAGGCCCTGATGGCCTATCTGCTGCTGCGCGTGGTGACGCCGATCGGCACCGGCTTTCTGGCGTTCTTCTTCATGTTCGTGCTGCATGCCGGTCACATGATGGCGATCATGCGGGTGCTGGTCATCGTCATCGCGATTTTCGTCGGCATCGCCCTGCCCGACATTTTCCTGAAGAATAGCAGCCAGAAACGCGAAACTGTGCTGCGCAAGGCGATGCCCGACGCGCTCGACCTGCTGGTGATCTGCGCCGAAGCGGGGCTCAGCCTCGACGCCTCGCTCGACCGCGTCAGCCGCGAAATGGGGCCTAGCTGCCCCGAACTATCGGAAGAAGTCGGCCTGACCGCCGTCGAACTCGGTTTCTTTCCCGACCGCAGCAAGGCCTTGCAGAACCTCGCCGACCGCGTGCCGCTGGCGGGCGTGGTGGCTTTGGTCAATACGCTCATTCAAACCGAGAAATACGGCACGCCGCTGGCCCAATCCCTGCGCGTACTGTCGGGCGAAATGCGCGATGACCGCATGATGGCGGCAGAAGCCAAGGCGGCCAAGCTGCCCGCCACGCTGACCATCCCGATGATTTTGTTCATCCTGCCGCCGCTTTTTATCGTGCTGCTCGGCCCGGCGGTCATCAAGGTGATGGGATTGATGCATTAAGGAGCCGCCGGAATTAAAGACCAGCCCTTCCCCCGGAGAGTCATTCCCGCGTAGGCGGGAATCCAGGGTCACAAGAACGAACGCTTGCCCTAGTGGCTCTGGATTCCCGCCTGCGCGGGAATGACGGCCTAACGGACGTCGATTGCGGCTAGATGTTCGCTTCGCACTCGATGTAAAGCTTCACCTCGTCACCCAGCATCGGCAGATATTGTGTGATACCGAAATCGGAACGCTTAACGGTCGCGGTCGCGCTGAACCCGGCGGTTTTCTTCTTCATCATATTTTCGCCGAGCTTGTTGAGCTTGACCTCGAGCGTTTCGGGCCTGGTCACGCCATGCATCGTGAGATTGCCTTCGACCGTGGCGGTATCCTTGCCGGTGACGGTGACCTTGGTGCTGGTAAAGGTCGATGTGGGATATTTCGCGACGTCGAAGAACGCGTCGCTCTTCAGATGTTCGTCGAGTTTATCGACGCCGGTGACGATATGATCCATCGGCACCGTAACCGACAGCTTGCTGTTCGCCGGATTTTTCTCATCCAGCGTCAGGCTGCCATCGATCATCGCGAATTTGCCCCAGGGGTGCGAAAAATCGAAATGGCTGATCGTCCATGTCACCGCCGTATGGCTGGCGTCGAGCGTATAGGTATCGGCGGCATGCGCCAGCGGAGAGACCAGCAAAGATGCGGCGAACAAACCGGTGCGAAGAATTTTTTTCATGGGGGAACTCCTGTGGGTGAGGTGCCGGAACTGTAGCGCGTTCTCAGGCAAAGCCCAACATTATTTCCCACTCCGCCGCGCGCCCGGCCCAGGCGAAAATGCGGCTGGCCTGCTGCGCCTGCGCGAACCGGCGTTCGGCCCAGATGACAGGATCTTGCGCGAAATCGTCAACGGCTCGGCGCATGGCTTCGCGGAAAGAGGTGACCAGTACATCCCCGTCGCTTGATGTCACCGGCACCAGATCGGCGAAGCCCATCGTGGTGTCGGACAATGCGCCCAGTTCCGTGGCCACTACTTTCAATCCCGCCGCCAGAGCTTCCGCCGCCATGATGCAGAAAGTTTCGGCGTAGATGCTGGGATAAAAAAGAAAGGCTGCTTCGCGCATATGCCGCGCCAGTTCGGTTTGCGTCACCGCACCATGGCTGGTGACGGCGGGAATGCGTTCGGCCTGCCGGAAAAGGGGGGCGTAATCCTCGTCGCTCGATTGATAGACCCGCATCGACGAAAAGAGATCGAGGCCGGTGGGGCGGTCGAACCCCTCCATCGCCCGCAGCAGCACGGACAACCCGCGATAGGGCGTGGCGGCATAAATCGCGCGGTTGCGCTTGGCGTGAACAAGATCGTCGGCGGAGGCGAACATATTTTCAAAGGCGGGCGCGATGCCGTTGCCAATGACATGCGCGCCCAGCAGAGGGCCGAACACGCGTTCGACTTCGCCGCGCTGCCACGCCGACACAAACACCGTCGCGTCGATGGAGGCACGGGTGGTTTCGTCCTTCAAAACCTGCATCGAAGGTTGATCGGGCAGCACATGCGCCCAGAAAATGATGCGCGCGCCGGGCGCCATCGCCTTGAAAGGCGCGGCGGCAGCGGGCGCGTTGCAGATGATGATCGCGTCGAATTTTTCCGCTGCGAAAAAACCGGCGTCTTTAATCGTAGCCAGCGGAAAATGGCGGATATTTTCGATGATCGCCGCTGCGCCCTCCGGCAGATTTGCAGCAAGGGCTATGTTATGCCCGCGCCGCGCCAGTTGCCGCGCCAGATAGCACAGCGAAGATTCAGAACCGCCCAGCGGCGCATGATCGGGGGTGGCAACCGTGAAAGTGAGCGCCGAGAGATTGACGAAACAGAGTTTCAGGGGCCTCATGCCTCAAGGGCCGCCGCGCTGCTGGTTCTTCATATCCGGCATCGGATGGCTGAGATCGCCTAACAATTGCCGCAGGAAAGTATGGTCGTTGCCGTAAGTCGGCGTGGCGCGATCCACCGTCTCGATATCGCCCGCCTTCGACAGATCGAGATTATTGACGGCGGTGACGACGCCTTTATCGTCGAACTGCACCTCGATCGCCTGCTGCTTGGTGACTTCGGGGTCGAGGAACGAATATTGCTCGGTCTGGCGGCCGATATAATACCAGTCTTTATCGTTAAAAGTGCTGATTTCCGTGGGCGTGCCCAGCACGGTGGCGACATCTTCGCGCGTGCTGACGCCCGGCTTGATGCTGCGCAGCCCATCGGGATCGAGGATATTGCCGCGATTGGCCACGGTCGGCTCGCAGGCGGCGACCAGAAGTGCGGCGCAAAGAATGAGGAGAGGCGTTTTTTTCATGCGTGGGGCGTGGTAAGACTTTATAGTGCGTATCCTTAAAGCCATTCACGGTCAAGAGCGACGGATAAAATGATTGAAACAACACCAGAATTTTCTCGCATCGTGGCGGCGGATCGTTTGCCGCCTTCGGGGTTCGAGCAGACCATCGAAGCCAATGAAAAAGAACGCGCCGCGCTTGCCAGGCGTTTCAATCTGACGGAACTGCCTTTTTTGCAGGCCGAACTCACGCTCACGCCCCATCGCGACCGCAGCGTACGCGTCACCGGCAAGATCCTCGCCGATATCATGCAGGCCTGCGTGGTGACGCTTGATCCCCTGCCCGGTCATTTCGATCTCGATGTCGATGTGACTTTCATTCCGGCGGATGCAGCAGCGGATGATGACGCCGAAGCGCCCGGCGAAATGGAGGACGAACTCGATCATTTCTCCAACGGCAAAATAGATATCGGCGAAATGACCGCGCAATATCTCGGCGTCAATCTCGATCCCTATCCGCGTAAGCCCGACGCCGCTTTGCCCGCGACCGAATTCGGCCCTGCTGTAAGCAAAGTCCAGCCTTTCGCGCAATTGGCGGAACTGGCCAGAAACAAGAAAAATTCTGATTAATCAAATAATTATCTGTTTTTCGGGAGTTTTGCCCTTATGTTTCTTGCATCTCGGGGCAAAACCCTTTAATGAAAGGCCGTTCGCGCGCTTTTGGCTTGCCGGGGCGCGCTTTATTATTCGCTTTTACGCTGTGAGTTACTGCTATGGCCGTTCCTAAAAAGAAGACCTCGAAATCCGTGCGCAACATGCGCCGTTCGCATCATGCGCTGTCGGCCACCAACTCGGTCGAATGCCCGAACTGCGGCGAGCCCAAGCTGCCGCATCATGTCTGCAACGCCTGCGGTCATTATGACGGCCGCGCCGTCATCAAGTCGCAGCAAAGCGCGTAAGATAAACCCCGATTGACAGGCCGTTCCCCGTGCTATCATTTAGGGCGGTCGGCGACTCACATGCTGCCGATATTTTCTTCTCGGTAAAACAATGTCGAACGTGCCCGCCAAAACGCCCGAATCCACAATCATCGCGCTCGACGCGATGGGGGGCGACCGCGCGCCCAAAATCGTGATCGAAGGCGCGGTTCTGGCGCGCGAACGTTATCCCGAAATCAAATTCATCTTTTTCGGCGACGAAGCGGTGGTGGCGCCTTTGCTCGATAAACACCCTGTTTTGCGCGCCTGTAGCGAGCTGCGCCACACCCCAGACGCCATCGACAGCAACCTGAAACCTTCGCTGGCGCTGCGTCAGGGCCGCAAATCCTCCATGCGCCTCGCCATCAACGCGGTGGCCGAGGGCGAGGCCAGCAGCGTGGTTTCGGCGGGCAATACCGGCGCACTTATGGCCATGGCGAAGTTCGTTCTGAAGACCCTGCCCGGCATCGACCGGCCCGCGATTGCCACCATGCTGCCGACGCAGACCGGCGAGACGGTGATGCTCGACCTCGGCGCCAATATCGAATGCGACGCCGAAAATCTGGTGCAGTTCGCCTTGATGGGCGCGATTTTCTGCCGCACGGTTCTGGGACGCACCGAGCCGACGATTGGATTGCTCAATATCGGCACCGAAGAACTCAAGGGCCATGATGAAGTGCGCATCGCCGCCTCGATTTTGCGCGAGCGCCCCATTCCCGGACGCTTGCTCGGCTTCGTCGAAGGCAACGATATCACGGCGGGCACGGTCGATGTCGTCGTCACCGACGGATTCAGCGGCAACATCGCGCTCAAAGCCATCGAAGGCACCGCGCATCTGATGTCGCATTTCCTCAAGCAGGCCTTCAAATCATCCCTGCTCGCCAAGGGCGGTTATCTGCTCTCGCGCGGCGCGCTTGCCAATCTCAAGAACCGCGTCGATCCGCGCCGTTATAACGGCGCGATGTTTCTGGGATTGCAGGGCGTGTGCGTCAAAAGCCACGGCGGCACCGACGGCGAAGGTTTCGCCAACGCCATCGGCGTGGCGCATGATCTGGTCGCGCGCGGCTTCAATGCCCGCATCGCCGAGGAGCTGGCGCGGCAATATGGCATCACCGCCGCCGCGGCTGCCGCCAACCCCGGCCCCGTGGGCGATATTCTATGACGACACGTTCGGTTATTCTGGGATGCGGGTCGTATCTGCCCGCACAGGTTTTGAGCAACGACGCGCTTATCGCGGCGCATAAGATCGACAGCAGCAGCGAATGGATCGAGCGCCGCACCGGCATCACCCAGCGCCATATCGCCGCCGAAAACGAAACCACTTCCGATATGGCGACGAATGCCGCACGCGCCGCTCTGACCGACGCCAAAATCGACATCGCCGATTTCGACCTCATCATTCTCGCCACCACCACGCCCGACCATACTTTTCCCGCCACCGCCGTGCGCGTGCAGGCCAATCTCGGCATGGAACGCGGCTTTGCTTTCGATGTGCAGGCGGTGTGCTCGGGCTTCGTCTATGCCCTGACCGTGGCCGATAATTTCATCCGGCTGGGACAGGCCAAAAAGGCCATCGTTATCGGCGCAGAAAAATTCTCGCGCCTGCTCGACTGGAACGACCGCACCACCAGCGTTTTGTTCGGCGACGGCGCGGGCGCGGTCGTGGTCGGCGCCTATGAAGGCACCGGCGATAAATCCGACCGCGGCATTCTTTCGACCCATCTGCATTCCGACGGACGGCATTACGGCCTGTTGCAGGCCGACGATGCCGGTTTCGCGCGCATGGAAGGGCAGGAAGTTTTCCGCCACGCCGTAAAAAATCTCGCCGACGTTGTGGATGAAGCGCTCGCATCCAACAACATGAAGCCCGAGGAAATCGACTGGCTGGTGCCGCATCAGGCCAATCAGCGCATCATCGACGGCACCGGCAAGAAACTTGGCTTACCGGCGGAACGCGTGGTTTCGACCATCGCCAAACACGCCAATACATCGGCGGCATCCATTCCGCTGGCCCTCGCCACCGCCGCGCATGATGGCCGCATCAAGCGCGGGCAGATCATACTGCTCGACGCAATGGGCGGCGGCTTCACCTGGGGCGCCGCCGTCGTACGCTGGTAACAGCTAAATGATGCCGAAATCCGGCGCATTGACCTGCACCTCAGGATCGGGGCGCTTGGAAGTTTCAGTTTTCGAGAGAGCGGG
This sequence comes from Alphaproteobacteria bacterium, assembly GCA_031291435.1. Classification (GTDB taxonomy): domain Bacteria; phylum Pseudomonadota; class Alphaproteobacteria; order UBA9219; family UBA9219; genus CAIXLI01. The sequence goes on along the minus strand of JARLJC010000234.1, from coordinate 21,553 downwards.
ATCTCTTGCCGTCAAAGAACTGGCGGCCTTCCGGCTGCTCCCTTCAAGAATTTCTTCAAGCGTGGGCTGCTCGGTTAGTGACTCAAAACCATCCAATTCAATTCGCGTAACTCGTACAGGCACGGGCATCTCCTAAATTGATTGATTCGAATAAACTGGCAATAACTTACCGAATAGCGACTATCCCTTCAAGGGGTTGAAACTATTAACAATCACTCTTTTAAAGCCGGTATTTGCACGACAAAACGCGCGCCGACCACCTTGCCCGCCGCGTCCTTGCGGTTTTCGGCCCAGATACGGCCCCGGTGGGCTTCGACGATCTGCTTGGAAATACTGAGGCCCAACCCCGAATGGGTGCCGAATTACTCGGCCTTGGGGCGTTCGCTGTAGAAGCGGTCGAAAATGGCTTCGAGCTTGTTTTCGGGAATGCCGGGGCCGTTATCCTCGATGCTGATCTGAATGGCGCGGTCGGTGCGCAGGGCCGATACCGTGACCGTGTTTTCGGGCGGCGAGAAAGACTGCGCGTTGTCGATCAGATTCTGAAACACCTGAATGAGCCGCCCCTTGACCCCCATCACGCGCAACGGCTCGGCTCCGGGCTGGAACACCACTTTGGCGCGGGCGGCATCCTTGCCGGCGCTGACGCGGTAATGATCTTCAAGCTGCAAGAGCTTGACGCGGATATCGATGGGTTCCGGGTCGGCGCGGCCCAGTTCGGCGTCGAGGCGCGAAGCGCTGGAAATATCGGTGATGAGGCGCGTCATGCGATCGACATCGTCGCGGATGATGAACATCAGTTTCTGCCGTTGAGACGGATCGGTCACGCGTTCGACGGTTTCCACAGCGCTGCGCAGCGAGGTCAGCGGATTTTTAAGTTCGTGCGCGACATCGGCGGCAAAATTTTCGATATCGCCGACGCGCCGCGCCAGCGCCGAGGTCAGCGCGCGCAATGCCCCCGACAGATCGCCGATTTCATCGTGCCGTGCGGTCATATCGGGAATGATGTCGCCGCGCAGAAGGTTGGAAATGCCGGTAATCCCGGCATGGCTGGTCTGCCCGGCGCGCAGCACTTCCGCTGCCACCGCAAGCTGGCGGATGGGCCGGGCGATGGCGCGCGCCAGATAGAGCGACAGCAAAATCGTGATGCCGAGCGTGATGAAAAATATCTGCAAAATATTGATGCGCACCGCGTAAATGGCGCGGTCGATGGATTCGTCGGAACGCGACATCATCACGGTGCCGAGGACGCGGTGATAATGCTCGATCGGCACCGCGACCGCGAGGATGAGCCCGCCTTTGGGCAGGCTCCAGACCTGCGTCGATTTTTCACCGCGCAACGCGCGCGAAGTGAGGTCGTAATCGTCGGCGCGCTGAATCAGCTGCTCGCCGTAAGGCGGGTATGCATGGTGTTCGTGAATCAAATCTACCACGTCAAAAAACGCGGCGATGGCGCGCTCGCCCCAGCTTTCAGGGCCGCCGCTATCGAGACCGAGATCCGAGTCCGGCCCCTTGTCGGTATGTTCGGCCAGCAGATAACGCGAATCCGCCAGCAAAGTTTCGTCGGCGCTGAATAACCGCGTGCGTGTTTCGGTGGTTTCGGCCAGACGCCGCACCATCATGCGCGCCAGAAGCGGCGACAGGATGCTTTGATCGTTATCGTCGATGACAACGGCGTTTTCGGCGATGGCACCTGCGACGATACGCGCCTGTGAAAACATGGCGTCGAGTTCGGTGGCGATGATGCGATCCTGATAGCGGCCGAGATAAAGCAGACTGCCGACCAGAATGGCGAGCGCCATGATATTGACGGCCAAGATGCGCAGCAGGATAGGCGATACAGCACGTTCCGCGCGCGGTTTATAGGCGGCAGGCGCGCTGGGCGCAGACGGCGGCCCCGCCGCCGCGGCGCTGGCTTGTTCGTCGGTCACGTTTATTCCTTGTAGCGATAGCCCACGCCGTAGAGCGTTTCGATCTGCGAGAATTCGGCATCGACATCCTTGAATTTCTTGCGCAGGCGCTTGATGTGGCTGTCGATGGTGCGGTCGTCGACATAGATCGACTCGCCATAGGCGGCATCCATCAACTGATCGCGGTTTTTGACATGGCCGGGGCGCTGCGCCAGCGCCTTGACCAGAAGGAATTCGGTCACGGTCAGTTCGACATGCTTGCCCTTCCAGGAACAGACATGGCGCGCGCTGTCGAGCGTCAATTCGCCGCGCGTCAGGATGGCGTTGGGGTCGCTACCCGCAGGTTGGGCGCGCGCCTGCTCGCGGCGCAGCAGGGAGCGAATACGCTCGACAAGCAAACGCTGCGAGAAAGGTTTCTTGATGTAATCGTCGGCGCCCATGCGCAGGCCCATGATTTCGTCGACTTCCTCATCCTTGGAAGTCAGAAAAATCACCGGCATCGTCGCCGCCGTCGGGTTCTGACGCAGCCGTTGCAGAAGTTCCATGCCGTTAAGGCGCGGCATCTTGATATCGAGCACCGCAAGATCGGCGGGTTTCAGGGTAAGGCCACGCAGGGCTTCCTCGGAATCGGGGAAGGTGCGGACTTCGAACCCTTCGGCCTCGAGCGCCATTTGCACCGAGGTCAGGATGTTGCGGTCGTCGTCAACCAGCGCGATATTCTGGGGCATTGCGTCCTCTTTATATTTTCCTGATCTTGCCCTTCGGGCTGGGGCAATTGCGCGGCGAGATTACGGCTTTTTGGTGGAAAACGCCATGCGATTATAAGTTTACCGGAACCCCCATTAAGAACCGCCCGTGCCGTCATCCCGCACAAGCCCTTTTGGGGCGCGCGATGCGGGACCCAGAGGGCCTTCCCGGTAAAAATGTCCGAAGGTTGTTTATGCGGCGCCGCCATCTGGGTCCCGCATCGCGCTTTCGATGAAGGATCGAAAGCTTGTGCGGGATGACGGCACGGGCGGTTCTTGAATGACGCCGATAGCCCCCCCCAACCGCAATGCAGCATCGAATGGGTTTGGGCCTTTATCCCCCGCATGCTATAGCAACGGCGCGAATTTTCCCTCTTTCTTAAGGTACGCCCCATGTATGACGTGAAGAAATCGCTAAGCCAGTTCGGCCTTTCCGGCCTCGGCCCCATCCACGCCAATCTTTTGCCCGAAGCGCTCAGCGAAGAAGCCCTCAAGCGCGGCGAAGTTCAGAAAAGCGCCGACGGCGCCCTGGTCGCCAAAACCGGTGTCCATACAGGCCGCTCGCCCAACGACAAATTCGTGGTGCGCGACGCCACCACCGAGAAAACCATTCATTGGGGTCCCGTCAATCAGCCCATCGAACCGGCAAAATTCGACGCCCTCTTCGAACGCATCGCGGAATGGCTGAAAGGCCGCGACGTTTTCGTGCAGGATCTTTATGCTGGTGCGCCCGCCGCCCATCGCATTCCCATCCGCATCATCGGCACCAACGCGTGGCATAGCCTGTTCGCGCGCAATATGTTCATCCGCCCGCAGCCGGGTCAGGCCGTCGATGAGCCGGATTTCACCGTGGTGCATGTGCCGGAATTCACCGCCGACCCGGCGCGCGACGGCACCCGCAGCGGCACCTTCATTATTATCAATTTTACCAAAAAGATCGTTCTTGTCGGCGGCACATCCTACGCCGGCGAAGTGAAGAAGAGCATCTTCTCGATCATGAATTACATCCTGCCCGCCAAGAATGTACTGCCGATGCATGCCTCGGCCAACAACGGCGCGCCGAGCGGCAAGCGCCTTGGCGACGTCACTATTTTCTTTGGCCTGTCCGGCACCGGCAAGACCACGCTTTCCGCCGACGCTTCGCGCAAATTGATCGGCGACGACGAACATGGCTGGGCCGATGACGGCGTGTTCAATTTCGAAGGCGGCTGCTATGCCAAGGCCATTCGGTTGAGCGCCAAGATGGAGCCGGAAATTTACGCGGCGGCGCGCCGCCCCGGCACCGTGCTGGAAAATGTCGTGCTGAAACCCGACGGCACGCCCGATTTCGACGACGCCTCGCTGGCCGAAAACAGCCGCGCCTGCTATCCGATCGATTTCATCCCCAATGCCAGCCTCGACGGCATCGGCGGCTTGCCGCGCAACGTGGTGATGCTGACCTGCGACGCCTATGGCGTGCTGCCGCCGATCAGCAAACTGTCGACCGAACAGGCGATGTATCATTTCCTTTCCGGCTACACCGCGCGCGTCGCGGGCACCGAAAAAGGCGTGACTGAACCGCAGGCGACATTCTCGACCTGCTTCGGCGCGCCGTTCCTGCCGCGCCCGCCGGAAGTTTATTCCGATCTGCTCGGCCAGAAAATCACCCGGCACAAAGTTCATTGCTGGCTGGTCAATACCGGCTGGTCGGGCGGTGGTGCGGGAGTCGGCAAGCGCATGCCGATCGACGTGACCCGCGCCCTCGTGCGCGCGGCGATTTCGGGCGAGCTTGCTCAGGGCAAGTTCGTGCACGCCCCCGCTTTCGGCCTCAGCATCCCGGAATCATGCGCCGGTGTGCCCGCCGAACTGCTCAACCCGCGCGCCATGTGGACTGACAAGGCCGCCTATGACGCGCAAGCCGCCAAGGTTACCGGCCTGTTCCGCGACAATTTCAAGAAATTCGCGGATCGCGTCAGCCCGGAAGTGCGCGCCGCAGGATTCTAGACGGGATGCAAGGCCGAGGGAGCGGCACGTGCCCTCATGCCCGCCTCGATCAAACGGGCGGCATAAGGCAATGATAGCGACCTGGCGTAATCGGCGAATTCCTGCGTGCAGATATCATCGGGCAAGCGGCGCTGCAGTCCTGAAAAAGGAGCGTCGAGGCCGTATAGCCCTAGTATAACATCCTGATAGCGAATTTCCCATATACTCGCCCGATCCTCCGCCCATTCAGCAAGAGGCGTATTCCATTCAGTCAGATAAGTTAAAGCATACATGCCCCCACCCCACCACAAAATGGCTGGCATGCTAAGAAAAGTCTTGCCGAGATGACTTTCGTAATCATTCTTCGTATGCGATGCAACCTCATCCATGACAGGCCGCAGCCCCCATTTGAACTGGTAAAATTTGTCTGTATTCACAGGGACACCCATCCGAAAAATTGATTAAACAATTTATTTAAGGCTGCAATCCTAGAGCATTCTGGCTGCCCCTGCCAAACGCCAAATTGGCATCGGAACAGACTCCCGCATGGCCCCTTAATCTTTTGTTTTCATTGCCTTAAGCTGGTGTTAACCTGTGTTGCTGCATAAGCGAACAGACATTTCCATCCCTCACGAGGTTTCATCATGGCTGACGCATCCAAACGCTCAATGACTCTGACCGACGACGCCACCGGCAAGTCATGGAAACTGCCTGTGTTCGACGGCACCGTCGGCCCGAGCGTAATCGATATCCGCAAATTATACAGCGACACCGGCTATTTCACGCATGACCCAGGTTTCACCTCGACCAGCTCGTGCGAATCCAAGATCACTTTCATCGACGGCGACAAGGGCATTCTCCTCCATCGCGGTTATCCCATCGACGAACTTGCCAACAAGAGCGATTTCCTCGAAGTCGCCTATCTTCTGCAATATGGCGAACTGCCCAACGCCACCCAGAAAGAAGACTGGGTCAAGCACATCACCTACCACACCATGGTGCATGAGCAGCTCAGCAGCTTCTTCAGCGGTTTCCGCCGCGACGCGCACCCGATGGCGATCATGTGCGGCGTGGTCGGCGCTTTATCCGCCTTCTATCACGACTCGACCGACATCCATGACGAGGAGCAGCGCGAAATCGCGTGCCACCGTCTGATCGCCAAGATGCCGACTTTGGCGGCGATGGCCTATAAATACTCGCTCGGCCAGCCTTTCGTCTATCCGCAGAACAGCCTGTCCTTCGCGGAAAACTTCCTTTACATGACCTTCTCGGTTCCGGCCGAACCTTACAAAATAAATCCGGTTCTGGCGAAAGCGATGGACAAAATTTTCATCCTCCATGCCGATCATGAACAGAACGCTTCGACTTCGACCGTGCGGTTGGCTTCATCCTCAGGCGCCAATCCGTTCGCGTGCATCGCGGCGGGCATCACGTCGCTGTGGGGCCCCGCTCACGGCGGCGCCAACGAAGCGGTTCTGAAAATGCTGATGGAAATCGGCAGCAAGGACAAGATTCCGGAAATCGTCAAGCGCGCGAAAGACAAGAGCGATACGTTCCGCCTGATGGGTTTCGGTCATCGCGTCTACAAGAATTACGATCCGCGCGCCAAGGTCATGCAGGAAACCTGCCGCGAAGTTCTGGCCGAGCTTGGCATCAAGAACGATCCGCTGCTGGAGACCGCGATGGAACTGGAACGTATTGCCTTGCAGGATGATTATTTCGTGCAGAAGAAACTGTATCCGAATGTCGATTTTTATTCGGGCATTATTCTGCGCGCGATGGGTTTCCCGATGAGCATGTTCACCGTTCTGTTCGCCCTCGCCCGTACTGCGGGATGGGTGGCGCACTGGCAGGAACAGTTCCGCGACGGCGAACAGAAGATCGGTCGCCCGCGGCAGCTTTACACCGGATCCGTGCAGCGTCCTTTCCTGCCGGTCGGCCAGCGCAAATAAACTGCCCCTTAAAGGGCTGAAATAACACGGAAGAAGAGGCCCGTTTTTATGCGAAAAACGGGCCTTTCTGTGCTATATACCCGGCAGCTAGTGATTCCCTGATTCGATCGCGCGCGGTGAAATTCCGGGCATACTTCTAACCTAGGGAGAGACCATGACTGCAGTCGTGCATCCGATCACGGAGAAAATGGGCGCCGATATGCGCCTGGGCAGCCTGGAAGTCAGGCTGGCAAATTCATCAACCGATATCGATAACGCGCAGGCTTTGCGTTACAGCGTCTTCTATGACGAGATGGGCGCCAAGCCGACGCCGGAAATGGCGATGACCGAGCGCGATTTCGACGCGCATGACGAATTCTGCGATCATCTTCTCCTCATTGATCATTCGCGCAAAAACAAAAATCCGGTGGTCGGCACCTATCGCCTGATCCGCCGCGAGGCCGCCGATAAATGCGGCGGCTTTTACTCAAGCTCGGAATACGACATTTCACGCCTCGTCGCCTATCCGGGCGAGATATTGGAACTGGGGCGCTCCTGCATCGACGCCGATTATCGCACCGGGCCCGTCATGCAATTGCTGTGGCGCGGCCTCAGCCTCTATATCGCGCGTTACAACATCGCCTTGATGTTCGGCTGCGCCAGCCTGCCCGGCACCGATCCGCAGGCGCTGAAAATTCCGCTGTCGTACCTCTACCATCATCACCTCGCGCCGCCCGCTTTGCTGGCCAAGGCTTTGCCGGAACGTTTCGTGAATATGAAAATGCTGCCGCGCGAGGCGTTCGATCCCAATGCCGCGTTCGAGGAACTGAAACTCGACCCGCGCAGCGGCAATAACAGCCTGCCGCCGCTGATTAAAGGCTATATCCGCGTCGGCGGTTTCGTCGGCGACGGGGCGGTGGTCGATTACCAGTTCAACACCACCGATATCTGCATCATCGTTAAGACTGATCTGATGACGCGCCGTTATCAGCGTCATTATAATCTCGGTAATGCGAGCATCAGTAATCCTGTAGAATAAGGCTCTTTTTTATGCGACAAAACGTCGCATGAAACGAGCCATCGACATTCCGCAAAACCTGTTCGGCGCGCTTAAGGCCCTGGGCTTTCTGGCGCTGGTCGCGGCTCTGGTGCCGGTCGCGCTGATATGGAAGCGCGCCGATCGCGCCCATCCTTTTGCGGTGCCGCAGTTCTTCCATAAATGCGTGCTGCGCCTGCTCGGCATTCAGGCGCGGGTTTACGGCGAGCCTTCGCGGCAGTCCCCCGTTCTGTTTGTCGCCAACCATTCTTCCTATCTCGACATCATCGTGCTGGGTGCCATTCTGCCCGCCGCTTTCGTTGCTAAATCGGAAGTATCGGGCTGGCCCCTGTTCGGGTTCCTTTCGCGCGTGCAGAACACGGTTTTCATCGAACGGCGCTCGACCCGCGCCGCCGAACAGCGCACGCAGTTGCAGGATCATCTCGCCAAAAAACAGAATTTGATTTTGTTTCCCGAAGGCACGTCCTCCGACGGCCTCACCGCTTTGCATTTTAAAAGCAGCCTGTTCAGCATCGTCGAGGACAGCGGCGCCGACGCCCCCATCACCATTCAGCCGGTATCGATCACATGCACCGGCCTCGACGGATTTCCGATGCTGCGCGAGGAGCGGCCTCTCTATGCGTGGTATGGCGATATGACGCTGCCGCCGCATTTATGGAACGTGTTCAAGCGCGGTCGTTTCAATATCGACGTCATATTTCACGAACCGATGCCAATCAGCGCGGCCCCCAACCGCAAGGCGCTGGCGGCGGCTTGCCAAGAGCTGGTCGCTCGTGGCATTGAGCAGTCTTTGACTGGCCATATCGAAGCGCCGCGCTTGTTATTGACAAAAGAATGACTAAAAAGCTGCACATAAAGACCTGGGGCTGCCAGATGAATGTTTACGACTCGAGCCGTATGGCCACGCGTCCGCGATCGTCATTGCTGAAAACCCTCGAGGTTTTCAGCAATCACGTGAATCGCTGGACGCAAACAAAAAATGTCGGCCAAAAATAAAATGACCAAGAAGCTGCATATCAAAACCTGGGGCTGCCAGATGAATGTCTATGACTCTGGCCGTATGGCCGATGTCGTGGCGCCCCTTGGCTATGCCGCCACCGATGAAGCCGAAGACGCCGATCTTTTGATCTTCAATACCTGCCACATCCGCGAGAAAGCCACCGATAAACTGTTCTCGGAACTGGGCCGCGCGCGCGACATGCAGGCGGAACGCGCCAAGCAGGGCCAGCGCATGATCGTGGCGGTGGCGGGCTGCGTGGCGCAAGCGGAAGGCGCCGAAATCCAGCGCCGCGCGCCCTATGTCGATATGATTTTCGGGCCGCAGACCTATCACCAGTTGCCCGAGATGATCGCCCGCGTGACGCGCGAGACCGGCGGCGTTCTCAACACCGAATTTCCTGTCGAGCCGAAATTCGATTCATTGCCGCGGCAGACCGGCGGCGAAATCGCGGCGTTTCTTTCCATTCAGGAAGGCTGTGACAAATTTTGTACTTTCTGCGTGGTGCCTTATACGCGCGGGGCCGAATATTCGCGCACAGTCGCATCGATTGTCGCCGAAGCAGAAACGCTGGTGCAGAGCGGCGCGCGCGAAATCACTTTGCTGGGCCAGAATGTCAACGCCTTCCACGGCGTCGGCGCGGATGGCGCGGTATGGGGACTGGGGCGGTTGTTCTATCGCCTTGCGGAAATCCCCGATTTGAAGCGCCTGCGTTACATGACGTCGCACCCCCGCGATATGGATGACGAACTGATCGCGGCGCATCGCGACATTCCGCAGCTGATGCCCTTTTTGCACCTGCCGGTGCAAAGCGGTTCCGACAGAATCCTCGAAGCGATGAATCGCAAACATACGCGCGACGAGTACCGCCGCATCATCGACAAACTGCGCGCGGCGAAATCCAACATCGCGCTGTCGTCGGATTTCATCGTCGGCTTTCCCGGCGAAACGGATGAAGATCACGCCGCGACGATGGAACTGGTGCGCGAGACCGGTTTTGCGCAGGCTTATTCGTTCAAATATAGCCGCCGCCCCGGCACGCCGGCATCCGCGATGATTCCGCAGGTCGCCGAAGCGGTGAAAGACGCGCGCTTGCATGAACTGCAAGCCTTGCTGCAAACGCAGCAGAATGCCTTTAACCAAAATCTGGTAGGCCAGACCCTGCCCGTCCTGTTCGACGGCCCCAAGCGCGGCGAAAAACCCGGGGACAACGAACAGGTGCATGGCCGCAGTCCCTTCGCGCAATCGACATTCATCGAACGCGGCGACGCGCCTTTGCACCGCATCGTTGGTCAGGAGCTTATGGTTAAAATCACACAGGCGCGGCAGAATAGTTTAACCGGCGTGCTGAAACAAAATTGACGCGTGGATTCTCACCGATTCTGCCTTATATTCCCACGATATTAGAAGCTGTTTTTATAAGGCATTTTACATGAATGAGATGGCCCTGCCCGCTATCATCGACGCGAAACCGGCGAAACCGGTCGAACTTGGCGCACCGGAAAAAACCAAAAAAGTTCGCCCGCCGCGCAAAAGAAAAATTCATCTCGTTCCGTCCGCGATCAAATACCGGGCGCTTAATCTCAATCTGCGCGTCGAAACCCCGGAACCGGCCTTTATGAGTTTTGACAAGGAGCTGCCGCCCCTGACGGTGCTGCCGGAAACAAGACGAATCCAGATCGACGCGTTTTTTGAATCGGAAATGAAAAGTCTGGCGCGCTGGATGTCGATGAATAACCGCGCCCTGCAAAAAACGCTCGTTAAAATAATGTTGCACGTAAACAGGGAAAATTACGAACGCAGCGGCAAAATCATTTTCCGCATTGTCGATGACGCCGCTCCAGAAACTCTGTCGGCGGCCGGATATCAACTGGCGCTCATTCCCGACGAAATCATGATTGAAAGACCGCAAAAAGGCTCTCTTATCCTTATGCGGCAGCGCGTTGGCGGCGAAGACGGCGCGATGCGGGACATTCTCGGCGTCAGCGTTGAAGGCTTCTTCATCCCCATCAACCTGACCGGCAAAAATATCCAATTGATCGGGGGCTGGGTCGGCGAGAAGATCCGCGCCGCATGGGCGCTCGGCGCTCGCGATATCGCAGTACATCGCGCGACCCCCTTGCGCCTTCAGCATGAAAGAGAGCAAAATGCCGAAGCCGAACAGGAGGCACGTGAAGCTCATGACAATGCGCCACCAGCAAGCCGCGCCAAGCCGCGGGCACGCGCGGTGCGGCCCCTATCGGTTCAGGCCAAGGTAGAACTCAACAACCTACAGCGATTGCGCGCGCTTAAGAGAAAAAAGAAAGACCTCGCGCGGGAGGTAAAAAGCGCATGGAGCACCGTCGAACGCGAAAAAATACTGGTCACACGCGCCAAAAACGCCACCAAGAAATTGAAAAAACGCCGCAAAACCCATTTACTGCAGATAGAATTGCGTGCGGCCCGCGACGCCAAATTCGCCGCTTCTCTGGTTACTGTAAAAGGATTGAAGAAACAGAACAACGCGCGCCTTCTTTACAAACTGGATCTGGACGCGGCGCAGAAAAAAGTGGACAACGCCATCGCGCGCAGAAAATCCGTCCTCACAATCGCCAAGGAAAAAACACGGCTTCTGGATCAGACAAATGTAGAGTTGGGGCGCGCCCTGGCGACACACGCATCCCCCGCTGCGATAGAACCTTTATTTTCCGGCGCGCGGTGTGAATTGCTGAGGCTCGAAGTCACGCACACTATTTTTGCCGAATTTTCCTATGCCGCGTCGGCAAATGCTTTGCGCAAGACTTTGGCAGCGGTCAATGCCGCTTCTGCCGTGGTCGGCATCGGCGACCTGGTAGAACCTGCACGCCTTGTATCCATGGAAAGAAAGAAGGAGCACACCGCCAAACAGGCGATTGCCGCGCAAGCGAAAGCGGCTGAAGCAAGCAAACTGGTGTTCAAATCGGCTGCGGCATGGATGAGTTATGGCTATCAACATCGCGGTGACGCCGCTCACATTGCGCAGGCCCGTGCCGCCGGCGACAAATCTTTCCGCGCAGCCTTGAACAGGGCCAAAACCGAAGTCATGCGCACGAAAAATATTTGGATGTCGTTCGAAAAAATCTCTAAGCCCGCCCGCGTCAAGAAAGCTGCGCCGCCGGTACAAAATCAGCAGCCCGCAACCCAGAATGCGGGCATATCGACCCCGGCGACACCGCCAAAAATGCGTGCCGTCAAAGCGCCGGGACGCACACAAGCGGGACGGGGCGAGTTCGACCAGACAGTCGCAAGCCTGTTTTCCGTGCAGCAAGGGACACTCACCCTGCCCCTGCAGCCGCCGGCTAACATGGACTCGTTACGCTACGGCGGCCGCCATACCGCCGGATCCTATGCCTGGCAATCCGGCATCAAGGTTGTTCATCTCCCCCGCTAATATTTGCCCTTTACCGGCGAGGAGACACAGGGCATTGTCGGCGCTGACGCATGCCCGACCCTGAACCGCCTCTTCTCGATATCCAGATAGCCCTGCCCTCATGGCGGCAGGTGCCGAAGCTGCGCGCGCGGCTGCAACAGGCGGCGCGGGCGACACAGGAACATCTGCCCAAAAAACTGCGTTTCCCTTTCGCTGCGACAGTCCTGCTTACCGGCAACGCCAAAGTGCGGCAGCTGAACCGCAACTGGCGCGGGATGGACAAACCGACCAATGTGTTGTCCTTTCCCCAGTTCGACCCCGCCCAGCTGCCCAAATTGGGTAAAAGCGGGACCTGCGTCGAGATCGGCGATATCGCGATTGCTTATCAATATGTAGTTGCAGAGTCTAAAAAAGAACACAAGATATTGATAAATCATGTCACGCATCTGGTGATTCATGGTCTTTTGCATCTTTTCGGCTATGATCACATTATCGACAAAGAAGCCGATACCATGGAAAAGATGGAAACCACGATTATGCAATCGCTTGGCCTGCCTGCGCCTTACGATTCCAAGGAATGACCACGGACATGACTAAGATCGCCGAGCCTTCCCCGACGACCGCCCCCGCCGAAGAACCGCGAAGTATCTGGATGCGCCTATGGCGGCGCGCCATCAGCTTCATCAGCCCGCCCGCCGACGCCGAAGTTCTGCGCGAAGTGGTCGAGGAATTGATCGAGGAACCTCTGTCCGAATCCGGCATTTCGCCCGCCGAGCGCATGCTGCTGGCCAATATCATCGATCTGCGCAAATGCCGGGTGGCCGACTGCATGGTGCCGCGCGCGGAAATCGTGGCCGTGGACGCCACCTCCGCGATCAAGGAATTGCTCGAAGAAATGTCGGCGCACGGCTTCAGCCGCATTCCTGTTTATCGCGGGACGCTCGACGACGTGATCGGCATGGTGCATGTCAAAGACATCGTGCCGTGCCTGTCGCAGGGCCGCACCTGCACCATTCCCGAATTGCTGCGCCCGGTTCTGTATGTAGCGCCGTCGATGCCCGCTTCGCGTTTGTTGCTGCAAATGCGGCAGACGCGTCAGCATATGGCCGTGGTGATCGACGAATTCGGCGGCATCGACGGTTTGGTCACCATTGAAGATTTAGTTGAACAGATCGTCGGCGAGATCGAAGACGAACATGACGCGCCGAGCGCCCCGCCGATCATCGCGCGGGCCGACGGCACCTTGCTGACCGACGCGCGGCTGACGATCGAGGCGTTCGAGCACCAAACCGGCATTCATCTGCCCCCCATCGACGGCGAAGATGTCGATACCCTCGGCGGCTATGTCACCCATCTGGCGGCGCGTATCCCGCATGTGGGCGAGAATTTCCCCGGCGGCAACGGCCTCAGTTTCGAAGTTCTGGAAATGGATCAGAGCCGGGTCAAGCGTTTGCGCATCCGCGTGCCGCGTCCGGCCGCCGAAGCGCAGCCGGCGACCGGGAAAATCGCCGCCACGCGGGCATAATTCGATTTGACGCCGCACCGTGCGAATGCGAATTTCGCGCATGCAGATTTACCCTGTCCTTAGCGCCTGCGCGGCAACCCTTTCCCGCCAGCCTTTTAAACGCCGCCTTGGCCTTGCGTTTACCTTCGGCGCGGCGATGGCTCTGGCGATGCCGCCATTCGACTGTTTCCCTTTGTTGTGGATTTGCCTGCCCGCGCTGATTTTCCTGCTGCGACCCGCCGCGAACGGCAAACAGGCTTTTACCACCGGCTGGTGCTTCGCCTTCGGCCATATGGTGTTCGGGCTGTACTGGATCGCGGCCTCGATGCTGGTCGATATCAAGCATTTCTGGTGGGGCATTCCTTTGGCGGTCGCCGTTCTGCCCGCCTGCTTCGCGGTCTATTACGGCATCGCCGCCCTCGTCGCGCGGCGCATCGGGCTGAACGGCTGGCGGGGGGCTGTCTGGTTCGGCTTTATGTGGTTCCTCGCCGATTATGCGCGCGGGCATCTGTTCAGCGGTTTTCCGTGGAATCTGGTGGGCTATGCCTGGTCGGGCAGTCTGCCGGTACTGCAAACCACCAGCGTGATCGGCATTTACGGGCTGAGCCTGCTGACGACGCTGGCCGCGTGCCTGCCCGCCAGCCTGACCGAAAACAGCCGGGCCAATCGCGCGGCGACATTGGCGGGGATGGGCCTGTTCGTCGCGCTGGCGGCGGCGGGCGAAGCGCGTTTACAGGCGGTGCATGTCGCCGATGTGCCGGATGTGCGGCTGCGTCTGGTTCAGCCAAATACCGACGAAGCCAATAAATGGAAAGCCGTGCAGGGCGCCGCCGATTTCCAGCAGATGCTCGACTACACTTCGGCCCCCGCCGACAGGCCCGTCACCCATGTGATCTGGCCCGAAGCCGCGCCGCCTTATTACCTCGACGAGGACACCGTTCACCGGGCCGAGCTGGCGCAGCGTATTTCGGCGACGGCTTCGGTGCTGACCGGGGCGGTGCGCCGCGATGTGGGGCCGGAAGGCGAGACGCGGTTTTACAATTCCCTGATCGCCATCGACGGGCTGGGCCGCGTGATGGCGGGATACGATAAATTCCATCTGGTGCCGTTCGGCGAATATATGCCGTTCCGCAACTATCTGCCTGCTAGCTTGCGGGCGCTGGCGGCCAGCGCGGCGGATTTCACTCCCGGCCCGGGGCCGCGCACTTTGCGCGTGCTGGGGCTGCCGACTTTCAGCCCCCTGATCTGCTACGAAGCGATCTTCCCCGGCCAGGTCGCCGACCCTGCCGACCGTCCGCAGATGCTGCTCAACGTCACCAACGACGCCTGGTATAAAAACACCACCGGCCCTTTCCAGCATTTCGCCATCGCCCGGGTACGCGCCATTGAAGAAGGGCTGCCTTTGGTGCGGGTGGATAATACCGGCATTTCCGCCGTCATAGACCCTGCGGGCCGTATCGTGGCCTTTATTCCTTATGGCAAAAGCGGCTTTATCGATAGCGGATTGCCGGAGCCTTTACCCTTGACTTTGTATGAGAAATTTGGCGATATACAACCATTGGTTGTGATATTGCTTTTGGCTCCGATCGTCATCGTTCGGGCACGTAGAAAAAAAATATAGTCGTAGCGCTTTATCTCGGGGTATTTATAAAACCGAAATGCGGCTTCGGAATTCACGGTACCATAGGTATTTTTTTTGCCCTTTAGGGAATACAAGGATATTCAAAAATGAATGCGAGCGCTGCCAATAAAAACAAGAAAACGGAATTGCGTTCGGAAAATCCCGACCCCGTCGATATCCATGTGGGAGCGCGTTTGCGGATGCGTCGCAATCTGGTTGGATTGAGCCAGGAACAACTCGGCAAAGCGCTGGGCCTCACCTTCCAGCAGATCCAGAAATACGAACGCGGCATCAACCGCATGGGCTCAAGCCGCCTGTTTCAGATGGCGCAGATTCTCTCGGTGCCGGTCGCCTATTTCTTCGACGACATTCCCCGCGAAGGGTTGCCCCAGCCGGGCTTTGCCGAAGAAGGGCAGGCCGATCTCGAAAATGCCCCCGCCAGCGGTTACGACGTCATGCATCGGCGCGAAACGCTGGAACTGGTGCGGGCTTATTACCGCATCACCGACGACAAGCAGCGCCGCAAGGTGTATGAGCTGATCAAGTCGATGGCTGACGAGAAGTAAACGGGATGAATTTAAACGCCGCCAAGAAACTGTTCGCGTCGCACGGGCTTAAAGTCCTGCGCTGGGACGGCAAATTCAAATCCGCCCTCATCAAAAACCATGCGGGAAAAGAAGATGCCCGCATCTGGATCGCGGGCAGCAAGCAAGAAGTCGAGGCCAAGCTTAAAGCCCACGGGCTTCTCGACGCGCCGCCTACTTCGCCGGTTTAGCCAGCATTGGCCCGAGATCGGCGCCGCCCACAATATGAATATGGTAATGCGGCACTTCCTGATGCGCGTTGACGCCGCAATTGGCGATCAGGCGATACCCGTCATTGATCACACCCGCGGCGGCCACGGTTTTGCCGACGGCGCGCTCGAACCCGGCGATTTCTTCGTCGGGAGCGCTGCCGATAAAATCATCGTGGCTGACATATGGGCCTTTGGGAATCACGAGGATATGCACCGGCGCCTGCGGATGGATGTCCTTGAAGGCGAGCGCGAATTCATCCTCATACACTTTGGTGCAGGGAATTTCGCCGCGCAGGATTTTGGCAAATATGTTGCTGGCATCATAGCTCATCTTGGTTCTCCTTAAAGGGCCGCAAGAAAGTTACAAAAGAATGCGGGTTTGCACAATTAGTTAGTTCAGATCGACCTGAGCCAGGTGATCGAGCCATAGACGGGCGAATTCGCCCTGCCGCGCCAGAAGTTCCGAGAATTCGCCCTGCTCGACCACCGCCCCGTCGCGCATCATCACGATATGGTCGAAACGCGGCAAGAGATGCAGCCGGTGAACCGAGGCAATCACCGCTTTTTGCGGAAAGGCCTTGAACAGCCGTTCGAAAATCAGGCTTTCGGTCAGCATATCGACGCTGCTGGTCGGCTCGTCGAGCAGCAGCAATGACGAATCCCGCGCCGCGATGATGCCGCGCGCCAGCGCCAGCCTTTGTTTCTGGCCGCCGGAAAGATTGACCCCGCGTTCGCGAATATCGGTATCGAGACCATGCGGCAATTTCGGCACCACTTCGTCGAAGGCGGAAATAGCGAGCGCTTGATCGACGATTTCCTGCGGCATGCGGATGCCGAGGGTCAGATTGTAACGCACGGTATTTTCGAAAATCTCGCTGTCCTGAGGGACGAGGGTGGTGAAGCCCGACAACGGCATCAGCGTGGTGAAGACTTCGCCGTCGATGGAGAGATCGACGCTCTGCGCGTCATAAAGACCGCGCAGCAGGGTCAGAAAGGTCGATTTGCCGGAACCGCTCTGGCCGATAAAGGCGATCTTGCGCCCGGCCTCGATCGCCACGCCAGCATTGCGTAGGTGATGCAGGGCTTTATCGTCATTCTCATTGTGCGTGAAAACGAGGTTGGCGACGCGGATATTGCGCCAGACGCGGGCAGGTTCCCTGGCCTGCCCCAGCGTGAGGCGGGCATGATCGGCCTTGATGCCTTCGACGCCACGCACATCAATGCTTTGGTACAGCAATTGTTCGAAAGTGATACTGCCCTGAAAAAACTGCATGGTGATGAGCGACAGATACTGGAAAATCGCGACCACGGAGCCGAGCGCGAGCGCCCCGCCCTTGGCCATATGCAGGGCTACATAGGCGCCGGTAATACCCGCCTGCACGCCCACCAGCAGCAAGTTGATCATAAACCATTTCCATTCGTTGATATCGATCTCGCGCCAGAAGGTGGCTTTAATGCGGGCATAGCGCGAAGCGATTTCGCCGCCGGTATTGCCCTGCATGCGCAGCGTCAGAACCGTGACGATGTTGCCGATATAGTCGTAAAGCGCGGCGCTGAGAAAATGTTCGGACTCGTTGGTCTGGCGCACGAGGGGGATGAGGCGCGCATCGAAACGGCGGATAATAAGGGTGATGGCCGCGCTGGCCATCAGCGATGCCGCCGCCACCCACAGCGAATAAAAGGCCAGCATGACGGTGCAGGCGATAAAGCGCACAATGATCTGCAACGGCACAAATTGCAGCTGGGCGAAAGTGAACAAGGCCTTCTCGGCCTTGCGGATGCGGTTGATGGTGCCGCCGGAATGATGATCCTGGTGCCAGCGCAGCGGCAGTTCCGTTACCTTGCGATAATAATCGGCGATGAAAGCGCGGCTGACATCGAAGGCGACGCGGCGTTCGATCAGCCGCGCAGGTCCGTGCAACATCCAGAAAGCGACCGTGAGGCCGCCGTAAAGCGCCGCCAGCCACAGCGCGCGCTGCATCGCCTCAGGCCCGCCTTTCTGCGCGGTGTTGATAAGCGCGCCGAAAATCACCGGCTGGAAAGACACCACGATGTTGGCGACCAGAAACATCGCATAGAACAAAATCATGCGGGGGCGCAGACCTGCGGCATAGCGCCAGGCCGTGCCGATTAGGAAAAACAGGTTATGGCCAGGAAAATTTGTCATACCGACAGATTGCGGGCTGGCGGCGTAAATTTCAACCGGGGTTTTGTCGGATCGGATTAATGGAGCCCCTTCCTCGCCCCCCTCCCTAACCCTCCCCGCAAGGGGGAGGGAATCGCGTCCGGCATGCAGCAATGTGAGTTCCCTTCCTTCAAATGTTGAAAGAAGAGAAATCAAGTTCAGATAAGACCGGCCTGATTCTCTCCCCCTTGCGGGGAGGGTTAGGGAGGGGGGCCATTAAGCAGCCCCAACAGGGCGCAACTCATGCCATATACTGCCCGCCATTGACGGTGAAGGTCGCGCCGGTGGCAAAACCCGCCTGATTGGAGGCGAGGAACACCACCATGGCCGCGATTTCCTCGGGCTTGCCGAGGCGCTTCAACGGAATTTTGCCGACGATTTTGGCGAGGGTTTCGGGCGGCACCGCGCGCACCATGTCGGTATCGATATAGCCGGGCGCAATGGCGTTGACGGTGATGCCCTTGCTGGCGGATTCTTGCGCCAAAGCCTTGGTGAAGCCGATGATGGCCGCCTTGGCCGCCGAATAATTGGTCTGGCCCGCCTGACCCGCCTGCCCGTTGATCGAGCTGATGCTGACGATGCGGCCAAAACAACGCTCGCGCATGCCTTCGATCACGAGGCGCGACATATTGAACACCGAATTAAGATTGGTGTGGATGACTTCGCTCCATTGCTCCGGCGTCATCTTGTGCAGGAAACCGTCGCGGGTGATACCCGCATTGTTGACCAACACATCGACGGCGCCGAGTTCGGATTCGATTTTCGCCAATCCTGTTTTGCAGGCGTTGAAATCGCCGACATCGAATTTATAAGCGGCGATGCCGGTTTTCTCGGTGAATTTCTGGGCGGCTACGTCATTGCCGTGATAGGTGGCGGCGACTTTATAATCGGCCTTGTGCAAGGCTTCGGAAATCGCCGCGCCAATGCCGCGGGTGCCACCGGTGACGACTGCTACGCGAACCATTCAATTTCTCCGCTGAAAAAGGGATTAGGGGCTGGGGGTTGGGGGCTAGAGAGATAACCGGCAAAACCATGCTCTCCTGTTCTCTCTCTAGCCCCCAACCCCTCTTCTTTCTCTATCTCTCGACGCACATCGCAATACCCATACCACCACCGATACATAAGGTGGCAAGACCCTTTTTGGCATTCTGTGCCTTCATGGCATGCAGCAGGGTGACCAGCACGCGGGCGCCCGAAGCGCCGATGGGGTGGCCCAGCGCGACCGCGCCGCCATTGACATTGACCTTCGACGCATCCCAGCCGAGTTCCTTGGCAACGGCGCAGGATTGCGCGGCAAAAGCTTCGTTGGCTTCGATGAGATCGAGGTCGCCGAGCTTCCAGCCCGCTTTTTCAAGCGCCTTGCGTGTGGCCGAAACCGGCCCGATGCCCATAATCGCCGGATCGACGCCGCAGGTCGCCCAGGAGGCGATACGCGCCATCGGGGTAACGCCGCGTTTGGCGGCATCTTCTTCAGTCATAAGAACAAGCGCAGCCGCGCCGTCATTCAGCGCCGAGGCATTGCCCGCCGTCACGGTGCCGTCTTTGGTGAAAGCCGGTTTCAGTTTGACCAAGGCTTCCATCGTGGTTCCGGCGCGCGGGCCTTCATCGGTATCGAAGGTGATGTCGCCCTTCTTGTTCTTGATGATGACCGGTACGATTTCATCCTTGAACTTGCCGCCTTTAATCGCGGCTTCGGCCTTGTTCTGCGAGGCGAGCGCGAACGCATCCTGCATCTCGCGCGAAATGCCGAATTTGGCGGCGACGTTTTCGGCGGTGATGCCCATATGGTAGTTGTTAAAGGCATCCCATAACCCGTCCTTGATCATGGTGTCGATCATTTCGGCATTGCCGAATTTGGTTCCGGCGCGCAGATGCATGGCGTGGGGCGACATACTCATATTTTCCATACCGCCGGCGACGATGATCGAGGCGTCGCCCGATTTGATGGAAACGAAGCCGTTGGCGATGGCGCGCAGGCCCGACCCGCAAATCTGGTTGACGGCATAGGCGGTGCGTTCCGCCGGAATGCCCGCTTCCATCGAAGCCTGGCGGGCGGGGCCCTGCCCCTGCGCCGCCGCCAGAACATGGCCCAGAACAGTCTCGGAAACCTCGTCAGGGGCGGTTTTGGCGCGATTTAACGCCTCTTTGATGCAAAGGGCGGCCAGAGCCGAGGCGGGCTGCGCGGCCAGCGAACCGTTAAAGGAACCGATGGCGGTGCGGACGGCGCTGGCGATAACGATGGATGAGGGCATGAAGGATTCCTTGGCGGGGTGAAAGACCGATGCACACTAGGGCGGCATCGTGGCTTTATCAAGGATTCGGCATCATGCGGTGCATATAAGAAAGTGCCGTTTATCTGTAGTGGGTCAAGCCATTAGCATTTGACCAACGCGCCGCATCCTATTAGATTCGTTGGGAATAGATTCGCACAGGGAGTGAGCGCATGACCGACACCACCGTAACCCGCGCCCAGCTGGCCGAGGCCGTCTATCAAGAAGTCGGCCTTTCGCGTAACGACTCCGCCCAATTGGTCGACGAGATTCTCGAAGAAGTAAGCCAGGCGCTGATCAAGGGCGGCTCGGTCAAACTCTCTTCATTCGGCAGCTTCCAGGTGCGCAGCAAGGGCGAGCGCATCGGCCGCAATCCGAAAACCGGCGAAGAAGTTCCGATCAAGCCGCGCCGCGTCCTGATATTCCGCGCCAGCCATGTGCTGAAAGACAAGATCAACCGCTCGCTGCTGGGCCCGACCAAAGGTGAAGCATGAGCACGATGCAGGACACCGCTTCAGCCCCCGCTTCTTCCGCGCTCCTGGCACATGAAGTCAAGTCGCCCAACGCCTTTCGCACCATCAGCGAAGTGGCCGACGATTTGTCTTTGCCGCAGCATGTTCTGCGTTTCTGGGAAAGCAAATTTCAGCAGATCAAGCCGTTGAAGCGCGGCGGCGGCCGCCGTTACTACCGCCCCGAAGATGTCAAAATAATCCATGACATCAAGGAGTTGCTCTATAATCAGGGTTTCACCATCCGCGGCGTGCAGAAATTACTGCGCGAAAGCGGTTCGGCGGCCTCGCTGGCGCGTTCGATGGTGCCTGCGCCGCAGGTGCCGACCACCGTGCCCACCGCCTCGACCGCCCAACCGGCGCAGCAACAACAGCATCAGCCGGTTATTCAGCCGCAGCAGCCGCAAGGAATGTCGTCGGATAAACGCCGCGAGATCGAAGGCGTGTTGTCGGAGCTGCGTTCGATGCGCAAGATTTTGCAGCAGAGCGGCATCTGAAGGCCGTGAACGGCGTATTCTCTAAAGCCGTCATCCCGGCGCAAGCCGGGATCCAGTACAAAAAGTGCCATGGGAAATGGTTTGTGGATGAGGCGGGACTGGATCCCGGCTTGCGCCTGGATGACGATTGATGCCCGAACTCCCCGAAGTCGAAACCGTATGCAGGGGCTTAGCGAAGCCTTT
>JARLJC010000233.1 GCA_031291435.1 Alphaproteobacteria bacterium | reverse complement strand
CAATGCCCTGTTCGCGCTGCAAACGGCACTCGATCTCACCTATCTCTGGGCGGGCATGCCTTTGCCTTATGGCATGTCCTATGCCGCTTACGCCCATCGCGGCGCCTATCCCCTCGTGCTCACGGCGCTGCTCGCCGCCGCATTCGTCCTGATCGCGATGCGGCATGGGGGGCCAGCCGAAAGATCGAAAATAATCCGCCCCCTCGTGCTGGTTTGGGTCGGGCAGAACGTTCTCCTGATGATTTCCTCAATGACGCGACTTAATCTCTATGTCGCGGCCTATTCTCTAACTTATCTCCGCCTTGCCGCCTTAATCTGGATGGGCCTCGTCGCCGTGGGTTTGTTGCTGATTGTCGCACAGATCATCTGGGGCCGGTCCAATGCGTGGCTGCTTGAAATGAACGCCCGCGCTCTCGCCCTGGCTCTTTTGGGCGCGTGTCTTCTTAATTTTCCGGCGACCGTCGCGAACTATAATGTCTCGCATTCTTATCAAATACGTGGTTCGGGACCATTGCTGGATGAACAATACCTATGGTCGCTTGGCGCGCAGGCCATCCCAGCGATCGACGCTTTTGCGAGAGGCGTCCCCGGCCACGAAAGTGACGGAATTCGCGCCCGAAGCGTGTTCGCGCCGCAAATGTCAAGCGAGTGGCGCGCCTGGAGCTTTCGCGAATGGCGTCTGCAACGATATTTGGCTATAAACCGCGGCGTTACGTCGTCCGGCGGCGCCTCCTTTTCTTTGAACTAACATTAGGTTCCCTCCAGTGGCGCATTGCATTCTTGTCGTGGAAGACGATCCCCATATCCGCGAAATCATTCGATTCGCCTTGGAAAAGGCCGGCATGAAGACAATGGTCGCGTGCGACGGCGATGAGGCGATGAGCCGCTTCGCCGAGGCGGCTCCAGATCTTGTCGTCCTTGACATAGGCCTGCCCGAAATTGACGGGCTCGAAGTCTGCCGCCGTATCCGCAAGACCAGTGACACCCCAATTCTATTCCTCTCGGCACGGGATGAGGAGATCGACAGAGTCCTCGGTCTGGAAATGGGCGCTGACGATTATGTCGCCAAACCCTTCAGTCCGCGCGAACTGGTCGCGCGGGTCAACGCGATCCTGAAGCGCGTCCGCGCCGCTCCTGTCATCGACCTATCTGTTATCATTTCACGCGGCGCGCTGGTGGTGAGACCGCAAGCGCATGAAGCGGCGTTCAGCGATCGACCGGTTGCGCTGACGGCGCTGGAATTCGCCATTCTGAAAACCCTGTTGGCGCGCCCGAACATGGT
This sequence comes from Alphaproteobacteria bacterium, assembly GCA_031291435.1. GTDB lineage: Bacteria > Pseudomonadota > Alphaproteobacteria > UBA9219 > UBA9219 > CAIXLI01. Next base: position 4,367 of record JARLJC010000233.1, on the reverse strand, counting down.
GTTTTCGCGCGAAAAGATTCTTGAAGCGGCCTATGGAGGATCCATCCATGTCGCCGACCGTACGATCGACAGCCATATCCGGAACATACGCGGAAAACTCGCTGCCGTCGGCTGCGAGAGCGCCGTCGAGACTGTGCACGGAGTCGGTTTCCGCATTGGCCGTTGCGAGGCGGTTACGTGAGCGATCTGAAGTCCGGATATCCCCGGGCCCCGAACAAATGGCGTCCAAGCGTCGGCCTTGTGCTGATGTTGGTCCTGACCACAGTGCTGGCATTGCCGTTGGTCGGCTTGTTTTTCTTCCGTATCTATGAAAACCAGCTGATCCATCAAACTGAATCGGAATTGATCGGTCAGTGCGCCGTTTTGGCCGCAGTCGTCCGCGGCGAGATCGATGCGGACTTTCCGAAAGACATTGCACTTGGCGCTGCGGTCAAACCGGCGCCCCCTGCCGATCCTCAGGAAATTTACCAACCAATCGCGCCCAGTCTCGATCTCACAGGCAATGATCTCTTCGGACAGCGCCCCGATGCGCTGCCGACCGCCGCGCCGACCCTTTCCTCCTATGCCGCGCTGGGAGCCGGGCTGACACCAATCCTGATTGAGACGCAACGCGCCACCCTTGCCGGATTCAGGCTACTCGATCCGAATGGAATCGTTATTGCCGGGCGTGAAGAAGTCGGCCTGTCGCTCGCCCATATCGAGGAAGTCGCGGCGGCTTTGGGCGGAAATTTTCGAAGCGTGATGCGGATGCGCATTTCGAAACACCCGCCGCCGCCGCTCTATTCCTGGAGCCGGGGCACGGCGGTGCGAATATTTGTCGCCATGCCCGTTATTGTACGCGGCCATGTCGCGGCGGTGATCTATGCGTCGCGTACGCCGAGCAACGTTTTCAGGAGCTTTTACGAGGAGGGCCGCAAGCTAACGATGGCAGGTCTTTCCGTTGTGGCGCTGACAGCGCTGATCGGCTTCGTGCTCCATCGTGCTTTTACCCGACCGATGCGCGAACTGATGCTGCGTACGGCAGCGATCGGGCGCGGCGAGCGCGACGCCTTCGCGCCACTGGCGCATCACGGGACGGCGGAATTCGCGCAGCTGTCACAGAGCTTCCTCGATATGGCGACGAACCTGCGCAACCGTTCCGATTTTGTCGCCACCTTCGCCGCGCATGTCTCGCACGAGCTAAAATCCCCCCTGACGGCGATCCAGGGCGCGGCGGAGCTCTTGCGCGACGACATCGATGCAGCGGACGGCCGCATGAACGCCGCTGAGCGGCGGCTTTTTCTCGACAATATTATTGGGGACGCCGGCCGTCTTACAGCTATCGTGCAGCGATTGCGCGAGTTGGCGCGCGCAGAAAATTCGCCGGTGGACGGCGTCGCCTCGCTGACGCTGGTTGTGGCGGAAATCCGCTCCGGTTTCGGCAAGCTTGAAATATCGGCAGAGGGCGATCTCGACGGGGCGGTCCAGATGTCGTCCGAAAACCTTCGCATCGTTCTGACCCATCTCGTCGATAACGCCGCCCGGCATGGCGCTACGCGCGTCGAAATCAAGGCGGTCCGGGAAGCGGACAAATTTCGCGTGACCGTGAGCGATAATGGCGGGGGAATCTCGGCTAACAATCGCGGCAAGATTTTCGACAATTTCTTCACGACCCGTCGGGAAAGCGGGGGCACAGGCATGGGTCTCGCTATCGTGCGCGCGATGCTTGTCGCTCACGGCGGCCAGATCGAGCTACAGCCGATAAATTCAGGCGCAAAATTTCTGCTGACATTGCCTGCCGCTGGACAGGAAGTTTTTTGATGGCGAGACGGCGCGTTTTCCTCTGCGTCCTGGTCATCGCAATCGGGCTTTCCTTGCGTTTGATTGGCCCAGGCATTGGCCTGCCCATATTGTTCGTCAAATACGGCGGCTCCTTCTTATGGGGCGCAATGGTCTATCTGCTGGTCGCTCTTATGGCCGGGCGAATGGCGCGCTGGAAGATTGTTGGCGCCGCCATGACAATCGCGGTCGGTGTCGAATTCTTTCGCCTTTACCATTCGCCCTCGCTCGACGCTTTTCGTTTGACCATGCTCGGGGCGCTGCTGATCGGCCGCGTGTTCTCATTGTGGAATATCCTGGCTTACGGCTTCGGCGCGCTGCTTGCCGCGGCGATCGATCCGGGCGTGGCGCCGCGGAGAAGCGCAGGATGAAATCCATCATCGCTTTCCCTATCCGTATCTTGTTGTGGGGGGCGGGGAGCATACTCCTCGCAATCGCTTTTTTTGTTGACGACCCTTATTTCGCATCGCTGCGCGAGCATCTGTCGACATATATCCTTGGCAGTGCGGTTCTCGGCGTCGGCCTAGCGGCCTTTGTGGGCGGCAAGGCGCAATCCAATCGTTGGAGCAATCGCGCCCTGCTGGCCTTATGGTGCGCCGTTCCGCTTTCGCTTGGAGTCGTAAAGGCGTCGGCCCTGCTGACGGCCGATAAGGTTTTGAGCGCGCCCGATGATTTGGCCCGAGCCTATGGCCGTCATTTCATCGTTGGCTATTGGCGTGTCGAGGAAGTCGAACCTTTGGTCTCGAAGGGGCTGGTCGGCGGGATTTTCGTCACCCGCCACAATATTTCGCGCGGCGCCGAGTCCTTGCGTGCGGAAATCGAACATTTGCAGGAATTACGCCGGATGGCGGATTTACCGCCGCTGATCGTGACGACCGACCAGGAAGGCGGTCTAGTGTCGCACCTGTCGCCGCCGCTCGCGGCGCGACCCCCACTCGCCGAACTCGCAACCCTGGCGGCGCCCGAACGCAAAGGGAAAGCGCAAGCGCAAGGCGAGGCGCTCGGCGCGGAACTCGCAGCGCTCGGCGTTACGCTTGATTTCGCGCCGGTCGTCGATCTGCATTCCGACATAGACGGCGGCAGACTCGACTTCAACAGCTTTATCCAGCAGCGAGCGATCTCGTCTGACCCCACCGTCGTGACAGAGATCGCCACAGCTTTTGCGCACGGGCTGGAAGCACAAGGCGTCGAAGCGACGTTGAAACATTTCCCCGGCCTCGGCCGGGTTCCGGAAGACACACATCATTTCCGAGCCCACCTGAAAGTCACGCCGGAAGAACTGGCGGGAACGGACTGGCGGCCCTTCCGGGATACTTTGGCCGGTACGAACTCCGCTCTGATGGTCGGGCATGTGGTCGTCGATGCGCTCGACCCGGAACGGCCTGCCTCTCAGTCGAAGCCCGTGGTTGATGGTCTTTTGCGCGGTAAATGGCGTTTCGACGGATTGATTGTCACGGACGATCTCAACATGGGCGCCGTGTTCCGCCACGGTCTGTGTTCGGGCGTAATCGCTTCCCTCAACGCCGGCGTCGATCTGTTGCTCGTCTCATATGATGGGCGACAATATTACCCGATAATGCGATGCGTTCTTGACGCCGCTGCGCAAGGGGCGATTGATCAGGCCGCTTTGGAGCGCAGCGCACAGCGGCTGCGCTCAATTGATGGACATGGTCTGTCCAAAAGCCAATAAATCTCCAGCAGCGCACTTCTCAAGCGAAATTGAAGCCACATGCGTTCGCGGCTCCCTCGGCCTTCGTGATGGCGTTTACTGTCGGAATCGCCGAAGGTGTCCCGAATTATCGTGGCACATGTTTGCCGCACGGTCAGCGACGTGCGGGAGAGGACATCGTATGTGTAAAAATTGCCCGATTCGACCGTTTCGTGTCAATTCAATCCGATTTTTGTGATTTTTCGATCGAATTTCACAGCATACATTTACGCATATATTTCAAAGTGTTAATGATTTCGGCATGGCTGTAACGCTCAAAACTGCCCCACTTTTGAACGTTGCCCACGAAACGCGACCTGGTCGATCCAGAATGCCGATAATTGTACATTATCACTACCATAGCCGGAATGGCTCCAAACGATCGGACTGGCGTCAGGGGCGCGCTAGTGGTGAAAATCTGACACTTGGTACCTAGGGAGGATGCGTTCTCAGCCCCATTTGCCGTCGCTTGAGACTTGGCGACACTCATCGCAAACGGTCAGCTCGGATCGCTTATTGACCCGATGATGCGAGCCGCCTGCACATAGCCGAAGCCGGCCTTGCCTGACCAGGTTCGGCCGTCGGGATAACGCAGTTCTATTCCGGCGAGATCCTTCTCATCCGCCAAACGCATATTGACGCCCATCTGGACATTTCCGAATTTCGTTACGGCGCTCGCGGTTAAAATAAAGTGCGTCGTTGAACCGCAATTTGCACAGAAACAGATTTCCGCGGCCGGGTCTTCTTTGTCTCCCCGGCTATATCCCTTCGTGGTTCCCTCGATGCCGACTTGTGAGGGATGGAAATAGGCCCAGCGGGCGCCCGATTTGCTGCAGAGTGT
>JARLJC010000232.1 GCA_031291435.1 Alphaproteobacteria bacterium | reverse complement strand
TCGTAGTCTGATGCTCTATCCAGTTGAGCTACGGGCGCGTATCGGTGGAAGGGGCGCAACCTAACTAAAAAGCCGCCTAAATGCAAAAACTTTATATAATTGCCTCTTTGGGCTGGTTTTCGCCGCCATTTTGCGCGACAAACAGCTGTCTTTTACCAAGGATATCCCCGTGGCCGAACCCGTTCTTTCCGTCGTTATTCCGATGCTGGATGAATCCGGCAATGTGCTGCCTTTAATCGAAGAAATTACGGCCGCCTTGCGGGCCTATGCGCCGGTCGGCGACGCGTTCGAGATTATCTGCGTCGATGACGGCAGCACCGACAGCACCGTGGCCGAAATCACGCAGGCGCGGGCAGCCAACCCGCATGTCCGCCTGATCCGCCATAAAAACCGCCTCGGCATGAGCGCGGCCTTGCGCAACGGCATCCGCCGCGCCCGCGCGCCGTGGATTTTAACGATAGATGGCGATCGTCAGAACGACCCCGCCGATGCGCCGCGCCTGCTTGATCTCGGCTGGATGAAGGGGCGCGACCGCAAAATTCTGGTGGCCGGTATCCGTGTCAATCGGCGCGATACGGCGGCCAAGCGGATGGCGAGCCGGTTCGCCAACAAAATCCGCAAAGCCCTGCTTAACGATAATTGCCCCGATACCGGCTGCAGCCTCAAACTGTTCCCGCGCGACTCCTATCTGGAACTGCCTTTCTTCACCGGCCTGCACCGCTTCATGCCCGCTTTGCTGAAACTCTACGGGCACGAATGTATCTTCACCCCGGTCAATGACCGCCCGCGCACGCAGGGCATATCGAAGTCCGATTTTCTGGGGCGGGCGATACGCGGGACTTATGATCTGCTGGGGGTTATCTGGCTTAAACGCCATACGCCTAAACCGGAGCGGGGCGAGGAAACTTCTCTATAGTGCCGCGAAATTGTGGCGGCAGCAGGTTAGGTTGTGAAAACGGAGAATTGATCGCATCCTGAATCGCCTGTCGGCGCGTTTCGGCGGAAACCAGCATCCAGTCGGTGAAGTTCTCCGTGTTGAGATGATATTCCGCCAGCCCATCGATGGCGGTGAAGAAGTTGGGAGAATCCTGCGGAATATTGACAGGCAAAGCGCCGATTTTCCGACCGTGTTTGAATACGACAAACATTTGCATCGAATACCGTCCCAATTATAAGCGTTCTTAAAAAACGTCTGTATGTTAGGGACAAATCCGTGTCTTTGGCAATATCACGGATTTGTGGGGTTCACGAGCATGGCTTGGCCGGTTTGCCATACACTACTGGCCGGGCACGACGGTGCGCAGTCGGCTGCATCGGCGTATAAAAAACCTTCTCCATTTCCAGCGCTTCCAGATAGGTATTGGCAACAATGACCACCCAGCGCGGCGAAATGCCGCTGCCGGTCTGATGCTGGCCTACCAGTTCGCTGGCGGCTTTATAGTTGATTTTGTCGGCGGTTTCGGCGATTTCCACGGCAATTTTATCGCCGTTGCCTTTATCCCTGAATACTGCAAATACGGGCATTCTCTAATCCTTTTGATTTCCTCGTTATTTTCTCAAAACGCTGACAAGGTAGTTAAAAACCTCGCCGGGGTGCAACCTGATCAATAGTTTCGTAAAATTTCGCGCCTTTTTCTTGACAATCCGGGCCGATTCCTCCATTAAGCCCCCTTCGCGCCTCCGGGGCCTTGGCATCGGGGTGGTTCGCGTTTTACCTTAATTAGGGATACGGATTATGTTCGCAGTAGTTAAAACCGGCGGCAAGCAATACAAGGTTGCCGAAGGCGATGTCATTCAGGTCGAAAAACTGGCCGGTGAAGCCAATGCCTCTATCACGCTCGGCGAAGTGCTGATGCTGTGCGATGGCGACAAGGTCACCAACGGCGCGCCCTTCGTCAAGGGTGCCTCGATCGCCGCGGAAATCGTCGCGCAGAAGCGTAGCGCGAAGCTCATCATCTTCAAGAAGAAGCGTCGCCAGAATTATCGCCGCAAGAAAAATCACCGTCAGGACTTCACCGTTCTGAAAATCACCGGCATCAGCGCCGCGAAATAAGGGAGTAAAAAATGGCCCACAAAAAAGCAGGCGGTTCATCCCGCAACGGTCGTGACAGCGCAGGCCGCCGTCTCGGCGTCAAGAAATATGGCGACGAACAGGTTCTGGGTGGCAACATTCTGGTTCGCCAGCGCGGCACCAAGGTTCATGCCGGCGATAATGTCGCGATGGGCAAGGACCACACTTTGTTCGCGACCGTCGCGGGCACCGTGAAGTTCCGCGAGAAAACCGGCAAGACCTATGTTTCGGTCGTCTCCGCCGCCGCGAAGTAAGCCGCCTCTTCGGCTTAAAAAGTTACAGAGCAATGCATCCTGACTAACGTCCGGATGCATTTGCTTTTAGGAAGCTGAAAAAATGAAGTTCCTCGATCAAGCTAAGATTTATCTGAAGTCCGGCGCGGGCGGGCGCGGCTGCGTGTCGTTTCATCGCGAGAAATATATCGAGTTCGGCGGCCCCGACGGCGGCAATGGTGGCAAGGGCGGTGATGTGTGGTTCGAGGCTGCAGATAATCTCAATACGTTGATCGATTACCGCTATCAGCAGCATCATGAGGCCAGCAATGGGCGTGGTGGCGCGGGCCGCGACCGGCACGGGTTGAATGGCAAAGACCTCGTTCTGAAAATTCCGGTCGGGACGGAAGTTCTGGATATCGACAAGGAAACGGTTTTGTTCGACATGACGACCGTGGGGCAGCGCGTGCTATTCCTGAAAGGCGGGGATGGCGGTTTCGGCAATGCGCATTACAAGAACGCCACCAATCAGGCGCCGCGTTATTTCACGCCGGGCTATCCAGGGCAGGAACGCGAAGTCTGGCTGCGGCTGAAACTGATCGCCGATGCGGGGCTTGTCGGGCTGCCCAATGCCGGGAAATCAACTTTCCTCGCGGCCTGCACCGCCGCCAAACCGAAAATCGCCGATTATCCCTTCACCACTTTGTCACCCAATCTCGGCATCGTCCAGCCGGGCGGCAAAGGCAGCGAAACTACTTTTGTGCTGGCCGACATTCCGGGGCTGATCGAGGGCGCGCATGAAGGGCGCGGGCTGGGCGACCGATTCCTCGGCCATGTCGAACGCTGCCGCGTGCTGCTGCACCTGATCGACGGCACCGATGAAGATGTGGTCGCCAATTACAAAACCATCCGCGCCGAGCTGAAGTCTTATGGCAACGGGCTGAACCGCAAGGCCGAGATTATCGCGCTCAATAAATGCGACGCCCTGCCGCCCGGCGAAGTAAAAAAGAAAATCGCCGCCCTGAAACGCGCCAGCAAAAAAGAAGTCTATGCCATCTCGGCCGTGGCTCGCACCGGCGTGACGCCCATCCTTCACCTCCTCGCCCAGAAGATTAAAGGGAAATAACCCCCTTGACAAAACGTATCCTATAAGATACAATACTCCATGATCGATATACGCCAGACGGCGGTTTTCTCGAAATGGCTTGCCGCTCTGCCTGACGCCAGAGCCAAGGCGAAAATCGCGGCACGCATTGATCGCCTTGCTTCCGGCAATGCCGGGGACGTTGAACCTGTGGGTGGCGTCGTCAGCGAGTTACGCATTCATTATGGCCCCGGCTATCGGGTTTATTTCGTACGGCGCGGCAGGGAAATTATCATTCTGCTTTGCGGAGGCGACAAGAAAACGCAAAGCCGAGATATCAAGGCAGCTAAACTGCTGGCCACCGAACTGGGGGATTGAACATGCCGAAAAAGAAAAAAACCGGGACGACCCCTTTCGACTCCGCCGTCTATCTCGACAGCCGCGAAGCCGTCAACGCCTATATGGAAGAAGCGCTCGCCACCGGCGATCCCTCGTTCATCGCCCAGGCGCTGGGCACGATTGCGCGCGCGCAGGGCATGGCAAGCATCGCCAAGAAAGCCGGATTGTCGCGCGAGAGTCTGTATAAAACGCTCAGCCGCGAGGGCAATCCCGAATTCGGCACCGTCCTTCGCGTCATGCATGCGCTTGGCATGGAATTTTCGGTTTCGACGTCGCGTTAAAGCGGCGAAAGAATTTCTCGCCTTCGCTCCCTCTTCCCCCTTGCATCTCGCCACAAAAGCGCCAAATTGAAAGCTAAGTTTGGTTAACACCCTTGAAGATATGAGGCGATCGATGAAACACCGCGTTACGGCATTTTCCAAGCTTATCGTCCTTCTGGTTTTAACGGCCCTGGCCGCGCCAATGCCCGCTTTCGCCCATGCCGGGCCTGAAGGTTTCGCCGATCTCGCCGCCAAACTGCTGCCTGCGGTCGTCAATATCTCGACCTCGCAGACTATCTCCGACAAAGACGAAGACGGCATGGATGGTCTGCCGCCCGATTTACAATTGCCGCCGGGCTCGCCCTTCGAGGATTTCTTTAAAGACTTCATGCAGAAGCACGGGCAGGAAATGCCCCGCCACCGCAAGGCGACCGCGCTGGGCTCAGGCTTCATCATCGACGCCACCGGCTATATCGTTACCAATAATCATGTCATCGACGGGGCGGATTCGATCAACGTCATTCTGCAGGACGATACCAATTTGACCGCCACCGTGGTAGGGCGCGACAAGAAAACCGATATCGCCCTTCTTAAAGTCACGCCCAAGAAACCGCTGACCGCCGTCACTTTCGGCGACAGCGATAAAATCCGCGTCGGCGACTGGATTCTCGCCATCGGCAATCCTTATGGGTTGGGCGGCACGGTCACGGCGGGCATCATTTCCGCCCGCGCGCGCGACATTCAATCCGGCCCCTATGACGAATTCCTGCAAACCGACGCGCCGATCAATCGCGGCAATTCGGGCGGCCCGATGTTCGATATGGACGGCAATGTGGTCGGCATCAACACGGCCATCTTCTCGCCTTCGGGCGGGTCGATCGGCATCGGCTTCGCCATTCCTTCGGTGCTGGCCAAGAATATCGTCGATCAGCTGAAAGCCAGCGGCCATATCCGCCGCGGCTGGCTCGGCGTCCATATCCAGAACGTGACGCAGGATATCGCCGACGGTCTCGGCATGCCAGCCGCCAAAGGCGCTTTGGTTTCCAGCGTCAATACCGACGGGCCCGCCGCCAAGGCCGGAATTCTGCCGGGCGACGTCATCACCAGCTTCGACGGCAAGGATGTGCCCGACATGCACCGCCTGCCTTTGATGGTGGCGGAAACCGATGTGGACAAGGACACGAGCGTGGTCGTGTTCCGCAAGGGACAGAGCGTGACCCTGCGCGTCAAAGTCGGCGAGATGAAGGGCAAGGACGCCGCCGCCGAAGAGGATGGCGACGAGGCAGCCCCGCAGGACAAGACGCCGAGCGCGGAGAAGGTCGATGATCTGGGGCTTTCAGTCGCCCCGCTCACCGACGCTCTGCGCACCCGTTACGGCATCAAGAAAACCGTGACCGGCCTTGTCGTCATCACCGTCACGCCCGACGGCGTGGCCGCCGATCAGGGGCTGGCGACGGGCGATGTCATCAGCGAGGCGTCGCAGAAGGAAGTGAAGTCCGCCAAGGATCTGGCCGACGGAGCCAAGGCCGCGAAGAAGGACGGCAAGCCGCTCCTGCTGCTCATCAACCGCAAGGATGAACTGCAATTCGTGGCGGTATCGTTCCCCAAGAAGAAAGAGGGAAAGTGAGAGAATAAGAAGAGGCTAGAGGGAGCATGTCGCGGCGCGTAAAATACCCCGATTATTGCCCTCTAGCCCTTTTTCCTTCCTCTTCTCCCTCTCCCTTACTTCGGCGATCTGTGATACGAATCGGATGTTCAGAACAAGGCCGATTCCATGCGACGTTCCAAATCATCCCCCCTGCGCGGCAGCGTGAGCCAGAATAACGTCTCGGTGCGCATGCGTGCGCAGGAGAAATCGGGCGCGGGGTTTTTGACCCGCCTCGGGATTCTGGCCGCCGTGGCGCTGGTGATTATCGGGGTTTGCGTGGCCCTGTGGCAGGCGGGCTGGCCGCAGGAAAAATTCGCCGACGCCAAGGACGCCGCGCTGATCTGGTCGCAGAAGGCGCATTTCGCGGTTCGCGACATCGAAGTGGAAGGCCGCCATATGTCGCGGCGCGAGGATGTTTACGATGCCCTCGGCACCGAGCAAGGCGCGCCGATTTTCGCCTTCGATGCGGAAAACGCGGCGGCGCATCTTGCGAAACTGCCCTGGGTGGACAGCGCCGTGGTCGAACGCCGCCTGCCCGATACCGTGGCCGTCATTCTGACCGAGCGGGTGCCGACGGCGCGCTGGCAGCATGACGAAAAAACCTATGTCATCGACGGCAACGGGCGTGTGCTGCCTTCGGCCAATCCCGACGATTTCGCGTGGCTGCCTTTGCTGGTGGGTCTCGGCGCGGATAGCGAGGCGCAGGCGTTCCTGACCCTGCTGGGCCACTATCCCGATATCCAGAAACTCACCCAGTCGGCGGTGCGGGTCAGCGAGCGGCGCTGGGATTTGCATCTGCAGGCCAATATAACGGTGCGCCTGCCCGAACAGGATGTCGGCGACGCGCTGCACCGGCTTTCGGTTCTGATCGCGCAGAAACAGATTCTCGACCGCAACGTGGCCGCGGTCGATCTGCGCTTTCCCGACAAACTGGTGATCGAACCCGCCCCCGCCAAAACCACGGGGGATGCGCGCCTATGATGCGTCTTAAAAAATGGCTGTTCGCCGAACCGCGCACGCAGGGCGGCGAAATTTTCGCGGCCCTCGATATCGGGTCGAGCAAGATCGCCTGCCTGATCGCGCGTTCGGAGAATGAAGGGCCGCCGCGCGTGGTCGGCATCGGGCATCAGCTCGCTGAAGGCATGAAGCAGGGCACGATTTCCAATATGGAGTCGCTGCAATATGCCGTGGGGCAAGCGGTTGTGGCCGCCGAACAGATGGCGGGCGAAACTTTGCAGCGCGTGACGGTGAATATTTCCGGCGCGCATTTGATGTCGCAGACCGTCGATATCGAACTGCCTTTGAATGGCCGCGAGGTCAATGACGGCGACCTTGCCCGCATTCAGGCGCAGGGTCAGGCGATGATCCCGGAGGATACGCAAGGTCGCCCGCTCGAACTCATCCACGCCGTGCCGGTGCATTACGCCATCGACGCGCAGAAGGGCATCCGCGATCCGCTCGGCATGACAGGCTCCATGCTGAACACGCAGATGCACCTGATCAGCGCGCCGTTCGGGCCGGTGCGCACGCTCGTCACCGCCATTGCCCGCTGTCATCTCGATGTCGAAAAACTCGTCGCGGCCCCTTATGCCAGCGGGCTTGCGTGTCTCGTCGAAGACGAAATGGATCTCGGCAGCCTCGTCATCGATATGGGCGCGGGCACCACCAGTTTCGCCGTGTTTTTCGACGGCAATATCGTTTATGCCGACGGCATCACGCTGGGCGGCGCGCATGTCACCAACGATATCGCGCGCGGGCTTACCACCTCGGTCAGCCACGCCGAGCGCCTGAAAACCCTTTACGGCAACGCTATCCCCAGCCCGATGGACGAGCGCGAAATCATCGACGTGCCTCTGGTCGGCGAAGAGCAACCCGAAAACGCCAACCATATTCCGAAATCGCATCTCATCGGCATCATCCAGCCGCGCATCGAGGAAATTCTCGAACATGTGCGCGCCCGCCTCGATAAAAGCGGCTTTGCCGATGTCGCCGGACGGCGCGTCGTCCTGACCGGCGGCGCGAGCCAGCTTCCCGGCATCCGCGAACTGGCACAACGCATGCTCGACAAGCAAATCCGGTTGGGCCGCCCGTTGCGTGTCGCCCGACCTTCGTCGCTCAGCAGTAAAGCGGGCGCGGCATCCTTTACCGGCCTTGCCGAATCCACCTCCGGCCCCGCCTTTGCCACCACAGCCGGATTGCTGGCCGTCGCCATGCAGCCCGAACTGGCCGCAGCCCATTCCGGCAACGGCATCGGCACCCGCGTGATGAGCGGCGGTTCCGCCTTTAACCGTATCGGCGCCTGGGTTAAGCAGAATTTATAGTTAACGCGGGAAAGCATTTGCCGCAGGCGCCCGCCGGGTCTAAATCCCTCCTTATTAGAAGGAGGACTTTATGAAAAACGAACATGCTCCCGATGGGCTCGATCTGCTCAACCGGCTCTTTGCCCGTTTCGCGCCGAATGATTTCGACGAGCTTGGCCGCGAGGAACGCGGCCCCGTGAATATACGCGTCCTTTCCAGCGTGCGCGATGAGTTGCGCGATAATCGCGCGAATTATGACGCCGGCACGGCGCGGGAAGCTCTTGAGTTTTGCGAGGCGCGTCTTGCCAAAGCCGCGGCCCGCAATAGGCCTGGCATTGAGACCGAAAACAACGGCGAACCATCCCCGCCGCCGCGCGGACGCCATGCGCGCCGTTTCCAGGCACCGTCCCGCGATGTCGCCTGATATCGGAAAACTCAGGGCTGACGCCGCAAAGGGCAACCGCGAAGCGCGGATCAATCTCGGCCTTTGTTATCTGATGGGCTGGCAGATGCCGCAGAATATAGCGCGCGGCTGGGAGTTACTGCGCGCCGCCGAGCCGGAAAATGCGCCGCGCCTGCTTTATATCGAGGGCGTATGCCTCGCCAAAGGCATTGGCCGCCCCCTCAATGAAAGATCGGCGCGGGCTTTTTTTCGCCTTGCCGCCGAACAGGGGTTCGGCCCGGCAGAATATAATTATGCCGCATTCTGCTTCGAGGGACGCGGCGGGCCATGCGATGCCGCCGCGGCCGCGCTTTATTTCGCCCGCGCCGAAGAACATGGCATCGAAGCCGCCCGCCCGTGGCGCAAGGCCGCAACAGAATGTCTTCCCGCCCCGCAACCCTAAAAAACCCTCGACTCACCCACTACTTTCACATCGCCCGCTAAGCCTCTGCATATGTTTTCCTTTATGCCGAACGGGGCCTGTAAAAACCCGTAAAGCCCTGAAATTTCTGATTCTTACTGCGGGTTTTTGTTGCACGAATCAAAGGAACGGATTCATACTACCCCCTGACATTTCACCCTCGCGCCGTTCGGCGTGTCCAGTACCGGAGGATTACTCACATGATCAATTTGTCGATGGCCGATCCCGAACATAACCTCCGCCCCCGTTTGACGGTTATGGGCGTAGGCGGCGCGGGCGGCAACGCCATCAACAACATGATCCGCTGCCAGCTTGAAGGCTGCGACTTCATCGCCGCCAACACGGACAGCCAGGCGCTCGCGATGTCGCTGGCCGGTCGCAAGATTCAGCTCGGCATCAATATGTCGCGCGGGCTCGGCGCGGGCTCGAAGGCCGATGTCGGCCGCGCCGCCGCTGAAGAACAGCTCGCCGACATCATGGCGACGCTGGAAGGTTCCGATATGCTGTTCGTCACCGCCGGTATGGGGGGAGGCACCGGCACCGGCGCTGCGCCGGTGATTGCGCGCGCCGCGCGCGAAAGCGGCATTCTGACCGTCGGCGTCGTGACCAAGCCCTTCCATTTCGAAGGCAACAACCGCATGAAGCAGGCCGAAGCGGGCATCGCGGAGTTACAGCAATATGTCGATACCCTCATCGTCATCCCCAACCAGAATCTTTTCCGCATCGCCAATGAGCGCACGACGTTCGCCGAAGCCTTCCGCCTCGCCGACGAAGTTCTGCATTGCGGCGTGCGCGGTATTACCGATCTGATGGTTATGCCGGGCTTTATGAATCTCGATTTCGCCGACGTCAAAACCGTGATGGGCGAAATGGGCAAGGCGATGATGGGCACCGGCGAAAGCGACGGCGACAACCGCGCCATTCGCGCCGCCGAAGCCGCCATTTCCAACCCGCTGCTCGACGACGTGTCGATGAAGGGCGCGCGCGGCGTGCTTATCAACATCACCGGCGGCATGGACATGACTTTGTTCGAAGTCGATCAGGCCGCCAACCGTATCCGCGAAGAAGTCGATCCCGAAGCGCAGATCAAGGTCGGTTCGACTTTGGGCGAAGATCTCGACGGCAAGATCCGCGTCTCGGTCATCGCCACCGGCATCGACGCCGCCGTTTCGCAGCGCGTCAACACCACCAGCACCACCGGCCCGCGCATGATGCCGAAGCCGCAGGTGCAGCATCAGGCCGCTTATGGCCAGCCCGCCTATCGCGCGCCGCAGCCGCAGCAGGTCGTCACGCCGTCGGTGACAGCGCAAACCAGCTATTTCACCATGCCGCAGGCGGTAACCCCGCCGGCCGCCCCGGTCGAAGCCAGAAACGCGGTTCCGCCGCAGCCGGTGATCGAAGAAGCCTTCGAGGAAGAAGTCGAGCAGGTTTCGGTGATTTCGGTTCAGGAAGAAACAGTCGAGATCGAGGAAAGCGTGGTCGAGCCGGTGATGCAGCAAAGTGCGCCGCGCCAGACGCAACCGCAATCACAGCCGCAATCGATGCTGGCGACGCGCAGCACGCATCCGAGTTCGCCGATGCCGGCCAGCGATATGCGCATGACGCAGCTGACCACGTCGCCTGCGACCGCGATGCCTTCGACGTCGGAGCAGCGCCGCCAGCGCCGCGCCGAATCTTTGTTCACGCGCATCACCGGGTTCGGTCTGGTGCGTCCTTCCTCGCAAATTCACGAGGAAGAAAACCATGAATCGCAACTGCCCGACGAAGCTTTGTCGGCGGCGGTGCAGGAGCATCTCGGCGTCAATCCCGCCGACCGCCCGACTTTGTCGTCGGAGCAGCCGGAAGACCTTCTCGAAATCCCCGCTTTCCTGCGGCGGCAGACCAATCACTAAGATGGCAGCCTGATTATTATTCACTTCATGGGCGTTGCTTCGGCAACGCCCTCTTTTTTGACGGAGCGCCGATGTCGAAACACCCCCCGCCGACCCTTGACCGCAGCATGAAGATGATGGGCGTCCTTCTCATCACTTTGTCGCTCATCACTCCGGCTTCGTCGGTGTTCATCATCGCCCCCGGCGTAGTGCAGCAGGCGGGCACCGGGGCGATCATCAGTTTTGCCGCCGCCGCCCTACTCGGTTTCGCCACAGCATTGGTTTACGCCGAACTTTCTTCCGCCTATCCGTTGACCGGCGGCGAATATGCCATTGTCGGGCATGTGCTGGGGCCGTTCTGGGGTTTTGTCACGCTCGGCGTCAATCTCATCACGCTGGTTTTCATGTATGCCGGAATCTCACTCGGCCTTTCAGTTTATCTGCAGCCGATATTTCCGGGGGCTTCGCCGGTCACGGTCGCCATCGCCAATATCGTGCTGACTACCCTGCTCGGCATTCTCAATATCCGCACCAATGCGCTCATCACAGGCGCGTTTCTGGTGATCGAGATGCTGGCGCTGGCCACGCTTTCCTATCTCGGATTCTCGCATGCCGTGCGGCCTATTGGCGAGTTCTTCGCGTCGCCGATGCATCTCGGAACAAGCGGCGCGCTGGAACCCGCGGGCATCGGCCTCATCGCCCTCGCCACCTCGGTCGCCATGTGGGCCTATAACGGTTACGGCAACGCGGTCTATCTCGGCGAAGAAACGCACGATGCGCCCAAGCAGATCGCGCATTCTATTTTATGGGCGCTGGCGATCACGATCATCGCCGAGGCGGTGCCGGTGACCGCCGTGCTGATGGGCGCGCCCGATCTCAAAGCCACCCTCGCCTCGCCCAACATGCTGAGCGATTTCATCACCGGCGTGGGCGGCAGGACGCTCAATGATCTCGTCAGCCTCGGCATCGCGCTCGCCATTCTCAACGCCAACATCGCCATGGTAGTGATGGTGGCGCGGCAATTCTTCAGCACGGGCCGCGACAAAGTATGGACGCCAAGCATCAACCGGGCGATGATGCGCATCCATCCCAAATATAAATCGCCGTGGGTTTCGACGCTTCTCTGTGGGGCGCTGGCCATTGCCGCCTGCGCGCTCAAAGCCAGCGTGCTGTTCGTGATTATCGGCAGCAGCCTTGTTTTCATTTATGGCATTCTGTGCGTCGCGGTGATCGCCGGCCGCCGCAACAAAACCACCAGACATGCCGCCTATCGCATGCCGCTTTATCCGCTGGCGCCCGTCGCGGCCCTGCTGGCGATGGGCTATATCATCTATGCCGACTGGCTCGACGCCGATACCGGGCGGCCCAGCCTTTACGTCACCGTCGGCATGTGCGTTCTTTCAGCGGGTTATTACTTCTTCGTCCTGCGCCGCCGCGGCAACTGGAAGCTCCACGATCCCCATAATAAATTAAGCGATATCAGTAACTTATAGACGTAACAAACGGTAAGAATGCTTGTCTTTCGCAAGCAGGCCGCCTTCTGTACATATAAAATCGAAATTTCACCTCTTACGCGTACCCGTCATGTCGCTCGATTTCTCGCCCCACAAACTGACCGTTGAAGCCCCCGCCGGGTTGGTGTCGCTTGCGCCCATGCAACGCACGCTGGCGCAGGCCACGAGCTGCTCGGGCATCGGTGTGCATTCGGGCGATCTCGTGAACATGAAGCTGAACCCCGCCCCCGAAAATACCGGCATCGTTTTCATCCGCACCGATCTCGTCAACGGCGCGCGCACGATCAAGGCTATTTACGATAATGTCGTCGATACCCGCATGTGCACCGTGATCGGCAACACCCATGGCGGCAAGGTCGCGACCATCGAGCATCTGATGGCGGCGCTTTCCGCCTGCGGCATCGACAACGCCGTGATCGAGATCGACGGCGCGGAAGTGCCGGTGATGGATGGCAGCTCGGACAGTTTCGTGTTTATGATCGAAGTCGCGGGCACGATGGAGCAGGCGCAGCCGCGCCGCGCCTTGCAAATGCTGGCCCCGGTGACGGTCGCGCAAAACGGCAAGACCGCCTCGCTGTCGCCCGCCGCTGAATCGCGTTACAGCGTCACCATCGATTTCGACCGCGCGCCTATCCTGACGCAAAGCTGCGACGTGACTTTGTCGCCCGCCAGCTTCAAGAACGAAATCAGCCGCGCCCGCACTTTCGGCTTCTTCGAGGAAGTCGATCAGATGCAGAAGGCCGGCCTCGCCCTCGGCGGATCGCTCGACAACGCCATCGTCATCAAGGACGATGCCGTAATGAACAAAGACGGGCTGCGCTACGACAACGAATTCGCCCGCCACAAGGTGCTGGACGCCATCGGCGATCTGTCGCTGGCGGGCATGCCCATTCTCGGCCATTTCGAGGGCCATTGCTGCGGCCACGCGCTCAATAACCAGCTTCTGCGCGCGGTTTTCGCCGCCCCCGAAGCCTGGCGTATCGTCGGCGACGACGCGACTTAACCCTTTAATATTGCATTGCACTACCGGCAGGTTGCATCCGGCTGACCGGGGGCATAGGTTACCGCCATGTCCCTAGACGCAACCCTTGTTCCGGCCCCGGCCCGGCATGCTTTCCGCAGCCTTCAAAACTGGCTGACCCGCCGCGAGCCGCGGCCCGAAAGCGAAAAACAGAAACTGCATAGGATTCGCGCTTATAACGATGCCGATGTGCCCGGTCTTGAAAAAGCGCGCGATCTGCCGGAAGCAGGATACGCCGTCCTGAAATTCACGGGCGAACTGTTCCGGCAATCGGAAGAGTCTATTATTGCCAGAATCCGCCATGAAAACCCGTTTTTGCCGTACAGGGAAACCTGCGCCCTTGTCGATAAATGCATGAAAGACGTCCATAACAATCTGCGCGTTGCCCATCCCCATCTGATGGAACTGCGCGAAATGTTCATCATTATGCTTGAAACGCCGGATCGCACCACCGATCAGCGCGGCGCGGCCTTTGCCAAACTGTTTCCTCAGCCGCGCTAAAACCGTCCTTTCCGCGCCTTGCGGAAATGCTATAAGCAAGCCTTGGATAACTTTCGGGCTGATTCCCATGTCTTCGACGCAATCTTCCTTCCGGCGCTTCACCCTCGCGGCTTTGCTGCTGGCGGGGCTTGCCGCCTGCTCCGGCGACAAGGATCCCGACAAGGACGCGCTCGCCCCCGACGAGCCCGTGGATGCGCTCTACACCAAAGGCACCGACGCGCTGAACAGCGGCGACTACAAGGAGGCCGGCAAGCAGTTCGCCGAGGTGGAACGCCAGCATCCCTATTCGCAATGGGCGACGCATGCGCAAATCATGGAGGCCTATGCCTCTTACCTCAATCTCGATTACGACGAGGCGATCAAAACCCTCGACCAGTTCATCGAACTGCATCCCGGCAATACCGATATCGCCTATGCCTATTATCTGCGGGCTTTGTGCAATTACGAACGCATCTCCGACGTGCGCCGCGACCAGACCGCCGCGCGCGAGTCCCTCAAGGGTTTGCAGGATATCATCACCCGCTTCCCCGACACTTCCTATGCCAAGGATGCGACGCTGAAAATCGCGCTCATCAACGACCATCTGGCGGGCGCGGAAATGGAAGTGGGCCGCTATTACGTCAAGCAGCATCTCTATATCGCCGCCATCGGCCGGTTTAAAACCGTGGTCGATAAATATCAGACCACGAGCCATGTGCCGGAAGCGCTGGAACGGCTGGTGGAATGTTATGTGGCGCTGGGGCTGCTCGACGAGGCCAAGAAGAACGCCTCGGTGCTGGGCTACAATTTCCCCGGCAGCGACTGGTATCAGGACGCCTATAATCTGCTCGCCGATCGCGGCGTGGCCCCGGCCCGGAAGCCGGGCGACAAGTAACCCATGCTCACCCGCCTCGTCATCCATGATGTGGTGCTGATCGAGAAACTGGCGCTGCCGCTGGAACGCGGGCTCAACGTGTTCACCGGCGAAACGGGGGCCGGGAAATCGATCTTGCTCGATGCTTTGGGGCTGGCGCTGGGCGGGCGCAGCGAGGCTTCCTTGGTGCGTTCGGGCGCGGCGCAGGCTTCGGTCGCCGCCGAATTTCAACTGGACGAAAAACACGCGGCGTTTGCTCTTGCCGAAGAGCAAGGCCTCAGCGCCGAAAATCCGGTCATTCTCCGCCGCGTGATCGCCAAGGACGGCAAGAGCCGTGCTTTTTTCAACGATCAGCCAATCAGCGTCGGATTGCTGCGGCAATTCGGCGAAAGCCTGCTGGAAATCCACGGGCAGTTCGAGACGCATGGGTTGCTGAATGCCGGAGCGCATCGCGGGCTGCTGGACAGTTTCGCGGGGCTGGGCGGGTTGAAGGCAAAAACCGGCGCGGCCTTTGCGGATTGGAAAGAAGCGGCAGAAAAACTGGCGCGCGCCCAATCGACCAGCGAACGCGCCCGTGCCGAAGAAGATTTTTTGCGATCTTCCGTGCAGGAACTGGAAGATTTGGCGCCGCAGGTGGGCGAGGCCGATACACTTGCCGAACGCCGCACGCAGTTGCAGCATCGCGAGAAAATCCTCGATGCTTTGACGGCGGCGACCAATGCTTTGGACGGCGAACGCGGGGCGATGGCGTCTTTGTCGCTGGCGGGAAAATCGGTGGCGCGGGTTTCCGACAAGGCCGCCGGATTGCCGGATATTCTGGCCTCGATCGACCGCGCCGCCAACGAAGCCGGAGAGGCGAGCCACCAACTCTCGCGGTTCCTCGCGGCGCTCGACGCCGAACCGGATGCGTTGCAGCGCATCGAGGAAAGATTGTTCGCGCTACGCGCCGCGGCGCGGAAACATAATGTGCAGACCGAAGCCCTGCCCGAAATCTTACGCGATTTGCAGGCGCGCCTCGCGCTTATCAGCGGCGAAGGTGGCCAATTGGCAAAGCTGGCGCAAGCGGCGGCACAGGCGCGGCATGCTTATGCCAAACTCGCCGGGGAAATGACCGCCAAACGCAAAGCGGCGGCACAGAAACTGGAAAAAGGCGTGGCGAAGGAATTACCGCCGCTGAAGCTGGAACGGGCGCAGTTCATCATCGATGTCGTCCCCCTGCCCGAAGAGCAATGGAACGCCGAAGGGGCCGATCGCGTGGCGTTTCTGGCATCGACCAATGCCGGAACGCCTGCGGGGCCGTTGCAGAAAATCGCATCCGGCGGCGAGCTGGCGCGATTCATGCTGGCGCTGAAAACGGTTCTGGCCGCCGCCGATCCCGTGCCGGTTCTGGTGTTCGATGAAGTCGATACCGGCATCGGCGGCGCAGTTGCTTCCGCCGTCGGCGAACGCCTCGCGCACCTGGCCGAGGAGGTGCAGATTCTGGTGGTGACCCACAGCCCTCAGGTCGCCGCACGCGGCAATCATCATCTGCGCGTGGCCAAACGCGTAACGGGCAAACAGACCGTCACCGAAGTCGAAGCTCTGGATAAAGACGCGCGCCGCGAAGAAATCGCCCGCATGCTGGCCGGTTCACACGTTACGGCGGCGGCGCGGCAAGCCGCCGAGAGTTTGCTGGGCGAAGAATCCGAACTACCCACCAAAAAACGCGCGAACAAGAAATAATTCACTTATCTAAGAATATCCGATTCTTAATCACATTCGTGTTTTTCGGTACACGTCCTGCGATCAAAATCCTCTCGATAAGGGGCAGCATTGTTAATGCTCACACTACCAATAAATTCTTTCGGATTAAGCGTCTTCTCGCGATTAACATCAACGCACATATCCCCAAGTTTTTCACCAGCCCCATGCCAAGGGACAAAACTGTAGTAAGGCACACATTCACGCGCACTATTCTTTCCGCCAAAAATTTCATCGGCCGCTAGCTGAATGGCCGCAGACTTAGCTGAAACATCCGGATAAAATCTATCGTAAATATAGCTGCCAGCGAATACGGCACAGACCGGAAGAATAACCAGCGCGGGGTACATAATCGCGGAACCAGGAGCCATTGGCTTTCTATTTTCTCCGGTATTACCCCATATCATAAACTGAACGCCAGTACGGAGCGCCGCATACATACCAAATGTTTCCGGCAACAGCGCGGGACCTCCGAAAAAAACACCGGCCAGAGCCGCGCCAGCAGCCAGAAAGGACTCACGCAAGACAGTTTTCTTGTTAATGGTTATATCTGGCTCTGTAATTGTGGCCATGGGTCACCTCTTTAATGAATACGTTATTATCTATATTTCGCGCTCAATATACACTAAATCCACGAAAGCAATAGCTCAGCGCCATTGTTAAATCTCTTCGACATGCCCTTTGATGCGGCTGGCGAGGGAGGCCTGCAAAAACATATCGATATCGCCGTCGAGCACGGCACCCGTCTGGCTGGTTTCCGCCCCCGTGCGGGCGTCTTTGACCATTTGGTAGGGCTGGAGAACGTAAGAACGGATCTGATGCCCCCAGCCGATTTCCGATTTCTGGGCTTCGATGTCGGCCACCGCCGCCTCGCGGATTTTCAATTCGCGTTCGTATAATTTGGCGCGCAGCATTTCCATCGCCTTGGCGCGGTTCTTGTGCTGCGACCGTTCCTGCTGACAGGCGACGATGATACCCGTCGGAATATGGGTAAAGCGCACCGCGCTTTCGGTCTTGTTGACATGCTGCCCCCCTGCCCCAGAGGCACGGAACGTATCGATCTTCAAATCCTTGTCGAGAATTTCAATCGGCACATTGTCATCGACCACCGGCGTCACCGAGGCGCTGGCGAAACTCGTATGCCGCCGCGCGTTGGAATCGTAAGGGCTGATACGCACCAACCGATGCACGCCGGATTCCGTTTTCAGCCAGCCATAGGCGTTGTGGCCGGTGATCTGAATCGTCGCGGATTTGATACCCGCTTCTTCGCCCTGCGACTCGTCGAGCCATTCGACCTTGAATCCGTGTTTTTCCGCCCAGCGTATATACATGCGCAGCAGCATCTGCGCCCAGTCCTGCGCCTCTGTTCCGCCAGCGCCCGCGTTGATTTCGAGATAGCAGTCGTTGGAGTCGGCCTCGCCCGAGAGGAGGCTTTCCAGCTCACGCTGCGCCGCGACTTCTTTCAAAGCGAAGATGGCGTTCTCGGCCTCGACCACCATGCCGGCATCGGCTTCGGCCTCGGCCATCTTGATCATTTCGATATTGTCGTTGAGCGCGGTTTCGATCTCGCGATAGCCTTTGATGGCGTTATCAAGAGCGGTGCGCTCGCGCATGATCTTCTGCGCTTTGGCAGAGTCGTTCCACAGATTGGGGTCTTCGGCGAGATTGTTCAGCTCATCGAGGCGGGAGAGGGCTTTCTCATAGTCAAAGATGCCTCCTCAGCAAACCCATCGATTTCTCGATGGCAGCTATCGCAGATGTGGTTTCGGCGCGCATGGGCGTTTCCTTACAAATTCAGGATGTCTAGATGGCGTTTCGGTGCGGGAAAATCAAGCGATTTTAAACCGAAACTGGGCGGCGGCCAAACGCCGCTTTGCGGCTGCGGGTTGGGACGACGGCGGCTTGGGATAGTGGCGCGGCCCTTTCATGGGCGCATCGGCCTCGGCCTGAAGATCTGTTTTCCGGATCGCCTCAGCCGCCCGTCTGCGATTCAGCGCGTCTTTCGCCACTTTCCAGGCGAAATCTCGGGATACCGGAAACTCGATACGCTCCATCGCCCGCTTACCGTGCTTCTTGCCGCGCCGCATCGGGTTCGGCAATGCACTATCCGTCTGACTCTTGCACAGGACGATTTTCTCGGGCACGCGCAAGATGCGCTCTTCACCGTCCATACCCTTGATTTTCAGAATCTGCCTGCCGGTCGTGATATATTCCGCCGTCACATAATTACCGCCGAGAAAGCGCGTGCGCCGCCCCAGCACCAGCGGCCCAACATAACCCATGATCCAGATATGGTCGGCAAGCCCGACCATCGTCAGCAGGCGGTCTTCGACCTGTTTGAGTATCTTCTTGTCTTCAGGAAGAAGCGTGTCGAGCCCGGTCAGAGATTTCATGAAAAAAGTCTGGATATCGGCGATGGCCTGCCGCGCATTCGGCTGCATCAGGGCCTTGACGTTGCGCTCACGATCCTCCTCGCTGAATTCGTTGAATTCGCGGATACCTTTATAACGCGGGTCGCTCGCTAAAGAGCGCGAACAGGTCAAGGGCGCCCCGTGATCGTAATGATGGAAGCCGGGGGCGGAACGTCTATTGGCAAAAATGCGCCGCGTCACATCAAGATTGACGATGCGAAAACCAAGCGCGCCTTTTTCGTCATGCGTGTGAACCGCCTTGCGGCATTCAGGACAGAAAAGATGTCCCTTGGCCAATTCCGGCCTTTCATCACGCATGCGGATGAAAGTGGCCAGATCGACCATCTGTTCTTTTTCTTCGTCGATAAGCAGGGCTTCAAGCATCCCCTTTTATAACCGAAAAACACGAAAATATTAAGCCTGATGGCGATTTTAACCATGAAACTCAATATAATCCGCCCGTTCCGGTTGTAGCGGGGGCTGGCGCCGCCGTCGGCGCCGGTTCCGCGGGGATAGCCAGTTCAGGCGTTTCCGGCTGCGGCATCGGCGTCAGGGGCTCCATAACGCCGCCGCTGGTGGGGTGGCTGGCGTCAGCCCCCGCCCCCTCGGCGCTGCCGTCGAGGATGGAGCGGATCTGGCCTTCCTGTGGCTCGGTGCCGGGGATGAAGGCCTCCCAGATGGCCTCCTTGTTCGAAGGCGGGGCGAGGGTTTCGGTGGCCGGATCGACGCGCACCATGCGCAGGCCGGGCGGCACGCGGAACGGCACCGCTGGTTTGCCCTTGATGGCGGCGGTGATGAAACTGCGGAAAATCGGCACCGCGACCGAAGCGCCGGTTTCATGGCCGCCCAAAGTCACCGGATTATCGAAGCCGATATAGACGCCGCAAACGAGGTCGGG
The DNA here is from genome assembly GCA_031291435.1 of Alphaproteobacteria bacterium. GTDB lineage: Bacteria > Pseudomonadota > Alphaproteobacteria > UBA9219 > UBA9219 > CAIXLI01. Next base: position 22,330 of record JARLJC010000232.1, on the reverse strand, counting down.
CGTGAATCCGATGAACCAGGCATCCTTGCTGTCGTTGGTGGTGCCGGTTTTGCCCGCCAGCGGGAAATCGATATCGCGCAGACTTTTGCCGGTGCCGCGCTGCACCACACCTTCGAGGATGTGAACCATCTGATAGGCGGTTCGCGGATCTTCGATCTGTTCGCGCGTATCGGGAATATCGGGCGGCACCAGTTGCGATGTCCAGCCCGCCGAGAAGCAGCCGGTGCAATCGCGATTATCGGCGCGCCAGATGGTTTTGCCGTTGCGATCCTGCACGCGGTCGATAAGGCTCGGCGCTATTTTCTTGCCGCCATTGACGATCATGCCATAGGCGGTGACGAGGCGCAGCGGCGTGGTTTCCTTCGACCCCAGCGCGAAGGACAAAAATTGCGGCATATCGTCGGCAATGCCGAATTTTTTGGCGTAATCCACCACGATCGGCATGCCGATGGCGTTGGCGATGCGGACGGTCATCACGTTCTGCGATTTTTCGATGCCGACGCGCAAGGGCACCGGGCCCAGGTCTTCGTCATCGTAATTTTCGGGATGCCACAAAGGCAGCCCCGGCCCCTGATAAAGGCTGAAAGGCGAATCCATGATGAGGCTCGCGGGCGTGAAGCCTTTATCGAGCGCCGCCATATAGACGAAAGGCTTGAAGGACGAACCGGGCTGGCGTTCGGCCTGCGTCGCGCGGTCGAACTGGCTGATATGCGCGCTGAACCCGCCATCGAGAGCGAAAACGCGGCCCGTATGCGGGTCGAGCGCGACGATGGCGCCTTCCACCACCGGCACCTGCCGCAGGGTGAAGGAATTGGCGGGATAGGCTTTGCCATCCTCGCTTGCTTTGACGGGCTCCACCATCACGACATCGCCGACGGCAAGGACATCGCCGGGTTTCTTGACGGCGGGGCCGAATTTATCGCCCGCGAATTCGCGCCGCGCCCAGCTCATTTCCGTCCATGGAATCGTGCCGCGCGCATTGTCGGCGAAAGCCAGATCGGCCTTGTCGTTCTTGAGGCCGATCACGGCGGCGATCTGCCAGGCTTCGCCGCCCGCGGGGATGGGGATCTTTTTCAGCGCCGCCTGCCATTCGCCGAAATCTTTCAGATGCGCGACAGGGCCGCGCCAGCCGCGCGCGCGGCGGTCATAATTCAAAAGACCTTCGCGCAAAGCCCTGGTGGCGGCGTCCTGCAATTTGGGATCGAGGCTGGTTTTGACGGCGAGGCCGCCTTCGAGAACCTGCTCCTCGCCGAATTTGTCGATCAGCTGCCGCCGCACTTCTTCGGAAAAATAATCGGCATTGACGCTGTCGGCTTCGTCGCGCGAGCGGGTTTCGAGCGGGTCGCGCTGCGCCATTTCGGCTTCGTCTTTGGTAATGTAATTATTTTCCGCCATGCGGCCGATGACCCAGTTGCGGCGGGCGACGGCGGCGGCATGGTCGCGCACCGGATTATAATTATTGGGGGCCTTGGGAAGGGCGGCGAGATAGGCGGCCTCGGCCACCGTCAATTCATCGAGCGATTTGTTGAAATAATTGAGCGCGGCGGCCCCGACGCCATAAGAATGGCTGCCGAGGAAAATTTCATTGAGATAGATTTCGAGAATGCGGTCCTTGGTCAGAACTTTTTCGAGGCGCGTGGCCAAAATCGCTTCGCGGATTTTGCGCGAGAAGGAGACTTCGTTGGTCAGCAGCTTATTCTTGGCAACCTGCTGGGTAATGGTCGAAGCGCCCATCGGGTGCCGCTCGCGCCCGACATTTTCCAGATTGACGAACACAGCGCGCAGGATGCCGCTATAATCGACCCCGCCATGCTGATAGTAATCGGCGTCCTCCGCCGACAGGAAGGCATCCTTGACCCGCGCTGGGATGGTGGAGATGGGCACGAAGATGCGCTGCTCCTGGGCCACCACGGCCATCATGCGGCCATCGTCGGCGTAAATGCGGCTGAGGGTCGGCGGCTGGTAATCTTTCAGATACGAATAATCCGGCAAGTCCTTGCTATAATGCGCAAAAGCGGCGACGGCCAGAATCGCCCCGATGCCGAGGGCGAGCAGTCCAAGCGAAATGAGGGCGGTAAGCAGGCGCATGCGAATCCTTGAAACAGCCCGCGATCGTATCTTAATCAAGCGTCCCACGCTTGATTAAGATACGTGAATCGCCGGGCTTAACTATAAGCGCCCCTTTTACCCTTCTTTCGCGGCGGAGGAAATGGACTTTTAGATTCCGCAACTATTAAGCTGCTGCTAGGGTTCGGCCCGATTGTCACCGGATGGATTTTATAATGGATTTGCCTGACAAAACCAAGCTTGGCCCCCTGCCCGCCGACGCGACTTTCGCGGACAAAATCCTTCGCCTGACGATCACGGTTCTGCATGTGGTCGATCAAGCGAAAATGAAGGAAGTGTTTTACACGGGCAAAAGCGCCTATCGCCCTCTTTACTACAATCGATGCCTTGTTTCCTGGTACGCGATCAATAATTTTGTCGACAAAGACGACCCGATTTCGAAAAGAAAGCAGATTTCGGAAATGGCCGCCCTCCTCCATTGCGCGGAAGAAACCATCAAACTGGGGGCCAAGGAAATCGACGAATTGCTGGCCTACGGTCATGCGGACGAAAGCGCGCTGATCAAGAAGGCCCTGATCGGCATTGAGCAAAATTTTGACCGCCTTTCCCTGCGGCCCGGCGAAGATTCCATGCTGGCTACATTTCTTGCCCCTGTCGCCGCAAGGAAGACCGCGCAGGCTTCGGCTCCCGCCGCGCCCAGCGCCAAGACCAAACCTGATAAAATCGAACCGGCCCCGGTAGCCGAAAACATAAAAGATATCCGGAAGGGCGATTCCGGCAACATCTCCCAAACCCCGCCTATATATGCGCCCGAAGGACGCGCCCCGATGCCGATTCCATCCCATTTCGCCACCCCTGCCATCCCGCGCACCGACCGCGAGCTGTCGAGTTTTTCCCGCCTGACCGCGGCGGATCGTGTCGTTTTCGAAAGCCGCAACCTGAAAACTTTTACCGAATTGCATGCGCTTAAAGAGTTGAAGAGCTTCTCGAAGGAAGAACTCCAATGTTATCTCGACGGCAAACCTCTCCCCGGCATCCGCAGCGATGTCGTGCGCATGGCAAGAATGCGGCAGATACGTATCGCGCTCGACAGCATAAAACAACAGCGGCCCGCTACGCGCCCTTCTCCCGATCACAGGCAAAAAATCGCCGCCGCGGCCCAGCTCCATAAGAACCGTCGCGATTAGCTCGAAACAGGTAGGTACGCGCATTAACCCTATTTTTTCTGCTGAAGGCCGAATGGCCCGTTGCGAATCCGCGCCTGTTTGATAAAGTTGCCGCATATTTTATTTCTTTGCGGGTATTTCATGGACCTGTCCTCGGCGGCAAATGAGATTGCCAGCGGCCCCGTAGCGTCGCACCACTCCCCGTCTTTCGGAGTCAAAGAAGTTATCGCGGCGGCGATCGAAATCGCCAATGGCGGTCCCGCCAGCCAGCTCAACGCCAAAAGACTGCATCTGACCGCCGACGATATCCTTGGCGCTGCAAGAGCCGAATATATTACCTGCATCCGCCACCGCGCCATGAACATAGCCTACCGCTGGGCCAAGAAAGAAAACCAATCCTACCCCCGCATCGGCCGCAAGTTCGGCGGCCGCGATCCCAAGACCGTCGCCGAAGGCATACAGAAAATCGAGGCCATCCGCCTCGCCCCCGCCCATCCGCTGTATCGGGAAACCGTCGATTTCATCGCGGCGGTGGAATACCGCCTTTTCCATCCTGACGCGCCGCTGGCCTATTGCTCGCGGAAAAACGCCATTCCCGAACCCCTCACACCGGTCAAAGCCGCCCCTGCGCTCGTCGCCCCGGTGCAAAGCACCCGCCCGCTTCCCCGCCGCCCGGGTCTTCTTATCCCCCCGCCGCCGCCCGCTAAACCAGCACAGGCGCCGGAAGGCAATGTTTACACTAAGAAGGTCTATAAGGTTATCTCGCCCTATCTGCTCATACAGCTCCAGCGGGGACGCATCAACAACCCCGCCGCCCTCCGCGTCCTAAACTCCTGACGAAACCAGCGGATGCGGAGAGGATATAGCGCGGCGTTCGATGCCGTACTCGACCAGCCGCGACAGGAATTCCTGCGGGGTCAGCGGCGGCAATTCAGCCAGCGCCTGATGATAGATGACCGTGGAGGGGGTGAGGCCCGGCAGGCTGTTGGCTTCGATCACCAGACTCTGATCCGTTTTCGTGTTGAAGAAAATATCGATGCGGGCGTATCCCTGAATGCCGAGCGCCTTGGCGGTCTGCTCGATCTTCATTTTGATGAGCTCGATCTGGCGCGCGACGATAATGGTCGCGGGTGGCGGGGTTAGATTCACGCCGGTGCCGCCCTGAAATTTCTCCTCGAGCGACAGAACCGATCCGCTCGCCACCGTGATGCTGGGCGACAGGGCGTGATAGTGGCCGTTGCGTTCCATCACGCCGACCGTCAATTCGATCCAGCCGGTTTTGGGTTTATGAACCAGCTCAAGACCCACGATATGGATTTCGTCGGTGACGATGAAGGGTTCGAGCATGAAAGATTCTGCATGCGACGGCAGATCGATCATATGCACCTGATGCATCAGCGTTCCGGCGGGAAGCATCGCGTCGCCGCGCGCCAGCGCCTGCAGATAAAGCGCCAGTTCGCGCGCCGACGTCAGGCGTACGACACCCGCCGAGCAGCCGTCGGATTGCGGCTTGATGAGGATATCGGGACTGCCGAGCGTGGCGACGGCGTTTTCCCAGATCTGCGCGGCATTGGGGGCCTGCCCCGCCGTGACGATGATTTTTTGCGCCGAGACCAGCAACGGGTCTTTCAATCCGTTGATGACGGCACCGGTGGCGTTTTTATCCATGCAGAGTCGCGAGGCATCGACATCCGACCCGTTATAGGCGATGCCGAAACCGTCGAGCTTGGCCTGCAAGGTGCCGTCTTCGCCTTCGCCGCCATGCAAGGCTATAAAGACAAAAGATTTTTCATCGGCTGCTTCGCGGCAGAACTGGTCGAGGCTCATGCGGCGCGGCGAGGTCAAAGCGTTCGCGGCCAAAGGCGGTAATCCCAGACGTTGCCGCAAAGGCGGCACCAGAAGTTTCAGCCGCGCGACGATACCCTCGGCCTCGGCGCAGCGGGCGAGAATTTCTTCGACCGTATGGTTGAGCGTGAAGCTGTAAGGCAGATGCCACACTTCGTCTTTGGGCCCGAGAATATAGGGCTCGGGCGCATAATCGCGGCTGTGCAGCAGTTTGAGCCAGACATTGGTACCCGACATCAGCGAAACCTGGCGTTCGGCGGTTTCGCCGCCGAACAGGACGCGTATGCCGCGGGGTTTGGCAATCTTCATCACCGGATTCACGGCGTCGTCGATGCCGTAACGCCGCGCCGCGTGGCCGACAATCTGGCGCAGCATGCCGCCATGCGTAAGCCCCAGACGGCTGCCCTGAATGAACAGGTAGCTGTTCTGCTCCATGCCCGAGATGGGATTGAAATCCGAGAATATCACGCGGCCATCATCGAGCAGCCAGCCATCGAGGCGCGAGAAATCGCGCATGCCGAAAAAGCTGAACAACACTTCGGCGGCCTTTTGAATCCGCGCCACAATCTCATCGTCAAAGCGCGGCGGGCAATGATATTCGACATGGCAGGTCGGCAGATATTTATGGCGGAAGGTGAAAAGATCGCCGCCTATAAGCTCTATTTCCGTTGGCACCAGCGCCACCGGTTCGCCCGCATCATTCTGCAAGACCACCACGGTGAATTCGCGGCCTTCGCAATAAGGTTCGACCAAAGCCTGATCGCCGTGATGCTGATCGAAGATATCGGCGGCGCGGGCTGCCGCTTCGTCGGGCGTGGTGACGCTGGCAACGCCGAGACTCGATCCGCCCGCCGCCGGTTTCACCACCGCTTTCTTGATGTGGTGTTGGGCAAAAAATTCGCCGATTTTGCGCAGACGCTCCATGGGCGCATCGGTTTGATCGACGCGGCAATTGGGCAACGTGGCAAAACCGTGCATCGCCATATGTTTGTTGGCGATGGCTTTGTCGAACATCAGGCGGCAAGATTTGGAGGGCGAGCCGACGAAGGGAATTTCATGCGCTTCGAGAAGTTCCTGCAATTCGCCGTCCTCGCCCAGAGACCCGTGAATGGCGGGGAATACGATATCGGTTTCGCGGCAGGTGGCGATCAACTGCGCCTGCGTCAAAGGCCGCGCCGTATGCGCCAGCTTGAAATCGAAATCGGACGGCGTGTTGGAATAAAGCTGCGACGGCGACAGGCGATAAAATTGGCGATCCAAGTCGCAATAAACCGGCACGACATCCCAGCCCAGCGGCGTCAGGTGATCCATCACCGACCGCGCCGAGTTCAGAGATATCCCGCGCTCCGCCGACGGCCCGCCACAAATGACACTCACACGCATGATTCGCCTATTCCCACGATTAGAGAATAACTATTACGTTATTCATGGGAATTTCAAACCTAAAAACTTGTCTTATTGAGGGCTAAAATCCGGCTTCACGGTTGCGGCGCGTCAAGCGGCATCAGTTTATCCGGATTGATGCGTTCGGCCAGATGGTGCTGACCGCGCGCCCTCATCCCACCGAGCCGCTGAGCTATCGCAAAAACGGTGGAAACGAGAGAGTTTACCCGGCCCGTTTTATCCATGGCCTGAACCGGCGTTTCGCGCCTGTTCAGCGCAATATTGTTGGCGTGGTGTTTCCGGCGGATATCTTCATGCCACATATTTTCGGGCGAAGGAGCGGCATATCCATACAGAGCCGCCGGCGCACCAGACTGTTGCGCCCAGAATTTGTTGCCGAAATCCGCATGCCACGGCTCCTCGGGAAAGAACGTAAACCCGACTGCCGACAGGGCATTGTAGAGTATGCGACGATTTTTAAGCGGCTCTCTGTCCTCTGGCGCCAGCCCGCCGTCACGTTCCAGTTTCTCTTCATAATAACGCAGAGCTGTTTTCGGATTGCCCAGCGTATCTGCGGAAACTTCATCGAACGCCACGCCCATATCCAGCATTTTGCTATGCTCGCGCATAAGCGCATAGCGCTGCATCTCTATGCGGTAGCGGCGTTCTTCGAGGGGCGTAAGATCGACACCCTGCGGATCGGCGGGCGGCGGCAAGGATTTCAGCTGTGCGGTCAGGCGCTGCATCTCGGCCCAGGCCTCGGGCTCGAATTCGATGATCGTCAGATCGACCGCGCCGCCGGTCATGTGCGGCGAATTGGCGCGCGAAGGCTGCGACACATAATCCTGGGTCTTTTCAATGGCGACCTCTTCGCTGTAATTGAAGGGCGGGGCCATCAGTTTGTTTTTGAAGTGTTCGAACAGGGAACGCTGCACCTGCTCGGTGCGCAGCGGATCACGCACCAGAAACGCATAACCCGGCGGCAGCAATTGACTCGCCTGCGCCAGCCGCTTGGCGACGCCCTCGCGCACAAAACCGGTTATCAGCGCTCCATCGAGTTCGCCGACGCCGTAAGGCGACGTATCGCGCTCGCCGTAATATATGCCGTCGGTAAAGATTTCCGGACAGTAGGTACTGCGATGATCTTCGGTGAAGATGCCGAGCGGCACCAACGGCTCGTTAAACGCCGCGCCTTTGTCATCAATGGGATTGTCTTTCCATCCCTTCATCGGGCGCGAGGGCGGGATGGGCTTGCTTAAATCGGTGCCGTTTAAATTTTCTTGCGCTGGACGAGCCATGGCCCTCTCCATCTTTAACAATGCCCCTTTATACCACGCGGTAATTACTTTCCATATAACGTTGAAAACGGCCTCTATTTTATTGGAATATAATGGTTATTTTTTCTGCCCCCAGTAAAACCATTCGGTGCCGTCGACGGTATCGACATGCGGCAAAATCAGGAAACCGTCATCGGGGATAATCGAGGGATTGCCGTTATCGTCATGGGCGATGATGTCGCCTTTTTTGACCGGGTCGAGATGTTCCCATGTTTTGGTGAATTGGCCGCCTTTTTCGCGATAGAAGACCTTCTTGACTTCGATCAGCGGCGTTTTTTCGATTTCGGGGACTGGCAGCCGGGCGAGGCCCAGATGCGCCAGCGCGCGGTGGATGGCACCATAGGCGGCCTCGTTCGAGGCCGGGTCTTTATGCTGGCCGCATTCCATCGTCACCCCATAACCGCCGAACAGGCGCACATATTCCGTGGTGCCGACGGATTCGTTGGGGTCTGCCGGGGCGGTATCGCGGCCCGAAGCGGCATAGGCCGATTGCCAGCCGGTGAGGAGCGCGGCCCCGCCGAGGCAGGAGGCATAGGCATATTCGGTCGGATTATTTTGGCTGATGAAGACGAAAGGCTTGCCGCCCGAATGATAGGAATGGAGGTCGAGCAGAACGTCGCAGGCGGCGAGATGCGGGCATAAAATATTGCCGATCCGGGCTTCGTAACTATCGGGATTTTCCTGCGGCAGCAGATAGCGGTTGAGATTGCGGTCGATAAAGCGTGTATCGGCAGCATAAGCGCGCGGGTTGCAGATGGGGATGAAAGTGACGGAGCCTTTCTCGATCGCGACCTTGCCATCGCCGATTTCCTGGATGACGCGGCGGATGGCGTGCGTGCCGCATTTTTCGTTGCCATGCACCGCCCCCAGTATCAGGAGGCGCGGCCCCGGATTGAGGCTGGCGTAAATGTGGCTTTCTATAATATCGTCACTCATCTGAGAAAATCTTCCAGTTGCAGGGCCGCGTCGGTTTTCTCGTCGCGATATTTGATGATGACCGCGCAATGCAGGTGCAAATCTTTGCCCACATTTTCCTGCGTGCTCATCGGGCGCGAGCCGGAAACCACCACCGCCCCAGCAGGCACTTCGCCTTTATAGACCTTTTGCCGAACCGTATCATAGATGGGGATGGCCGCCGACAGGATTGTGCCCGCCGCCACAACCGCATGTTCACCGACGCGGATACCTTCGACAATCACGCTACCCGCGCCGATGAAAGCGTGATCTTCAATGATAACGGGGAGCTGCCCGATGGGTTCCAGCACGCCGCCGATCTGCACCCCGGCGCTGAGATGCACGAATTTGCCGATTTGCGCGCAGGAACCGACCAGAACATTACTGTCCACCATCGTGCCCTCGTCGATATAAGCGCCGATATTGACGAAAGCGGGGGGCATGATGACGACTTTGGGCGCAATATAAGCGCCGGGCCGCACGGAAGAACCGCCGGGGACGAGGCGCACTTTATCAGCGGTCGTGAAGCGGCGCGGCGCGAGGCCTTCTTTATCGACGAAACCCTGATATTGCGGATGGGCTTCGTCGCCCATTTCGGTAAGTCCATGCGCGCCGAAATAGTCGAGGATGCGTTGTTTGACCGACGCATCGACCTGCCATGCGCCTTGCGCGTCGCGTTGCGCCACGCGCAGAGTGCCGGTTTCGAGATCGCGAAGGAATTGCTGGTGGCTCATGCCGCACGCTCCGCGCGGGTGAAGCTGGCATGCCATTCCGTGATGCGTTTGTCGGCGGCATCGAGCAGATCGAAACTGGCGAGATCGCTGACGCTGAGCGGCGAGCGCACGGCGGATGAAGGCAGCAATCCGCGCCGATGCATCAACGCCTTGAGGGGCACCGGGCTGGCCGTCGTGAATAAAGCTTTGCTGGCAATCCACCAATCCTGCCCGCGATAGGTGGCATCGCGGCAACCCGCGACATAGGCGGCGCAGGCTTCGGGCCACATATTGGACGCCACCGAAACCAGCCCGCAAGCGCCGAGCGAAGCCGCAGGAGCCAGCAGATTATCGTCGCCGCAATAAAGCGCGACATTGGGGGCGGCGGCGGCATAATCGACATAAGCCTCCAGCCCGCCGGAGGATTCCTTGACCGCCCAGAAATTGCGATGCGATTGCAACGCGCGCAACACGGCGGGCGACAACGAAGCGCCCGTGCGCGACGGCACATTATAAAGCATGACCGGCGCATCGACGGCATCGAAGATATGCGTGAACCAGCCCACCTGTCCCTCGGCCCCCGGCTTGGTGTAAGCAGGCGTGGCGGCGAGATAGGCATCGGCCCCCTGCCCCCGGCAGAAATCGATCCAGCCCATTGTCTGGGCGGCATTGATATTCGGCAAGCCGATCATCACCGGCACGGAAAGTTTCTGCGCCATCGTAAAACGCACGATTTCCTTTTTCTCATCCTCGTTCAGCGACAAAGATTCTCCCGTGCTGCCAAGAATGAGAATGCCATTGCCCGCCGCGTTCTGGCGCTTCAGCAAAGAACCGAGCGCGGCATAATCGACCTTGCCTGCATCGGGGGTGAAGGGAGTGACAAGGGCCGTCCACAGCCAGGTTTCCTGTGCGCGCATACTCTATCCTTTCAATGAATTTTCGATTTTGTTGTCGGCGAGTTTCTCGAAACGGTGCAAGCCGGGTTCCAGCCCCGCAATTTCGGCGCAAGCCAGCAGAACCCCCTCGGCAAAAGCGGCGCGGTCGAGCGCTTCATGCGTCAAAGTGATGTGGTCATGCGGCCAGCCATAAGTCACGCTATGCGTGCCTTTGGCATCGCCTTCGCGGACAGACTCGATCTCGTCCGCCGGGAAATCGAGCGCGCCCGCGATATAAAGCGCGGTGCCGCTGGGCGCATCGAGTTTATGGATATGGTGTGTTTCGCTGAGGCCGAGCTGCAACGCGCCGGGCCGCAACGCATTCAAACTTTGTTTAAGACGCTGTGCGTAATAACGCATCACGTTGAGCCCGAGGCTGAAATTCTGGCCGATGATCCAGGCCGTTCCCGCCTGCCGCAATTGCGCATCGAGATCGGCGGGCCAAGGGTAGCCCGTGGTGCCGATGACCAGAGGCAACCGGCTTTCGATCAGCAACGGCAGCAGGCTGGCAAGCGCGGGGCCGGGCACGAACACGATACCGGCATCGGCGTTTTTCAGTTTATCGAGAGTGACCGGATTGCGGGAATTGCACAGCGCCGCAATATCCTGCGGCGGCAACCGGTCGGCAATCGCCTGACCTGTCTTGCCGGTGCCGATAACGGCGTATTTCATAAAAAGCCCCTTCCTCACCAAGCCGGTGCAGGCCACCCCGCGCCAAACCGGCGTGGGATACAGGAACCTTAAAATCCTTCGCGGGCAATGTCACGCGCGAAATAGGATAAAATCAGATCGGCCCCGGCGCGTTTAAATGCGCCAAGCGCTTCCCGCACCACGCGTTTTTCGTCGAGAGCACCCGCCTGCGCGGCGAATTTGATCATCGCATATTCGCCGCTGACCTGATAAACGGCCAAAGGCAGCAAGGTGTTGGCGCGAATATCGGCCAGCACGTCGAGATAAGGCAGGCCGGGCTTAACCATAAGAAAATCGGCCCCTTCGGCTTCGTCCTGCAAAGATTCGCGCAAAGCCTCGCGGCCATTCATCGGATCCATCTGATAGGCCTTGCGATCGCCTTTGAGGTCGCATCCGGCCGCAGCGCGGAACGGGCCATAAAACGCCGAAGCAAATTTCGACGAATAGGCCATCAGCGGCAGATTGGAAAATCCGGATTCGTCGAGCGCGTCGCGCAAGGCGGCAATCTGCCCGTCCATCATCGCCGAGGGCGCGATGACATCCGCCCCTGCCCGCGCCGCCGCCACCGCCTGCCGCGCCAGATTGACGAGCGTCATGTCATTATGGACATGGCCCTGTTCGACCACGCCGCAATGGCCGTGGTCGGTATATTCGCAGAAGCATGTGTCGGACATCACCACGAGTTCGGGCGCGGCGTCCTTGGCGATCTTGATCATGCGCGACAGGAGGCCGTCATTTTTCCATGAATCGCTGCCGGTCGCGTCTTTCTTGTGCGAGACGCCGAACATCATAATCGCCTTCACGCCGTCGGCGGCGATGGCCTTGATTTCGGACGCCAGCATTTTTTCCGGAATGCGCGAGACGCCCGGCATCGAGGTTACCGGGGCCATCGCCGCGATCTCTTCCTCGACGAAAATCGGATAGATGAGGTCGTTCACCGTCACGGTATTTTCGCGCACGAGGTCGCGCAGCGCCGGGGTTTTGCGCAGGCGGCGCAGGCGGATGCTCGGATAATTTTCGATGGGCATGAAAAGCTCCCTGTTACCGCGCCTTTGTTGCGCCGTTGGCGAGTCGAGGCAAGCAAAATCCCAAAGAAAAACGCCGCCCTATGCAGGGCGGCGTTTAACTTGGTCGGTCTAGACCGTTATCAGCTTACTTGCTGAGAACGATTTCGGCGCGGCGGTTCTGAGCTTCGCGAACGCCATCGGCGGTCGGAACCATCAGGCCGTTTTCGCCAACGCCCATTTCCTTGATGTTTTCGGTGCTGACGCCCAGTTTGGCCAGTTCGGCTTCCACGGCCGCGGCGCGGCGTTCGGAGAGCTTCTGGTTATAGGTCGCCTTACCCGAGGTATCCGTGTGACCGGTAACCTGGATCGAGGCGAAGACGGCACGCTTGAACTCATCCGCAGCCGACGCGATGATGCGCTTGGCTTCCGGCGTGATCACCGACTTGTTCCAGTCGAAGAACACCATGAAGTTCTGGCCCGAGCCAGCCACAGCCGTGTGGGCCGGGTGACGGGGTGCCATCATCGGCGCCATCGCGTGATGCATCGGCGCAACGGGTTCGGCGACGGGAGCCGCGGCGGGAGCGCCGAAGCTGTAACGCACGCCGACGATCACGTTATGCGAAGCGTTTTCCATGCGACCCTGGCCGCCAGCGGTGCTGTCAACCTTGGGATCGAAGGAGGAGATGTAGCGGTAATCGGCGGTAACGGCCCAGTTGTCATCCAGCTGGGTCGAAACACCGGCGATGCCCTGATAGCCCATGACGAGCGTATCGCCACGGAGATAGCCGACGCCCGCGGCGCCGACGCTCTTCACATTGACGAAATCAGGCCCGATACCGGCGCCGACATAAGGCGTCCAGCGGCCGTGGGGAGCGAAATCATACAGCACGTTGGCGAACAAAGCGTTGTTGCTGACATGGCCACCGGCGGCGGCGCGGCCATCGATGTTGTTGACGTTGATCTGATTGTGGAAATATTCGCCTTCAACACGCCAGCCGTTGCTGTATGCATAACCGGCATTGGCGAGGACATCGAGATTGACGTCTTCATCGCGCGCGGAGAATTTGCCGCCACCTGCGTTGGTGTGAACGATGGGGTCCTGGCCAAAGGTGCCGCCGACGCCAGCGCCGACATACCAGCCGGGGGTCGTATCGGCATGCGCGGCGGCAGATGCCACCAGAGCCGCGGCAAAAGCCAGGGCGGATACGGAAAGTTTCTTCATGATAATGCTCCTGATTAGGTCTGTTGGATGGTCGGGGCCGAACGGCCTCGATATATCAAACGCTGCCCCCAATAGCACCCCAAATGTGGCGACTCCATGCCTTAATTGAAGAAAACGCCTTAACCATGCGACTCTGTTGGAGATTGTTGTTTTTAAGCGACACATCGGTTATTTATATCGCCGTGTCAGACGGTCGGATGATCGCTCGAACCCCTTGATTCCGGAGCTTTCTTGAGCGCCGTCTATTGAAGGGGTTTTCGAGAGGAAAGTCCGGGCTTCAGGGGAAAAGGGTGCCGGATAACGTCCGGTTGGGGCGACTCAAAGGAAAGTGCCACAGAAAACAGACCGCCACGCCATAGGGAGGCGCAAGCCGACCGACGGCGGGTAAGGGTGAAAAGGTGCGGTAAGAGCGCACCGCGTTTCTGGCAACAGAAACGGCATGGAAAACCCCACCCGAAGCAAAACCGAATAGGAGCCGCATAGCGTATATCTGAGTTTCGACTCATAGATGCGCGGCGCTTTCCCCGCGCGCGGCTCGGGTTGGTTGCATGAGGCGTACAGCAATGTGCGTCCCAGATGAATGATCGTCCCTGTCACTCACTCGGGGAGTGGCGTTCCAGATTCTGAAACGTAGCGCCCGCGAGTGAGTGACAGGACAAAACCCGGCTTATAGACCGTCTGACATTTTTTTTAATGAGGCCGCGGCGTCTGTGTGGCGGCTCTGCCCTTCACACCCGTGGCCGGGGGACATGCGTCAAAAGCATGATAAACATCATCATCGAACGTTGAAAGCGCCGTCATGGCTATGGCCGGCAGCACATAGCGATGCGCCCACCCTTCCAGATCGGTGAATTGCGAACGGTGGATGAGATATACATCGCTGCAGTTGAATAATACTTCGCGCTGCATAACTTTATCGGCACAAATAAAATGCGGATCATTTTGATGTTTCTGGGTCGTCGTGCGTATGCTGATAAAGAAACCTTCCGGTGTCGGTTCGCTTACGAGCGACAGGTAACTCCCCCGCTTGACATCCCGGCGTTCGACAAAAGCGCGACGGCTCCAGTTCAAAGCGCCGTATGTAAAATTGGTCTCGCGACGTTCCCAGGAATTCATGTTTTCCCGGGTCGGATAAGTCAGCTCTGAAAAATGTCCGATGATTTTCTCGATGTCCGCTTCGCGCAGTCCCGTCATTCCCTCGGCAGGCTGAACCTGCCAGAGCGAGGTTCCAATGGTATGAATCATGTCCGCGCGCATATTGCCCGCCCCTGTCCGAATGCTCCATTTGCTGTTGGCATTGCGGGTGATCGGGCAGATTGTAACGCGCTGGCTATCTAACGACGACCCTTGATGCGATCTCGTTTGTTCGTCGCTCGTAAGTACTGCGCCAAGGCCGACTTCGCCACTTTCAGGATCCCGGTAGGAGACGATTTGTCCCTGCCACAAACGCCGTGCAACATGATCGGCGGCTGCGGAAAAATGTTGATTCATATGAATGTGCCATTCCTTATGTATCTTCCATCGTATTTTGATTTTCACGATTCTGGCAAGAGGCATTTATTGCCGCGCTGCGAATACACGCTTAAATTGCAGGCAGGTACAGGGGGCCGCTTGGCGGCGCTCCTATGGACCCTTAAAATCTGGCGTAATTACTTCGCGTCGCGGATGGTTTTAACCAAGGCGTCGTGGATTTCGGCGTTGGAGGCGACGAGCGCCCCACTTTGCATCGCGTCCTGCTTCGGCGTAATCGGGGAAATGAAGCCGCCCGCTTCCTTGACGATCAACAGGCCCGCCGCGCAATCCCACGGATGGAGGCCAGTTTCCCAGAAGCCGTCATAACGTCCGGCGGCGACATAAGCGAGGTCGAGCGCCGCGGCGCCGAAGCGGCGGATGCCGGCCACCTGCGGCATGACGGCGTTAAGCTGGGCCGAAAAATGGGGCCGTTTGTCCATCACGCCCTTAAAGGGAATGCCGGTGGCGATCAAGCATTCGGAAAAATCGCGCCGTCCCGAAACGCGCAGGCGCTTGTTGGCGCTCCACGCGCCCATGCCTTTTTCGGCCCAGAAACTTTCGTTTTTGATGGGGTCGAAAATCAGCCCGGCGATAATTTCGCCCTGACGTTCGGCGGCAATCGAGATCGCCCAATGGCCGAGGCCGTGCAGGAAATTGCTGGTGCCGTCGAGCGGATCGACAATCCAGCGTTCGGGTTTGGATGAAGTATCGGCGGCGTTGTCTTTCTCTTCCATCAGGAAGCCGAAATCTGGCCGCGCCCTCGTCAGTTCCTCACGGATGGCCTTCTGCGCGTTAAGATCGGCGGTGCTGACGAAATCGCCCGGGCCTTTGCGCGAGACCTGGAGATTTTCGACTTCGCCGAAATCGCGCACCAGTCCCTTGGCCGCTTTGTCGGCGGCCTTGAACATCACATTCATCAACGGGGATTTGGCGGCCATTTTAAGATAGGGGGTTAGGGGTTAGAGAGAAAAAAGGGAAAATCGGGGGGATAAAGTTCTTGCTTCCCTATTCTATCCCCTCTTCTTCCCCTACTTGTCCCTCGCTTCTCAATCTCTCGCGCGTTCGACGTAGGAACCATCGGTCGTGTTCACCACAACGCGCGTGCCGGCTTCGATAAAAGGCGGCACCAGAATACGCACGCCGTTCGAAAGCTTGGCGGGTTTGTAGGACGAGGACGCCGTCTGGCCTTTGACGACCGGATCGGCTTCGACCAATTCGAGGGTCACGCTGCCCGGCAGTTCGACCGAGAGCGCCACGCCTTCGTAGGTCATGACTTTGCAGATCATGCTTTCCATCAGGAACACGACCGGATCGCCGATGATGTCCTTGGGGATCGAGAGCTGTTCGAACGTTTCCTGATCCATAAAGGTGTAATCGTCGCCGGTGGCGAACAGGAATTGCATCTGATGTTCCTGCAACTGCACGCGCTCGATGGTTTCCTGGGTGCGGAAACGCACGTTGTTTTTGATTCCGGTACGCACGTCGCGCATTTCGACCTGAATCACGGCGTTGCCCTTGCCGGGAATCATGATTTCGCTTTTGATCACCGCCCACAACTTATTGTTGTAATCGATGACATGGCCTTTGCGGAGGGTATTGGCATCAACTTGCATGCTTAATCTCGCTTCTTCCGAATGACAGGTAACGCGGCGTGGTTTTGGGTGTTTTTGGCCGCTTTGTCAATGTTTGCGCGGAAAAGACCCGATTTTCAGGCGCAAAAAATAGAAAACCGCTGCGTGGACGTCCCAAACGCAGCGGTTTTCCGCAGTCTTAACTAAAAAGGCTTACTGCGCGGCAGGAGCGGCAGCGGCCTTCTTGTGGTGGTGGTGCTTGCCGGTGTGCTTCTTGTGCGAAGCCTTGGCGGGCTTGGCAGGAGTGGCTTCCGGAGCGGGAGCGGCGGCGGTGGCGTCGGCAGCCGGAGCCATCGCGTCCTGAGCGAACACGGGACCAGCGACCAAAGCGGCGACCAAAGCCGCGGCAACCAAAAGTTTCATCGAACGCATAGTGAGATCCTTTCCATGGAGTTTTTCCGGCCCGAATGGGCCGTTAGAGATAGGTAAGCAAAAGAGCATGGCAAATTATTGGCGTCAATGGGATTTTAGTATGTATTTTCTCTCTTTCGGTTGCTATCGCCTAAAAGCCACAGCGTGTCCCGGCGCGTTGCGAATCCGGCGCGGGTGATTCGGTGCGGCGCGCCGCAAGGCGGATAAAACTTTGTTTCCAAGACCTGTTTCAGGTATATAATCCCGCCTCGCGTTTCTTCCCCATCCCCCAATCCTCTATTGTCAGGAGTTGCTCCATGCTTCGTTTGCCGCGCCCCTTATTGGCTGCGATTTCCTTTGCCGTCCTTGCCCTGAGCACCCACGCCCTGCCCGCCTGCGCCGCCGATTCCGCGCCAGCCGCAGCGGCTGCCGACGCCGCTACCAATACACCCGACGGCAAATTCATCCAGACGCTGGGCGACCGCGCCATCGCCGTGATCGCCGACAAGAAGATCAGCACGGCGCAACGCGATGAGACTTTCCGCAAAATCCTCAGCGACTCGTTCGATCTTAAGACCATCGGACGCTTCGTCATCGGCCGCAGCTGGAACAGCGCCACCCCCGCGCAGCAGACCGAATATATGGATCTGTTCCAGGCTCTCATCATCAAGAATTACGGCGACCGCATGACGCTTTATACCGGCGAAGGTTTCAAGGTGGTGGGATCGCGCCCCGAATCGGAAATGGACACCACGGTCATCAGCGACATCACCCATCCCGACGGCTCGCCGCCGACCGAGATCGACTGGCGCGTGCGCACCAAAGACGGCAAGATGGGCGTCATCGATGTGGTGGTGGAAGGCGTCAGCCTGAGCGTCACCCAGCGCCAGGAATATGCCGCCATCATTCAGCGCGACGGCGGCCAGATCGACGGCCTCCTGAAGCAGATGCGCGACGAGCTCAACGCGCCGAAGCCCAGCGCCTCGGCGCATAGCTGAAATTCCGGGGTGATTCCGTCTGATCGCGGAACGTCCTAGCGCGCTGCGGCTACTGATGCTGGTGCTGGTGATGGTGCTGGCGCCGCTACCGGCGCCGCTACCGGCGCCGCTGCGGGCACCGTCACGGTCGAAGCCGTCGGCACATAAAGCCCGTGCTGGCCGGTGATGGCCTTGAAGCGATCGGAAACGCCGAGCACGGTTTCGGCCCCGCCCATCAGCAGATAGCCGTCGGGCGGCATGATCCCGGCGATGGCGTTCAGCACCTTGGTCTTGGTCGGGAGATCGAAATAGATCAGAACGTTGCGGCAGAACACGACATCGAAAGTTCCGGCCAACCCGAAATCGGTGAGCAGATTGCCTTCGCGGAACTGCACCATCTGGCGGATATTGTCCTTGATCTGCCATTTGCCGCCGGCGATCTGCTGGAAATATTTGACGAGATAGGTGACCGGCAATCCGCGTTGCACTTCGAACTGCGTGTAATTCCCGGCCTTGGCGCGGGTGACCATTTCACGCGACAGATCGGTGCCGATGATATCGATTTTCCAGTCCCTGAGCTTGGCGGCTTCCTCGGCGCAGATCATGGCGATGGAGTACGCCTCCTGCCCGCTCGACGCCGCCGCCGACCAGATGCGCAGCTGTTTTTTTCCCGCCCGCGCGGTCAGCAAATTCGGCAGGATGACGGTCTGGAACAAGGTGAAGGGCTTGGTGTCGCGGAAGAAGAAGGATTCGTTGGTCGTCATCGCCTCGGTGATGTCGGACATCAGCGCTTCTTCGCGCTTGGTGCGCAGCACCTGCGCCATGTCTTCGAGCGATTTGAGGTTGTGCTTGCGCGCCACGGGAAACAAACGCGATTCGAGCAGATAGGCCTTCTCGGCGGTCAGAACGAGACCGGAGCGCTGCCGCACGAGAGACGAGAAGAGTTCGAAATCTTCCGGTTTCATACCCTGCCCCGCATCGCATATTGGCGCACCGAAGCGCCTATTTCGGAGAGCGGCAATACCGCCGAACACAACCCGGCATTCGCCACCGCGCCGGGCATGCCCCAGACGATGCTGGTGGCTTCGTCCTGCGCGATCACGGCGCCGCCGGCCTGCACAACCGCGTCGCTGCCCTTGCATCCGTCCGCGCCCATGCCGGTAAGGATGGCGACAAATATGTGGCCGCCGTAAGTTTCAACCAGCGACCGCAGCATCGGATCGACCGCCGGGCGGCAGAAATTCTCGGGCGGGTCCTTGGTCAGATGCACGGTGGGGCCTTCGGATTTTTTGGCGATCAGCATATGAAAATCGCCGGGGGCGACGTAATAATGGCCGGACTTCAGGACCTCGCCTTCCACCGCTTCGGCGCAGGCGACGCCGCATTGTTTGGTGATGTGGTCGGCGAGGATGGTGGTGAAAGCGGGCGGCATATGCTGGGTGATGACGATCGGCTGCGGCAGATCGGGGCCCATCGCCTTGACGACATCGAACAAAGCCTGCGGGCCGCCGGTGGAAGAGCCGATGGCGATGATGGCGGCCTTGCCGGTGGGCATGGGACGCAGAACAACCGGTTTTTTCTCGGGCGCCGGCGGCGGCGGCGGCAACCGCACGATGGCGCCCTGCGCGCCGGGCGCAACCTGCCGCACGCCTTTGCGGCGCGCCATGGCGCCGAAAGTTTTGACCTTCTCGATAAGGTCGTGCTGAAACTCGTCGGCGCCCGCGATTTCGCGCGAGGACGGCTTGGGAATGTAATCGGTGGCGCCGAGCGCCAGCGCCTTAAGGCTGATTTCGGCGTTCTTCTGCGTCAGCGTCGAGGCCATGACGATCTGCACGCCGGGATCGATTTCCTTGAGTTTCGGAATGGCGGTGATGCCGTCCATGACCGGCATTTCAATATCGAGGATCACGACATCGACGGGCGTGGTGCGCAAAAGGTCGATGGCGCGCTCGCCATTATTGGCGCTGGTCACGACATGAATGCCGGGATCGGTCTCCAGCGCGCGGGTAATCAGGCCGCGAATGACCGCGGAGTCGTCGACCACCATGACGCGAACGGCAGGTGCGGCCGCCGGATTCTTGAGAGGCGATGGAGGAACGACGGACATGGATTTCCCCGGGGACTAACCCCTTAAGCTGCGATTAATCCTAGTTGCTCTAATTTGCCGCGGATGATGTCCGCGTCAAACGGCTTCATAATATATTCGTTGGCGCCCGCCACCAGCGCCTGTTGAATATGCGCAAGGTCATTTTCGGTGGTGCAGAACACGACGACGGGCTTGTCGCCGCCTGGCAACTGGCGCAGCGCCTGCACATATTGCAGCCCGTCCATGACCGGCATATTCCAGTCGAGCAGGACGAAATCCGGCATTTTGACCTTGCAGGCATCGAGCGCGATCTGGCCGTTCTCGGCCTCGTCGCAGCTGTAGCCCATCGATTCGAAGATCTGTCGCGCGACCTTGCGAATGACCCGGCTGTCGTCGACGATGAGGCACGTTTTCATTTTCTGGCTCTTTAGTTGGAATCAGGCGGCGCGGGCTTGGTCGAAGCAGAGGAACCGCGCGACGTCGAGCACGATCAGCAAAGTGCCGTCGAGGCGATAGATGCCGTCGGAAACGCCCTGCCAGCGCGGATCGAGCGTCGAAGGGTTGCGTTCGTAGGAAGAAGCGGGAAGACTCATCACCTCGCCGACCTTATCGACCACGAGGCTATAAAGCTCGTTTTCATGCTCGACCACCACGCTCATGCCTCTTTCGCCTTCGGCGCGCGGCGGCAGGCCGAGGCGGATGCGGACATCGACGGCGGTGACGATGCGCCCGCGCAGATTAAGCGAGCCCAGAACTTCGGGCGGCGCCAGCGGCACATGGGCGATGCGCTGCGGCCCCAAAACATCCTGCACCTTGAGAACGCGGATACCGAACAGCTGGCCAGCGACCGTCATGGTCACGAACATGCCCTGGGTGGCCTCCTCGGTGGTCATCTCGGTGCCGGTGGTGACGGCGGGAAGATTGCTACTCATGGCGCGCTCCCTGTTTCAGCGTGTCGTGAAGGGCGCTGAGCAACCCTTCGCGATTGAATTTGGCGAGATAATCGGTGAAGCCGACCTGCCGCCCGCGTTCGAGATCGCGCGGCGTGGCGTGCGACGACATGGCGAAGACCGGCAGCTTGCTCCATTTGGTATCGCCGCCGCGCAATTGCGCCACGAAATCGAAGCCGTTCATGCCGGGCATTTCGATATCGCTGATGATGGCGTCGAACTCCAGCCCTTCTTCCTGCAATTTCAGGGCGTCGACGGCATTCTCGGACGTCGTCACTTCATAACCGGCGACGGTCAGAAGCGGCGTCAGCAGATTGCGGAAGAACGGGCTGTCTTCGACCTGCAGCACGCGGCGCGTCGAGGCATCGCCTTCGAAGGCGCCGTCATCTTCGCCGAACCAGCTCTGGAAAGCCTGCGACAGATAATAGGCGGCGTCGATAACGTCGGTCGCCTTGCCGGTGATGATCGATGTGCCGAGCACGCCGGCGCGGCGGCCACTAAGATCGACCTGCAACCGTTCTTCGACGATGTCGAGAATTTCATCGACCAGCAGACCCATATGCTTGTCCTTGTCGGCGAAGACCAGAACAGGCTGCATGCCTTCCTTGGCAATGGCCGCGCCCGCCGTCACCGGCACCAGCGGCATCAGCTTGCCGCGATATTGCACGACCGGCGAGCCATCGGAATATTCGATGGTGGCGCGTTCAATTTCTTCGAGACGGGCGACAAGGGCCAGCGGCACCGCTTTCTGCGCGCCGTCCCCGGCCCGGAACACCAGCAGGGACTGGTGCGTATTGCTGCGTCCGGTATGGGTGGCAATCGCGGCTTGCGCGTCCGCCGAAGCGGCGTCGATATTGCCGGCATGGGCGATGATGGCGTTGAGATCGAGAATCATGATCACGCTGCCGTCACCGAGGATGGTGTTGCCCGAGAAGATATCGATATGGCGCAGAATCGGCGCCACCGGCTTGACCACAATTTCTTCAGTATCGAACACGCGGTCGACAATAACGCCGAACGAGGCGCTGCCGACCTGAATGACGACGACAAAGGCGTTGCCGTTGGCTTCGATAGTTTCTTCGCCGAGCTTGAGAGTCTTGCGCAAGGACGCCAGCGGCAGCAGGCGGTTACGCAAGCGCAGGACCGGCGTTTCGTTGATAAGTTCGACGCGGTGCTCGCTGGTCGGCGAGGCCTTGACCAGTTCGACCACGCTGATTTGCGGAATGGCGAAACGTTCGCCCGCACATTCGACGATCAGCGCCGAAACGATGGCGAGCGTGAGCGGAATCTTGATCGAGAAGCTCGATCCCTTGCCCGCAACCGACTTGAAATCGATGGTGCCGCCGATTTTCTCGATATTGGTGCGCACCACGTCCATGCCGACGCCGCGCCCCGAGACCGAAGTCACGGCGGCGGGGGTCGAGAAGCCCGCCTTGTAGATGAACTGCATGATCTGGTGGTCGGACATGCCCGCGAGCTCATTCTGGCTGTCGAGGGCTTTTTC
>JARLJC010000034.1 GCA_031291435.1 Alphaproteobacteria bacterium | reverse complement strand
CAGGCGCTTTACGAAGCCGCGCTCGCGGCGCCTTTCGACACGCGCATGGTGCTCGATCTCGAATCCGGCACAGCACTGCCGCCGGGCCATCCGGCGCAAGCGCAGATCGCCGCCGCTGGCACGGCGGCTGCTTTCGTCTGCTCAGGCGGCGTGTGCTCTTTGCCGGTTCATAGCGCTTCTGAATTAGATACGGCTCTTAGGCAGTAAGGGGAGCGCGAAATTTAAGAGGGCTGAGTTGCGCCGCCTAGTCAGATTCGCCGAATTGCTTCAAAAAACTCGTGTCTATAAAATGGAATCTATTGGAAGAAGGACTGGCCCGCATGATCATTCCAGCGAGCCCTACAAAATACCCGCGGCGGTCCCTACCCAAGTGAAAAACAGGCCCGCCACTCATTCCATCGGTGTCGAAATTCGCTTTGCGACGCATTTCTGCGCTTTGTATCCATCGGGCATGACTTCTTCCAACGTGGCTACCTGCAACAACAACTGTCGCGAATTTAATTTCTTCTAGTTTGGCTTCCACATCTGATTGGAATATTTTGAAATTCTGTATCTTTGATGGCGATCCAAATAAAATGAGATGACCCGTTGTATTGGATGGCCAACAATCATTTTCAATTACATTGAAAAACTCCGAATGCAAATTCGTCATAGAATATTTCGCGAGATCGTATTCAATTGCACACGCGTCTATAAATTCCTCGCCGCTATTTGATTCATCTATACAGACGTCCCGATAAATGCCTCCACAAATGTAAAATCTTCCCCCTTCCGCGCGAGGGAATTGGCCTACGTTCGCCGGGCTAAATCCCGAAATTTGATGCTTGCAGAAAACCGAGAAATAGCGATCCCGAAATCGCAGACTGGTCATTGTGCCCCGTATCGAATACGGGAAATCAACATCATCATTCAAGCAGACAAGGGTTTTCGCATAGCGGTATAACGTCGGCTCGATTGAAGAGGCCGGAATTATTAAATCGCCGCTTCGAACAGCGGTTTCCCCGATGGCGAACTGAATATCTAAAGCTGCTCTCATGATGAAAACGAATCGTAATAGGCATACTAGCAAGAGGCTCAGCCAAGACTGCGCGCTTCGTCAATGACGCCGGCAAAGCAAAGGCATGGATTTCCCCTTCTACCCGGGCCATCCGGCGCAAGCGCAGATCGCCGCCGCTGGCACGGCGGCTGCTTTCGTCTGCTCAGGCGGCGTGTGCTCTTTGCCGGTTCATGATATTGCCGGACTGAGCGCTCTGCTCGCGCTTAAAAATTAAGGGGCCGCGATGACCCATAACGAAAAATCTTTGACGCAAAGCGAAACGCCGCCCGACGAAGATCCCGTCATCCGCACCATCACCATGCCGGCGGACACCAATGCTTATGGCGATATTTTCGGCGGCTGGCTGATGTCGCAGATGGACCTTGCCGGCAGCAACATCGCCTCGCGCGTGGCGCGCGGGCGCGCCTCGACCGTGCGCGTCGAGGCGATGAATTTTCTGCGCCCGGTGCGCGTCGGCGATGTGGTGAGTCTTTATGGCCGGCTTGTCACGCGTGGCCGCACGTCAATGAAGATCGAGGTCGAGGCCTGGAGCCGCGCCCGCGAT
>JARLJC010000231.1 GCA_031291435.1 Alphaproteobacteria bacterium | reverse complement strand
TCTTCGAGGGCGCCGACGCGGTTATGCTGTCGGCGGAATCGGCGGCGGGCAAATATCCGGTGGAGGCGGTCGCCACCATGAACCGCATCGCCGAGGAGATCGAAAGCGACCCGATTTATCGCAGTATCCTCGACTCGCAGCGCGCGGTGCCGGAGGCGACAGGCGCCGATGCCATCGCCGACGCCGCCCGCCAGATCGCCGATACGCTCGACCTAGCCGCCGTGGTGTGCTGGACCTCGTCCGGTTCCACCGGCCTGCGGATGGCGCGCGAGCGGCCGCGGCCGCCAATCGTGGCGCTGTCGCCCAATATCGCCACCGGACGCCGGCTGGCGGTGGTATGGGGCGTGCATTGCGTGATCACCGAGGACGCGCATGACCAGGACGACATGGTCGACCGCGCCAGCCGGATTGCCTTCACGGAAGGCTTCGCCAAGGCGGGGCAGCGGGTCATCATCGTCGCCGGGGTTCCGCTCGGCACGCCGGGCGCGACCAACATGCTGCGCATTGCTTATGTGGGTTCGGAGGCGGCGGAGGATTAAATATCCCGGCCTTCGACTTTTTCCTGCAGCGTCTTCACGACGTCGGGGACGCGCTGCAGGCGCGGATAGATCGAGAGCGCGCGGCGATAGACTTCCAGCGCCTGCTTGTCGTCGCCGATGTCCTGCATGATCAGGCCGAGGCCGGACAGCGCGCCGAAATGGCGCGGTTCCCGGCGCAGCACCTCGCGAATATCGGCGAGCGCCTGGCCGTAGTCCTTTTTCATGTAATAAATGGTGGCGCGCCGGTTCCAGGCTTCCACGTATTTCGGTTTGATCTTGATGACGGCGTCGAGCAGCTTGATCGCGAGATCGAAATCGTGCTGCTCCATCGCGGTCTGCGCGCGCGCCATCAGCAGCGTGGTGGTGTCGCTGCGCGTGACGGCCCAAAGTGACCAGATGCGTTCCTCAATCGCCTTGGCGGTGACGTCGTCGGGCGCGACCTTGAGCGCCCCGAACAGGAAATCGAGATTGTGCGCAGAATCTCCGCGCTGGACATGGGGCAGCTTTTTAGGCGGCGTCACCCATTCGCCCTGCGCGGTGGCGGCAGGCGCGGCCAAAGCCGTGGCCAGAGCGGTGGCAATAAAGGCTGCGATGAATCGCGAGCGCATGGGCGCAGTGTAATATCTCCGCCGGCTAAGGCAAATATGGGGCTACGCAAGAAACGCCCGGCCGAGAACGGCTCAGACTCGCTGGTCAGCCTTGGCGCGCCTTAAAGCGGCGATTGGTCTTGTTGATGATGTAGACCCGGCCCTTGCGCCGCACGATGCGGTTGTTGCGGTGGCGGCCGCGCAGGGATTTCAGGGAGTTACGGACTTTCATGACGATCTCTGGGTTCTCTGGTTGCCGGGTTCATAGCAGCCTTGCCGGCGCTGTCAACGCAAAGCGAACGGCAAACCGACAGCGACGAATTGAGAAATATATTCTAGATCAACGGATTATGGGATGACTGGACTTACGGCGCGGTTGCTAAGACTATTCAAGGCGAAGACCAGAGCGGAGGCGTGAGAGGTCGGGTATTAAAAAAGCGGCGGTAATCATGTCGAAATTCAGTATCAGGATTGCAGTCATTTTCGACTTTCATCCAGTGAAGCCCGGTTGAGGTTGCCCTGGGTCGAAATCCCTCTACGAGGTAAGGATAACCCCTATGAGTGCTGCATCCACTTCGTCGAAACTTCGCACGGTACTCCGCGTCACAAGCGGAAATTTCCTCGAAATGTTCGACTTCTTTCTGTTTGGATTTTACGCTTCCTATATCTCAAAGGCCTTTTTCCCAGCGAGCAATGAATATTCTTCCCTGCTGTTGACCTTCATGACGTTTGGCGCCGGTTTTCTAATGCGTCCCCTCGGCGCGGTGGTGCTCGGCGCCTATATCGATCATGTTGGCCGTCGAAAAGGGCTGATCGTTACCTTAGCCCTTATGGCTACAGGCACGATTCTTATCGCGTTCGTGCCTGCATACGCGACGATCGGACTTATTGCACCGATATTGGTTCTGATTGGCCGCTTGTTGCAGGGGTTTTCTGCCGGCGTCGAGCTCGGTGGCGTGTCAGTCTATCTATCCGAAATGGCGACGCCAAACAATAAAGGTTTCTATGTGAGCTGGCAGTCGGGGAGTCAGCAAGTATCGATCATGTTCGCGGCTATGATCGGTTATGGGCTCAGTAAATTTATGAGTCCTGCCGACATTGGAGCCTGGGGATGGCGCATCCCGTTTTTCATTGGATCGCTCATCGTGCCTTTCATTTTCGTGATCCGACGCTCGCTCGCGGAAACCGAGGCATTTCTCTCTCGCGTCAAAAGGCCGACTGCGACTGAAAGCTTCCGCTCCATGATCGTGAACTGGCAGATTGTTCTCGCCGGCATGATGCTTGTCGTCATGACGACCGTTTCATTCTATCTGATCACCGTTTATACACCAACATTCGGGAAGAACGTGCTTAAGCTATCGGAGGTCGATAGCCTCATCGTAACATTCTGCGTTGCTCTTTCGAATCTATTCTGGTTGCCGGTAATGGGTGCGGCGTCCGACCGCATTGGCCGCCGGCCTGTTCTCATGACATTCACGTTGCTGACCATTCTGACGGCTTATCCGGCGATGTCTTGGCTTGTGGTTGAGCCGACATTCGGGAAAATGCTCGCGGTCGAATTGTGGCTGTCTTTCCTATATGGCAGCTATAACGGAGCTATGGTCGTAGCACTGACCGAAATCGTACCGGCAAGCGTTCGAACGACGGGCTTTTCCCTTGCGTACAGCTTGGCAACGGCGCTATTCGGCGGGTTCACGCCAGCGGTATCGACGGCGCTCATCGAGTGGACTGGAAACAAAGCCGCACCAAGTCTATGGATGACTTTTGCTGCCGTCTGCGGACTTGCAGCAACGTTCATGGTCTATCGACGCGGCGAGTCCAGCCGCGTTGCGTTGGCGGCCGCAGCATAGAAGCCGCCAGAGAAAAGTCGATCGGCCGATCGAATAGGTTGATGACAGCTGCTGGCTAAGCTGCGAAATGAATAATAACGCCAACATTTGACGCGGTAGACGGGCTTAGCCGGCTTCAACGCCATCATTCATTACCCACTCTCTGGGGAAACAACCCAGGCAGCCAGCGTGATGCGGGCGTCGCGGGAAATGCGAGACAGAGCGGCGCGCGTGGTCGCAGAAGTTTGCAGAAAAAGGCGTCATCCGCGTGGTGGATTATGATGACATCCGGAAGCACCTTTCCCCAATGGCTCACTAAGATCGACGATCTTACGCGGCCAAATCACTATTACTTGATGGCTGGGAACCACTGCTATTTCCTGGGCGAGTACGATGAAAATGCTCAGCGCATATTTGCCGATGATCCGTATTCTACATGAGATGGTTCGAGCAGTGGCGCTGCCCGGCACCAATCGGTGGCGATTGGTAGCCCGGTGGTTGCCCGGACATTTCGCGCACGGACCAGACCTCGTCTAAGTCTTTGAATTGACTGGTGGGTGCGACAGGGATCGAACCTGTGACCCCTACCATGTCAAGGTAGTGCTCTTCCGCTGAGCTACGCACCCTTCGAGGGTTTGGTCTTATCGGCTCCAAACTGGCTAGGCAAGCCGCCTGCGGAGGCCTTCCGGGCCTCAGGCCGCCAGCATCTTCTGCACTTCGTTGACCAGGTCGCGCAGATGGATCGGCTTGGACAGCACCTTGGCGTGCTTGGGCGCGGTGGAATCGGCGTTAAGTGCGACCGCGGCGAAGCCGGTGATGAACATGATCTTGATGTCGGGGTCGAGTTCGGCGGCACGGCGGGCCAGTTCGATGCCGTCCATCTCGGGCATCACGATATCAGTGAGCAGAAGCTCGAACGGCTCCTCGCGCAGCCTTTGATAGGCCGATAGCCCGTTATCGTAGGAGGTCACGTCGAATCCGGCATTCTGCAGCGCTTTGACCAAAAAGCGCCGCATATCGGTGTCGTCTTCCGCCAGCAGGATTTTAGACATGGTCCCTGAAAGCCCCCATCCCGGCCGCCCATGCGGGGGGCCCCAACCTCCCCATAAGACTTATGCCAGGTAAATAACGCGTGAACCAAAAGCATAGCTTGGCATAACGCCCCGGCGCATAGACAATAGTGCGTTATTGGGGGTTCGGCTGGACCCGCCCCACCGCGATACTACCGATCCTTGAAATGGCCATCCATGAGTGAAATCGGCGACGAGCTTGATCCACCGTTCGAGGTCCTGGACCCGGCCAAAGGCAAGGGCCCGGTGCTGTTCAACTCGCCGCATAGTGGCTCGACCTATCCGCGCGATTTCCTGGCCGTCTCGCGGCTTGATATCGCCACCCTGCGCCGGTCGGAGGACAGCTTTGTCGACGAGTTGATCGCCGGCGTGGTGGGGCACGGATTTCCACTGATGCGCGCGCATTTCCCGCGCTGCTTCGTGGACGTCAATCGCGAGCCTTACGAGCTTGATCCGCGCATGTTCGAGGGCCGCCTGCCCTCCTTCGCCAATACCCGCTCGATGCGGGTGGCCGGAGGCCTGGGCACCGTGGCGCGCGTGGTCGGCGACGCCCAGGAAATCTACGACCAGCGCATCCCGGTCGACGACGCGCTGCGGCGGATCGAAAGCCTGTACAAGCCTTACCACCGCGCGCTGCGCCGGCTGTTTTCGAGGCTGCATCGGGATTTTGGTGCTGCTGTTCTGATTGATTGCCATTCCATGCCTTCCACCGCCGGCCATAAGGACGAACGGCCGCGGCCGGAATTCGTGCTTGGCGACCGCTACGGCACCAGCTGCGTCGGCGTGGTGGCGGAAACCGTGGAAAAGACCCTGCGCGCGCTCGGCTACAGCGTGAGCCGGAATAAGCCCTATGCCGGCGGCTTTATCACCGAGCATTACGGCAATCCGGCCGCCGGCTTGCATGCCATCCAGCTCGAGATCAACCGCGCGCTTTACATGGATGAGCGCCGCTACGAACGTTCCAGCACGTTCGGCCGGCTGGCGGCCGACCTGGAGACGCTGGCGCGGCGGCTGGGCGAGATTCCGCTGGAAGAATTGCGTCCCTATCGCGCGGCGGCGGAATAGACAAAAAAGGGCCGCTCGCGTTGGCAAGCGGCCCAAGTCTAGGGAGGAAACGCCCAAGGAGGGCAACGATAGCTCTCGCTACCGCGTTGCAATAAATTACACTGCGACGCACAAAAATCAAGACGCATTACCGAAAATCCGATGTTTTTATGCATAGCTGGACCGCGGATATCAGGCGATAATTTCGTCGTTTCGCGGTAGGGGTAGTAAAAACTTCACAATTTCAATGGGCTATGGAAACTCATCCCGTGAGATTTGCATTGCTTAAAACTAAAGACTGTTGTGCCGCACACGACCCGATAAGAGGTTGCACCATCTTGCGGGAAAACCGGTTCCCTCTCTTCGCGATCATGCTTTAAGCAGGCGCATGACAGCGATCGATTTCTCAAGCTTCGTCGACCAGCTTGCCGGCGCGTCGGGTGAGACCATCCTGCCGTTTTTCCGCACGGCCTTGGCGGTCGACAACAAGAAGGCCGGCGATTTCGATCCGGTGACCGCTGCCGACCACGCCGCCGAGCAGGCCATGCGCGCGCTTATCCGGCAGAATTTTCCAGGCCACGGCGTGATCGGCGAGGAATACGGCGCCGAGCGGACCGACGCCGAATATGTCTGGGTGCTCGATCCGATCGACGGCACCAAATCCTTCATCACCGGCATGGTGGCCTGGGGCACGCTGATCGGCTTGATGCGCTTCGGCGAGCCGGTGTTCGGCATGATGAACCAGCCGTTCACGCGCGAGAAATTTTCCGGCGACGGCGGCGCGGCGCGCTATCGCGGACCGACCGGCAATCGCGATCTGCACGTGCGCGCCTGTGCGTCGATCGATGACGTAATCTTGTCCACCACCAGCCCGTTGCTGATGAACGACGCTGACTGCGCCGCCTTCAGCCGGCTGGAAAAGAAGGTCAAGCTCTCGCGCTATGGCGGCGACTGCTACGCCTATTGCATGCTGGCGGCGGGCCTGATCGATCTGGTGATCGAGACCGAGATCAAGCCTTACGACATCGTCGCGATAATCCCCATCGTCACCGGCGCCGGCGGCATCGTCACCACCTGGGAGAACGGCCCGGCACAGGCCGGCGGCCGCATCGTGGTCGCCGGCGACGAGCGCGTGCACGCTGCCGCGCTGGAGATGCTCAAGGGTCAGTAGCGCGGCGTGCCGGGCACGAAGGCGTCGAAGGCCGCCCAGAACTGGGCGCGATAATGATCCTGCTCCTGCAGGATCTCATGCTTGGCACCGGCCAAGATG
>JARLJC010000004.1 GCA_031291435.1 Alphaproteobacteria bacterium | reverse complement strand
TGGCCTGAAAAATCAGCAGCAACGCGTGTTTGTCGCCGGCATAAAGCTTTCGCTGGCGCGAACTGAGATGCTTGACGTGATCGGCGAGAAGCTCGCGATAGTCATCCTTCGATTTATAGACGGGATCGACAAGCGTCGGCCACTTGGCCAGATCAACCTTTTCGCCCTCTCTGACGCGGAACCGTTCGACGTCGATAGCCATGGAATTTTCCTTTTTTGTAGAAGAGCCCCTCGCGTAAGCTCGGCGTCGCCTTCGCTCCTGGTGGTGAAAGTCACACGTTTAATACCATGATGCGCGAGCGGGCAGTCATCCGGATGCTTTTCCCGGGCGGGCGATCACAGGGCTAAAAACGTGTTTTTGCCCGAACGCGGTAACGTGTTAAACAAACGGTCCAATATGAACGGCAGGGTGTTGATTATCAATATTTTTATGATGCCACCTTCTGATTTCAATGAATTAGAAAGGTTAATATGATGATGTTTACGTTTTGGGCAGGGCCAGTTCCGACTGAACTAGATTCTGTTAATGTGTGGCGCAAAAGCTTTCCAAATTTTCATGTGTTTGGCGATACAGATGTAATACCTCTACTTGATAACGATCGCCATCGAGATATATATAAAAGGATAACGCTTCCTGCTTGCAAGTCTGACATCGCACGACTCATTTTACTTCGTGAGTACGGCGGCCTCTATGTTGATGCTCATACGGGACCATCAGATGCCCATTCTTTGGCTGAAACTCTGTTAGAGCTTTGCACTTTCGATTTGGTGTTATTCGGCGCAGGTTGGGATTCTGGATTTAACTTTACAAATGCGATACTTGTTGCGCGGCGAAACGCGCCTATTTTGTCGATATTGTTAGATAAAGCTTTTTCTAACTTGATCAATCATGAAAAGCTTGAATTTGAAACTGAAGAACATGTTCCGTACCACCTTTTGAACCTTACTGGAACGTCAGTCATGGTGCAGAATATTTTCGATTTAAATGCAGAGAACGCTTGGCAGCTCGATTGGAACAAAAAGGCTGAGTTTGAAACTAAAATAAAGTTGCGCAGAATGCCAAACCACTCGAGTTTCGGATTTGATCTGTACAAGTTCTATAACTATAATAAAGAAGGCGAGCATTGGAGCAAAAGACAGGAGCGTGAGCGCCTTTTCGAAAAAAGGCGTCTGGACTTCTAAATTGGACGCTTGGTCTTATGCAAACTACATGCTCCTGCCAACACGTAAAGGTCGCGGCTTTCGGTCGATCTCCGCGAACGGACCCATCGTGAAAAATCGCCCGCCCCCAGCGAATACGGATCCTATGCTATTGGGCGCCACGCATCGCGCTGAAAGAAAGCGCGTCGGAAATTTGAGCGGCCCCAAGTCTTCGGGCTCGCCTTGGCAGGCTTCTCTTTAATTCGCAATGGCAAGTTGCTTGAATACCACACACCAGTTCCAGAGTGGATAAGGTTTGCCGACCAGCTCCGCTATATTGGCGCTCGGATAGTCGCCCGAGCCCGCAGCGTAATCGTAGGTAAACGGGGCGGAAAGTGGGTCGCTGTCGCAGAGATTTCCGCCGCCGCCATTCGCCTCGGGACCACCTGGCGTCCCGTTGCGACCATAGTAGACGTTTACAGGAGCAACGAGCCGGCGCGCGCAGTCGATCTCGATTACCGCGTCACCGGCAATGGCGACCGAATTGACCAAGAGAGTCCCCAACGCGTCAATGACCGTGAATCCGTTATTCAGCCAAGTCCTTCCATTATCTTCATAGTATGATGGCTGCCATTGCAGCGGCGGGGACGGAACATGGAAGTCCACCACGACGGTCGATCCGCGCCACGTCGCCCGGATCGGCGACAGCGGCTTCCACTTGCGCCTTAATACGCAGACCTCATGAAATACTTGCGCAAATTTCATCGCCATCCATCGGGTGCCATTAGCGGTAAGATGGATGCCGAGCTTATCCGGATATGGGTAGGCGGGCGCCGCCAGATACCAGGAGTTATTCTCCCGGCTTAATTCGAGCTGCGCCATGGATATGGACAGGTCGGTAGCGTCGTTGATAAAACCGCCGCTGGTTTGATAGGTGATCATCGCCGGCAGATCGGATTGCGCTGCGATTCCTATGCAAACGTCGGCGATAAAATCGGCGTAAAGCTGGTTCAAGTGCCTTTTATAGGACTCCTTGTCGGTCGAGCCTCCGTCGGTCGTCACATAGTTGTACTCGCCCTGGAGCCAGAATAAAGCCGGGATGCCGTAGGAGCCGCCAGCCGCTATTGCGGCAGCCTTGCAGGCCGACGCCATCACGCGCAGTCTGTTGAAACATTCGGGTGACGCTCCCTTGCTCAGTTTCTCGATCGTTGTGCCTGCAACCGCGGCGTTGCTGACGACGAACAACCGATCCGCAGCCGCCGCCAGCCCATGCTTTTGCAGAAACAATTTGCGCGCGAAGATCATCGCCGCGACGCCGACCTCTTCGCCGAGATGGTTGTCGCCTTCCGCCAAAGTTGCCTGACCGGCCGCGTCGAGTGGGACCCCTGTATCCGCATCTTGCGCCGTGGCCACCGCCACATGGAGATTGGCGTCGCCGATTGGCGCAGGCGCCTCCAACTCTCCACTGGGGCGAACCGACCGGCCGACCATCAGCACGTCAGATCGACCGGAATTGGTCTTCGTCGGCCAACTCTCATAGCCAGATCCGAGTGACTGACCATAGACCAAGACCTGATTATACGTCCATATCGGCGCTGCAGAGGTATCGTCGATCTGGTTCCTGACCAGCGAGGCGAGCGCGAGCGCGCGGGCGTTGCGTTCGGCCAGTTCGCTGGCGGTATATTGAGACACGCGCGAGCGGTCGAAGAGTCCGAAGGAATAGGCCTCCCAAGCTTGCGCCATGACCTGATCGACTTTTACCTCTCCGCTATCTCGGTACGAACAAACAAACCTTCCGTTATAAGAAATATTAAAGCGGCCAGGGCCCGGCGCAGTCAGGTCGAACAGGCAATCCTCATCTTTAAGGCCAAGCATTCTAATGGATTGGTCCGCTTTTACGCCTAGCCGTAGCGTGGTCTCTCCAATTTTAGCCAATAATTGCACACCCTTTCCCGTGGACATCAATCCAACTGGGAAGCAGGCCTCCCGCCGATCCAGCCCGTGAATGCAAATATTATTATGCAAATCATAAAAGATAAATGTGTCGTGAACCGTTTTTATAAAAACATCCAAAGATGTTAGCACGCCGATCTGAGCGCAGGTGGCTAACTGCTCTATTGGGTCATTAATATATTTAGCATAATGATCATAAAGCGGCGCAATTTGCTGGATCTTTCCGGCATCGGCAAGTTGGGAAGCGACAAATACAATATTGCGTGGGCTTCTCCTTAAAAAGGCGTTATTTCGCGTTAGATCGGCGCCAATTTTCAGGCTATAAGTTGCCCCGAAGCGCTTCTTGGCGAAGGCCCTGACCTTATCGACCCTGAAATGTGATCCGATACGAGCGTTGCGCGTTATTCGCCTAAGTTGGATGATGTCGTCGCGTTGACATGCACTTATCATGTTGAGTAAATTCGTCGTCCCTGCCAAGACGGTTGTGACGCCATGGTCGACTCTTGGGACATTAATAAATTCAATAGACGAAGACTGTTTCGCCAGCATTTGGTAGTGAAAATTATCCACAATGTGGTATTTGTCGGAAAAAATGAATACGCGGCCGCCTATATCGTGAGTTGTGACGCCCATTTCGCGCATCGATTCCGTAAAGAATTCTTGCCAGCCGGGGTCGGCAATGTCTTGGCATTCTCTCGCATCAATCGACCATTGAGGGCAAAAAGCGATCACCTGCGTCGCGCCCAAAAGGGCCGAATATTTTATTGCAGCATAGGCGCCCATAGAGCCACCGTATAGAATACGGCTTTCATAACCGCGAATGTGGTCCAAAATTATGGATGCGGCCGCCTCCAAATTGCGCTTTGGGTACCAGTTGCCGCGTTTGGCAACCACGCCGATGCAGGACAAATCAGCCTTGACTGCAGGAATATCTGCAAAAAATCGCGTGCCATCCGCTCTCGTGTACAAATCGCTGAAAGTAATCAGAACATAACTCGATTTTCCAGCTAAATAAATGACCTGTATTTCATCGTCATCGTAAATAATTTTTTGTGAACGATGCATCCGCCACCTTTTTTGCATATCCGGTTGAATTAAGAGGGATGATTAGCCTCTTCCTCGATGGCGACGCGAGTCCCCAACCGGTCGCCTTGGCAAGAACGTCGATCCTGCAGTTCTAATTTCGTTTCACCAACGCCGTTGTACTACTCGACGATGGTCACAGGAACAAGGCTGTCGCCTAGCTTCTTCACTTCAACTAAGGCGTCGTTCGGGTGGCGCAACAAGCGGGCAATTGGCTCGGCGCTACCGCGCCAGCGCGTCCTTTCCGTCGCGTCTCGGTCCATTTTCCGTCCTGAACCTGGTCCTTCCGCCTGCGACGGTAAACCGCCGTTTTGCGCCACTCGCCAAGCCCCGCTGCCTTTACCCGTCACGGAATCAGCACCGCTGCGCCGTCAAAAGCTCCGGCGCGCAGATCGGCCAAAGCCTGATTGGCTTGCTGCAATGGATAGCGGGTGATGCTGGTCTTCACGCCTAATTGCGGCGCGAGTTTCAGGAATTCGACGCCATCCTGCCGGGTCAGGTTGGCGACGGAAACCAGTTTGCGCTCCTCCCATAGCAGGCGATAGGGGAAGCTCGGAATATCGCTCATGTGGATGCCGGCGCAGACCACGGCGCCGCTCTTGCGCACCGCTTGCAGCGCCAAGGGAACCAACGCGCCGACGGGGGCGAAGATGATCGCCGCGTCGAGCTTTTCCGGCGGCGCCTCGTCCGAACCGCCCGCCCAGACCGCCCCCAGTTCGCGAGCAAAATTCTGCGTCTTGATGTCGCCGGAGCTGGTGAAGGCGAAGATTCGGTGACCCTGCGCCTGCGCGACCTGCGCCAGAATATGCGCGGCGGCCCCAAAGCCATAAAGGCCGATATTCGGCATTGGGCCGGCGTTCTTGCCGGCGATCTTGTAGGCGCGCCAGCCGATCAGTCCGGCGCAGAGCAAAGGCGCCAGCGCCGCGTCCTCGCCGCTCTCGCCGAGCGGGAAGGCGAAACGCGCATCGGCGATGGTCATGGTCGCGAAACCGCCATCGCGCGAATAGCCGGTGAATTGCGGGTGGTCGCAGAGGTTTTCGTGGCCGGTAAGGCAGCAGGGGCAGACGCGGCAGGTATGGCCGAGCCAGGGAACGCCGACCCTTTCACCGAGGCTGAGTCCGGTGACGCCCTCGCCGAGCCGGTCGATGCGGCCGACGATTTCATGGCCGGGAATGATCGGCGTGCGCGGATCGGCCAGTTCGCCGTCGACGACATGCAGATCGGTGCGGCAAACGCCGCAGGCCGAGATTTTGATGCGGATTTCGCCTGGACCGGGCAGGGGATCGGGGCGTTCAACCCATTCGAGCGGGGCGCCGATTTGATTGAGAACCATCGCATGCATCAGCCCGACTCTCCTTGCGGCGCAAGTTTCGACCCGGCGAGGGAGGGTGTCAAATGCGCGCGGCTTAGGTGCAGGCTTTGACAAAACCGCGGCGTCGCGGGCATAATTTCAATTGGACTGCCCAAGTGTTCGTGCGGGGTGTGTCATGCAAAATATATTCATTTTATTATTGCTGTTCTTCGTGACGCCAGCCAGTTTCCGTAGCGCCCACGCTCAACAGGCCGTTGCCCCGGTCGCGGCTCCTCCAGCCGCAAGCCAGCCCCTTTCGCGCGAGG
>JARLJC010000230.1 GCA_031291435.1 Alphaproteobacteria bacterium | reverse complement strand
GGGCCTTCCGGCGTTTCAATGGTCCGGTTGGCTTTGGGCCGCGCCCGACTATACGGCGCTGTCCTCGCAGGCGCTTACAATTCTTTGGGGCGCTATCTGCTATGAGACCGTCGCGCTGATCGACGGTCTTGAACATGGGCATTGGGCGCGCCCGGTGTTCGCTTCTCAATCTATCGTGATCACGTAAAGGCCGCTGACGATGGGCTTTTATTCGTTCGCATTACCAACGGGGCAAGCGCCGGAGGGGCGGCGCTATGTCCCCATTCAGTTTGTTTCGAGATCGTCCGGTCAGCCGCAAGCCCTGACGGTCAACCTGGCCGACAGTGGCATTTCGATGGCTCGCGGAATTCTGATAGACAATTCCCTAAATTCGCGCGCTTTGATCCTGACGGCGCAAGACACCGGACATTCTATTTTTGTCCCTGCGTATAACCAATATACAGGCCCGCTCTACACTGGCGGTCTCAATATTGTGTTTTCGATCTTTACGAACGAGATTGTCGGCGCGCAAGTTCCAATTAGCCTTTTCAATTTCGAACCGCCTCAACAGGTCGCATTCAAACAAAATCCGAACGTCATGAATTATTTGACTGGTATTAATACAAATTCTGTAATCGGCTATGTTGGAACTAGTTCACCTATCAAGATTTTAAACCCTAATCCGCTTAGGTTCGGGCTGTTTTTCACTTGTGCATATGGCGCCGGAACGAACTGTTTCGCTTATCTTGGCTATGGCGACGAAACCGGCCTTAATTTCCTCGGAAATTTTTGGGGCGTGGATATGGTCGTGAATGATCGTGTTTCTTATTCCATCGTGGAACAAGGGCCGTTGGAGCCGTTGCCGAAAAGTTCGATCTGGCTTACGATCCAGTCCGGCAATAGTGTTAATTACAATATTGGCGAATTGTCACAATAGGGGTCGAAACCATGTCCGATATAACCGATTTCGACGTTCTCGCGGCCTTGCATCCGCAATATGCAAACGTCGTTCAATCCACGAATTCCGCGACGCTTTCGGCGGCGACGGGGCTTTCCCAATTGGCGCAAGTGTTGAAGGCGTCGCAAATGCCCACGCCAATGGAGGCGAATACGCCTGTCGGCGTGCCGTCGCCAGGCGTGCAAAATCATTTGTATATTCAGGGCTGGCGACCCTGATCGTCTCAAATTCTCAAATTGGAGCGAATTTCAATGGGTGTTCTCGACATGATCGGCGGCAAGGGCGCGGCCGAAAACCTGGCGTTTCTCTTTGCCGACGCCGTGCTGAAGGCGTTCGGCCTGACGCGGGACGAAGCCTTGATCCGTGTCAACCAGGCGCAGGGCGCGTTGCATCAATTCGCCGGCATGGCGACGCAGACGGCCGAATTAGTCAATGTCCAGAACGCGACGCTTCAGGCGATGCAAGCGCAATTGCACCGGATTGAAGCGGCGATTGCGGGAGGTGTCAATTTGCAGGACGACGCGCTTCTCGGCTTGGCGGGCGCGATGGGCGGACATATGGCGAACGACGGGGCCGACGATCCCTTTCGCGTCAACGCGCCCATGCTGATCGCCGGCGGCAATCATGAGCAGGAGACCATGAGCAATGAGTAATGACGAATTCACGGCCGACGAAATCAAGGATTTCGAGGCGTTGACCGACGACGAAAAGAGCAAATTGGAAAGGTTCTTCAAATGGCATGGC
Organism: Alphaproteobacteria bacterium; assembly: GCA_031291435.1. Taxonomy (GTDB): domain Bacteria; phylum Pseudomonadota; class Alphaproteobacteria; order UBA9219; family UBA9219; genus CAIXLI01. Next base: position 6,803 of record JARLJC010000230.1, on the reverse strand, counting down.
CAAAAGGCAAACCCCGGAAACCAAAAACCGGCCTCGGGGCAATCGCCGGCAAGCTCGGATCAAAACCGGCCGTGGACGCTGGCCGATCTGAAAAGCCTGTTGGCGGAGCCGGAAACGCGCTCGATCCTGGAATTCTTGTTGGGGCAGAGCAGCGCGTCCCTGAAGGGGGCGCAGGAGAGCGGCGGCGGGAAAAAGAGCGAGCCGCCGCCAAAGGCGAAACTCGCGCGGTTCCTGTAGAGCCGTCGCCGGTCGCGCGCGAAAAGGTTGACGCCTGGACCGATGCGCTACTTCAATTCTCATTGACGGCGGCGCAATGGACCAAAACGCCGGAATGTGAATTAGACGGCGTCGAGGCGGCGCGCGTGGCGCAAGCGGCGGCCAATGTCGCGCGCTGGTATGAATTGCCAAGCGTGGCGCAGAAAACGCTTGATTGGTTCACGCTGTTGACCGTGGCGGGCGCGGTCGTTCGGCCGCGCATTGTCGCGGTCGGGTTGCGCGTTCAGGTCGAGAAAATCCAGAAGCGCGACGCCGTGATCCGACAGGCGGCCGCGCGTCAGGGCGCGCCCGTCGTTCAGCGCGACAACATGACGGCCGCGCCCGGCCCAGCGCCCGCGCGGCCCGCGCCGCCCGCGCCAAAAATGAACGGCTCGAAGCCGCCGCCGCTTCAAGCCGATCCTGGAATGATGCTTCAGGACGCGGAAAGGTTGTCGCCGGACGATTTACGTTTCTTCACGCCCGGCGGCGAAGTCAACTAAACAAAGGCATGGTTCATGCCTTATGATCCGGCGCAAAACCCCCTTGCGCCGGATTTTCTTTTGTTCTGGCGTTCGCCAACCGCCCGGAATGATTGCAATGATCCATATCAAGGATTTTCTCGTTTCGAACTGGCGAACCAATCTCGCCGGCTTCGCCGTTCTCGTTTTCGCGGCCGGCGAATATTTCGGCTTTGCGCGCTGTTCCGGCGATCCGACCGTGCATTTTTTGACGGGCCTGGGCCTTGTGTTTGCCAAGGATGCGCGGTCGGCGAATTCACTCTTGACGCTGGGCAGGACGGAATGACCGCATTTGACGCGCTGCAAAAATTGACGAAGCGGGACAATCGCCGTGATTTTTTCCGCTTTCCCGATTTGTCACATCGCGTTACGCTGAACGGTCGCACCGGCTCCGGTAAAACCCAATTCGGCGCGTGGCTCCTGTCGAATGCGCGTTTCGATCTGCAACCGTTCATCATCCTGAATTTCAAAGATGAAAAGCTCTTTCATCAAATCGAACGCGCGCGTCCGCTCGATTATTCCGACGTGATCCCGGACAAACCGGGCCTCTATCATCTGGCCGCGCCAGGCGTCGATCCCGACCTGATCGAGAAATGGCTTTGGAAACTCTGGAACAAGGCGAATACGGGCTTGTTCGTGGACGAAGCCTATCTCATGCCCGACTTTCAAGCCTACAAGGCGATTTTGACGACGGGACGCTCGCGCCACATTCCGACCTATTCGCTTTCGCAAAGGCCCGTCGCCATTCCGCGTTTCGTGATCAGTGAGGCCGATTTCTACATTTCGTTCAATTTGAACGACAAGAGCGACGAGGAACGGGTTCGCGAATTCACGCCAGGCGATCACGAGACTTATTTGCTCAATCGCGAAACCAAACGCTTGCCAAGGTTGTCGCCGTTTCACTCGCGATGGTACGATATCGGCAATGATTTCTCTTGTGTTCTAGGGCCATGCCCTGACACAAATGAAATTCTGGAGAAATTCGAGCGACGCCTCACGCCACGGCAACGGATGATTTAAATGGATCGCACTCTTTTGACGCTGACGCCCGCGAACGTGATCACGGTTTCGCTGTGCGGCCTTCTGGGTTTTGGTCTCCTCGTCCTGGCGTCGAAGCTTTACGCCAAACTGACTGGCCAGAGCATCGGCGGATCATCTGTCGGTTCGGCCGCCGCCGGGGGGCATTAAGCATGGATGGGTGGATAAATTGGGATTTGCTTTCGCATCCCCTGAATTGGGTCATCGTGACGCTCATCCTCATCTTCATGGCTTACGGCGGCTTTGCCGTCTGGAACGCGGCGGGCGGTTCGCTTCCCACGCTGAAAGTCGTTTCGCCCGGCGCTTGATGCGCCTTTTCTGTTTCGGCGCTTGACCGTAAATTCAAGTCATCTTGTTAGGGAAATCTGATCATGGCCACTTCGCAGAACGGAAATTCGAACGTCTCCAACGCCCAGGCGGCGCAGCAGGCCCGCGCCGCCAATCTTCAGGCGCGCCAGTTGATTGTTTCGAACGCCGTCGATCTGGTTCAGCAGATTTTCACGACCACGATTTCGAACTATACGGCCGGACAGGCTTACCCGGTCAACGTGCCGGTTCGCAACGTCGGCCTGATCAAACGGTTCTGGGTCGAAATCCTGGCCAACGTTCAGCAGGGCGCGGCCGAAACCCAGACGAAAACCACGTTCGGCGGCGCGAACGTGCTTTCTCAGGTCGTTTTGACCGATCTGAACAACCAGACGCGCATTTCTACGACGGGCTGGCATCTTCATTTTCTCGCGACCGTTCGCCGGCAGTTGGCGTTCGGCGCGGCCTTCACCAATTCCGACCCGTCCGGCATTGCCGCGAATTGGGTTCTGAACAACACCCCGTCGCCCGTCACGACGGCGCAAAACCTTCGTTGGTTCTACGAAGTCCCGGTCTCCTATTCCGACACGGACCTTTCGGGAGCGATCTGGGCGAACGTGTTGAACGCGACGATGAACCTTCAGCTCGTCATCAATCCGAACTTCTATGTCGCGTCCGGCTCCGATCCGGTCCAGGCCGTTTATCAGTCATCCAGCGCGCAGTTGGGTAAGATCAACTCGATCACGATCACGGTTTACCAGAATTCGCTCGATCAGCTTCCGGTCGATCCGAAAACCGGTTCCGTGATCCTCCCGCCGCTCGACCTTCAGTACGTCTATCTTCTGAACAACACCAACGCGACCGGCCTTGCCGCCGGCTCCGATCAGGCGTTGCCCTATGCCAACTGGCGTAACTTCCTTTCGACCTTCGTGATCTATGACAACGCTGGCGTCTTGAACCTGGGCACCGACGTGAATTATCTCGCGATGCAATCGGCGAACTTCACGAACATCTTCAAGCTCGATCCGTTCATGCTCTCGCTTCTGACGCGCACCAAGATTAACGACGATTTCGCGGCCGGCGTCTATTACGTCGATACGCGCAACAAGCCGATCAATACGTTGCAGTACGGCAATATGCAGCTTCTGGTCAATCCGTCGGCCGTGACCGGCGGCACGTCGCAATTGCTCGTCGCCTACGAAAGCCTGGCGCTCCAGGGCGTGATGAACCAGGCCGGCTCTATCTTCCAGTCGTAAAAGGAATTCACGATCATGAAATCCTTTTTTCGCTCTCGTGCTGCGGCGCTCATCCTCTCCAGCGCCGCGCTCGCCCCGCTCCCGGCTCTCGCTCAAGTCGGGGGCGGGGTTGGCGGCGGCGGTCAGAACGTCGGCGTCGTCAGCGCCTACGGCGCGCCGCCGGTCCTGTCGGGCTGTGGCGCGTCGCCGACCGTTACGCCCGGTTCGAATTCGAATTTCGGCACGATCAACTCCAGTACGGCCGCCGCCGGTTGTACTCTCACCTGGCAGGCTTACGCCTATTCGCCGACCGGCAACCTGGCCAGCGTCGCCTATACGCGCCAGAGCGTCCCCGTCTGCATCCTGTCCTCGCGCACGGCCGGCTCCCTGATCACGGCCGTCACGGTCGTCAACACCACGACGCTGACGTTCACGGCCGCCGGCGCGTCGGGCGTTTACGATTACATTTGCATCGGGAGTTGAGCGGCGATGGATGCTTTCTTTTCTTGGTTGAAACAGCCCTTCAGCCCTTCCATGTCGGCCGGGCGCTGGTTCCTGTTCTATGCCTTGATCATGATCATTGCCGCGCTTTGGCATTTCACCATCCGCGCCCTCGCGAACGTCTAGGAGCCTTTCCATGCGAACCGTTCTTTTCGCTCTCGTTTTCATCCTGATCGGCGCTTCGCTGTCGGCTTCGATCCACCGCTATCTTTCCTTCCTTCCGACCATGTAAGGCCCAGGCAAATGGATAAAGTGATTGAAGGCTTTGTCACGATTGCCGGCCTGATCGCCGCCATCGCGATTATTGCGTTGCTGGTGTCGCCCAAAGCGACGACGGCGCAGGTCGTCCAGGCGGTCGCGTCGGGCTATGGCAACAATGTCGCGACCGCGATTTCGCCCGTAACCGGCGTTCAGGTTCAGCCGAACTTGTCCTATCCGAATTCGGGCGGCTTCGGCATGCCGACGTTCTCAATGGGCCTTCCCGGCCTTCAGTAAAGGCGCTGAACCATGTTGTCGTCACTCGCCTGGCTGTCCTCCATGTTCACGCCCGCCGCCATGCCGGAGGCTACGAACGACGTTTCACGGCCGGTCGGCTCCGCGCCGCCGGAGGCGACGAACGACGAGGGCGACAGTCCGTCTTTCGGCTGGAACGATCCGCTTGGCGCGGCGCGGGCCGCGAATTATCAGGTCGAGCCGGTCCATGCCGACAGCGCCGGATATCTACCGTCCTGGAAGTTTCACGCGCCGCCGGGCATTGGCGACGCGCCGCAACACGTTTGGGCGACGCTCGCTCTGTTCCCGCTTTGCGTGGACGGTCCCGGCGACCGGCCCGCGAGCTATTTCCGCTGGAAAGTCCCGCCGATCATGGCCAACTTCGCCATGCGTTATCAGGGCATGGCCGTGGACGGCGGCAATCTTCTCATGACCGGGCTTTACGTGCCCGATCCGTTGCAGCAACTTTCGAACGATGTTTACGCGGGGAGCTAACCATGTCTGAAGGCGAAATCGATTTTTCGGCTATCGCGGCCGATCTGACCAAGCTGAAGGCCGATTTCGAGGCTTTCAAAACCGACGGCGTGAAAAGCCTTCACGACGCCGGCCTTGAGGCCAAGGTCGCGGCGATCATCGCCTGGATCGAAAAGGCCGCCGGCGAAACCGTCGCCTAGGTTTCGTCCTCTGACGATCCTTTGTCGAGGCCGCCCGTTCGCTCTGAAATTTGAGGCCCGGCTATGTGGGAAAACGTCAAAGCCAAAATCGAAGAACATCCCTGGCTTTTCGCCGGGGCGGTTCTTGCTGTCGTCGTCGTGCTTTGGTTCCTCATGTCGCGCGGTTCGTCGTCGGCGTCGGGCGGCGGCATTTACGCCTATTCGGCAGACCCCAATCTTGTCGCGCAACAGACGGCGCAAGCCATCTCGCAAAATCAGACGAACGCCAGCGTCGCGATTGATGCGTCGCAGACGGCCGCCGCCGTGACGATTAACGGCCAGAACACGGCCGCCGCCACGGCGATCGCCACGGCGCAGCAATCGACGGCGCTTTCCGCGCTGCAATCGACCAACGCCACGACGATCACGGTCGCGGGGCTTCAGGCCGGCGTCCAGAACAATCTTATCGCGGCGGAACAGGCTATCGGATTGTCCAGTCTTGCGGATCAGTTGGCGGGGCTGAAAGACACCAACGCGACCTCGCTGGCGGTCACGAATTCGAACAATTCGGCGGCGGTCCAGGTCGCACAGTCGCATGATGCGACGGCGCAAGCCGTGAACAACGCCAATAATCAGGCCGCTCTCGATCTTTATGCCGCCTATATTCCATCGGGGCATTATGCCCAGGACGCCTACAGCACGATGACCGGCAACGGCGCGCATATTTCGAACGGCGTCTATATCGGAGGCAATGTCGTTTGATGGGCGACCTGTCCGCCAAACTGATCGGCTTTTTCGAAGGCTTCGAACCTGTTGCGAAATGGGATGTGAACGCCTGGCGGCTGGGCTTTGGTTCCGACACCGAAGGCCCGGAACAGCGGCCGGTAACGCGGCACATGACGACGACGGTTGAGCGGGCGCTTGCGAACCTGTCCGCGCGTCTGCCGAAATTCGAGGCCGTGGCGTCTTATCAGGTCGGCGCGGAATGGGCGAAATTCCCCGACAACGTCAAGGCCGCGCTCGTCTCCATCGCCTACAATTATGGCAAGCTTCCCGATCATGTCGCGGAGGCCGCGAAAGCCGGCAATTTGTCGGCCGTCTCGAAAGCCATTGAAGATTGTGAGACCGATAATCACGGCGTCAACGCCAAACGGCGCTTTGCCGAAGCGGCCTTCGTCGCCTCCTGCGAATAGGGGCGCGCCATGCCGATCCAATGGTCCGGCACTATCGACAGTCCCGCCAAACTCGCGTCCGTGATCCAGGGCGAGGCCGGCTCCAATCCGGTCGCGCAATTTGCCGTCGCTTCGACCATGTGGAACCGGATGAGCAATTTCGGCCCGTACCTGGGCGGCGGCTCGATGGATGTGGCGAGCGTCGTCACGCCCTCGCAATTCAACGGGTTCAATTCGTCTCCCAATTCCACGGCGCAGGGCTTCGCCAATGATCTTTGGGGCGGCAACGCGCCGCAGGGCGGCGACACCGGCAACGCGACATTTTTTGCCGCCCCGTCCAATTCGAACGCTTCCTGGGCCAACCCGAACACGGCGAGCGGCGCGGGCCTGTTTTCGAACGGGGCGAACATCGGCGGCAATTATTTCACGGATCAGTTAGGGCCGCCGTCGAATAATTTCCAGCCGCCCGTCTATGGCGCGGCGTCGTCGCCGTCCTACGCCATGCCGGATTTCACGAGCGGCGATCCCTATTGGTCAAACCAGGGCGCGGCGAACATCGCGCCGACAGCAACCGACGCGACCGGCTCTTTCAACGGCGCGGGCGGCCTTCCCTTCTTCGCGCAAGGCGGCGGC
>JARLJC010000229.1 GCA_031291435.1 Alphaproteobacteria bacterium | reverse complement strand
GCCAGCCTCTGTGGCGGCCCGTGTCTTCCAGGCCAGTCAGAGACGCATTCTCCGTCATGGCTTGCTCCTCCAAACCTTCGGCTCCAGAGCTTTCTCCGCTTCAATGATCCAACGTCATTGCGAGCGGAGCGAAGCAATCCAGCCTGCGACTTGCACGAACCGTGGATTGCTTCGCTCCGCTCGCAATGACGCGGGAAAAGATTCAGCTCACCAGCCCGCGGCAGATGACGACAAACTCATTTCCCCAACCCGACAGCACGGCGAAAGCCAGGAACCAGACCGCCAGCAAAAAGTGCCAGTAGATGGCGCAAAGCTCGATGCTGGGCCGCAATTTCTCGGCGTCGAGCTCTCGCCCGGCCTTGTCGACGGTTCTGCCCAAAGCAACCATGCCGCCGGCCAGATGCAGGCCGTGCAGTCCGCTGATCAAATAGAGGAAGGCGACGGCCGGGCTGGCGGCGAGAAACAGGCCGGCGTCGTGCAATTCGCGCCACACCCACAATTGTCCGGCGAGGAAGCACAAAGCGAAGACGCCAGCGGCGAACAAGCCGAACATGGCGCTTTCGATCCAATCGCGTCGCACGGCAAAAACCGACCATTGCAGCGCCACGCTGCTTGCCAGCAATAATCCGGTGTTGAGCCAAAGCTGGGTCAGCGTCGAACGCGGCCACCATTCGGCGGCGTTGATACGCATCGCATAGGCGCTCATAAGCAAGGCGAACAGCGTGCCGACGACGGCGAGGAACACGCCCAGCCCGAGTTTGGCGGGCCGCGGCGCCGACGCGCGTTCAACATCGCCGATCACCCCCTGCTCCAGCCACGGCTTGGCCGCCAGCCTTTGGCCGGACAGGAACCACACGACAATCGCCGCGATGGCGGTCAGGAAAAGGCCGACGAATATCATGGCGTCGCGCCTCCTGAAGCCGGCGGGATATTCTGTGGCAAATAATCCTGCGCGGCGCCGGGCACGCTGTAATCATAGGCCCAGCGATAGACGACCGGCAGCTCCCTGCCCCAATTGCCATGCGCTGGCGGAACCTGCGGCGTTTGCCATTCGAGCGTCGTGGCGCGCCAGGGATTATGGCCGGCCTCTTTGCCTTCAAACAGGCTCCAGATCAGATTGAACAGGAACACGATCTGGGCGAAGCCGACGATCAGGGCCGCGATGGTGATGAACTCGTTCAGCGTCGCCGCGGAGGGTGGAATGAAGGCCGTTTCGCCCAAGGCGAAATAGCGCCTGGGCACGCCGATCAGCCCGAGATAATGCATCGGAAAGAAAATCGCGTAGGTTCCAAGGAAGGTGATCCAGAAGTGGATCTTGCCGAGGACCTCGTTGAGCATCCGGCCGGTAATCAGCGGATACCAATGATAGATCGCGCCAAAGATCACGAGGATCGGCGCGACGCCCATCACCATGTGGAAATGCGCGACGACGAACATCGTGCCGTTCAGCGGAACGTCGACCACCACATTGCCGAGGAACAGGCCGGTGATGCCGCCGATCACGAAGGTCACGATGAAGGCCAGCGCGAACAGCATCGGCAGCGTCAGATGGATATCGCCACGCCAGAGGGTCAGCACCCAATTATAGACCTTTATCGCGGTGGGCACGGCGATGATCAGCGTGCTGGTGGCGAAGAAGAAGCCGAAATTGGGATCCATCCCGCTGACGTACATGTGGTGGCCCCAGACCACGAAACTCAGCGCGCCAATGATGACGATGGCCCAGACCATCATCCGATAACCAAAGATGTTTTTGCGCGCGTGGGTGCTGATCAGATCGGAGACAATGCCAAAGGCCGGCAACGCAACGATATAGACCTCGGGATGGCCGAAGAACCAGAACAGATGCTGGAACAAGATCGGACTGCCGCCGGCATATTTCAAATGTTCGCCGTTCTCGACAATCGACGGCATGAAAAAGCTGGTGCCGAGCAGCCGGTCGAACAGCATCATGACCGAGGCCACGAACAGGCCGGGAAAGGCCAGCAGCGCCATGACCGTCGCCGTGAATATCCCCCAGATCGTCAGCGGCATCCGCATCAGCGTCATGCCCCGCGTCCGGCACTGCAGCACCGTCACGACATAGTTCAGGCCGCCCATCGTGAAGCCGATGATGAACAGGATCAGCGACGCGAACATCAAGATGATGCCCCACGATTCTCCGGGCGTGCCGGAGAGCAGCGCCTGCGGCGGGTAGAGCGTCCAACCGGCGCCTGTGGGGCCGCCCGGCGCGAAAAAACTGGCCACGAGGACGAGCACGGCGAGCTGATAGACCCAGTAACTCAGCATGTTGATGTAGGGGAACGCCATGTCGCGCGCGCCGATCATCAGGGGTATCAGGTAATTGCCGAAACCGCCGAGAAACAGCGCAGTCAGCAGGTACACGACCATGATCATCCCGTGCATCGTGATGAACTGGTAATAATTGCTCTCATTGATCAACGAAAAGCGGCCGGGAAATCCCAGTTGCAGCCGCATGAGCCAGGAGAGCACCAGAGCCACAAAGCCGATCGATATCGCGGTGATCGCATATTGAATGGCGATGACCTTGGCGTCCTGCGAGAAGACATATTTCGTCAGCCAGCTCCGGGGATGATAGAGCTCGACGTCTTCGGTTTCTGCTGGCGGAACCATGTCGCGTCCGCCTGCCCTGACGTCCACCATCGAAAGGTCCTCCCTCCTTCAGCGCGCCGCGTCGCGTTGGGGCGCCTCCGCCTGCGCCCTCCGCGTCTGGGCAAAGGTCGTCTGCGAGTTCAGCCAAGCCTGATAGGCCTCCTGCGACTCAACGATAACGTTGCCGCGCATAAAAGGATGGCCGACGCCGCAGAAGCCGGCGCACAGGATTTCGAAAGTTCCCGGCCGCGTCGGCGTGAACCAGAAATAGGTGACGATGCCCGGCATCAGGTCCATTTTGGCGCGGAACTCGGGCACATAAAAATCATGCACGACATCAATCGACCGGAGCAGAAACTTGACCGGTTGCCCCACCGGCAAGTGCAGATCGCCGCCGATGACGAGGACATTGTCCTGACTATTGGGATCTCCGGGGATCAAGCCCAGCGGGTTGTCGGCGCTCACCAGCCGCGTATCGGCCAGCCCGAGTCTGCCCTGCTTGCCGGGCAAGCGAAAACTCCATTGCCATTGCTGTCCCACAACCTCGACGACATTGGTCCCTCTGGGCACGGTGATGAAACTGTTCCAGACGAGCAGGCCCGGCGCCAGCATGGCCGCGACCCCCAGAGCCGTTCCGGCGGCGAGTGCGATCTCCAGCTTCCTGTTTTCTGGCTCATAGGCGGCGACGCGCCCTTCGACGTGACGGAAGCGAATGAGGCAATAGGCCATGAACAGGACCACGGCGATGAAAACGAGGCCGGTGATCCAGAAGGTGATGATCATCGTGCGGTCGATATATTGCCAATTCGAAGCGATTGGCGTCCACCACCACGGGCTCAGCATGTGAAACATGACCGAGCCGGCCACCAGGGCAATCAAGATGAGCGCGACGGCCATCGTCAGCTGCCTTCTGCGCGCCTGCGATCATCGAGGTTGCCGCGCCGCTTGGCGGGCAATGCTTCACGAGAGGCGCGAGGACTCTTTGAGATGAAATAATGCCGGTGTTTTTCTGGTCAAGAGCGCCGTCAATGATGTTTTTATTTCTAAGTCATTCATAAAAAATGGCTCCGCTTGACAATTCGACGGCTGTTCACGACGTCTCCTAGCTCGGTCAGAGTAAAATATCGAGCGAACGACAAAAGGGGGGCGGTCTTCGCAAGAAGCAATGCGGCATCGCTATAAAGCAACGCCGATTATTCTGCTTTTCCTCGGCTTCGCCTTGCTTTTCGCCACCGCCGTGACCGCCGGCGCGGTCATGTCGCTATCCCCGGAAGACGAAGGCGCCGGCGGCGGAGGCGGCTCGCGTCGCCCTGTATTTGGCGCGCGGGGATCGGCGCGGCGCGTTGTCGGGGAGGTTG
>JARLJC010000228.1 GCA_031291435.1 Alphaproteobacteria bacterium | reverse complement strand
TTCAGCACCTCGCTCATATCCTTAACTCCACACCCAGAAAATGCCTTGGCTTCAAAACCCCCGCCGAGGTATTCTCCTCCCACCTCCAACTGTTGCACTTCAAATGTGAATCCACCTCCCGGCTTACGCCGGGATGACGACAATGGAGGGGGTGGCGTTTAACCGTCGCATCCCGGTTGACTTTACGGGGTAAGGGTTTGGTATAACACACTCCGACATGACCCTTTCCCCGTCCCCATCCATCGATCTGGCCGAAACCGCCAGCGGCAAGAACGCCTCCACCGAGAATTTCCCGGTAGGCTCGGCGCTTATCCGTCCGGACTTGCGGCGGCATGTGCATGCCTTTTACGCCTTCGCCCGCGCCGCGGATGATATCAGCGATCATCCCTTGATCGATGCGCAGGTCAAAATCGCGCGGCTTGATAAATTCGCGGCCACGCTGACCGACCCCGCCAATTTCGAAATCCTGCCTGCTGTCGGGTTGCGCGAAAGCCTCAAGGAAACCGGCGTCCCCCCGAAACACAGCCTCGATTTGCTGACCGCCTTCAAACGTGATGCCACGCAATTGCGTTACCGCGACTGGGACGATCTGATCGATTATTGCAATTATTCGGCGTCGCCCGTCGGGCGGCATGTGCTGGCTTTGCACGGCATCGGTGAAACGGCGTGGAAGGCCAATGACGCGCTCTGCAACGCCCTCCAGATCATCAATCATATTCAGGATTGCGCCGACGATTACCGCGAACTCGACCGCGTTTACATTCCACAGGATATGCTGGCGGCCAATGGAGGCAATACGCTCGACCTGTCGCATGAGGCTTCGAGCATTGGCCTCGGCAAAACCCTGCAGGCCATGCTTGACCGCGTCGAACCGATGCTGGCCGAAGCCCGCAACCTGCCCCGTTTCGTGCCCGACTGGCGGTTAAAATGCGAAACATCGGTGATCTGCGTGCTAGCGGAACGGCTGGTTGCGCTGCTGCGCAAACGGGATCCGCTCTCCGACGATGTGAAGCTCGGCAAGCTCTCGATCATCGGCGCAACCCTGACCGGTGTGGTGCGCGCTTGGTTCTGATCCCGCCTTCCTACGAGCAGGCGCTCGCCGAAGTGAAAGCCCGTGTGGCCGGTTCGCGCACCTCTTTCCATGCCGGGATGGCCGTGCTGCCCAAGGCGCGGCGCGAAGCCATGTATGGGCTGTACGGCTTCTGCCGCGAGGTTGACGATATTGCCGACGACAGCCCTTCGCCCGAAATCGCCGCCAAAAACCTCGAATTGTGGCGCGGGCGCATTGCCGATGTTTTTCGCGGCAGGGCTTGTGACGCCATTACCGTCGTGCTGCGTCAGGCCATCCAGCCCTTCAATCTCGACGAAAAAGATTTCCATGAAATCATCGACGGCATGGAAATGGATTCCGTCGCCATCGTCGCACCGGGCGAGAAAACCCTCGACCGTTATTGCGATCTGGTGGCGAGCGCGGTAGGCCGGGTTTCGGTACGCATTTTTGGCGACTCTTCGGCGGAAGCGATGCAGGTCGCGCATCATCTCGGCCGCGCTTTGCAATTGACCAACATCCTGCGCGATATCGCCGAAGACGCGGCGCGCGGGCGTTTGTATTTACCCAGCGATCTGCTCGACAAACATGGCATAATATCCCGCAACCCGCGCGACATTCTGCGCTCGCCGCATCTGGCATCCGTGTGCCGCGATCTTGCCGACGATGCCCGCGACCAGTATCAATGGGCCGATGAATGCATGTCCAAATGCATTCCGTCCGCCATGCGCCCGGCCCGCATCATGCGTTTTTATTACGGCGCGATTTTCGATCAGCTGGTCGCGAAGGATTGGCAGAATCCCTCCGAACGGGTTAGGTTGCCGAAATGGAAAAAAATCGCCCTGTTGGCGAGAGGGTATTTCGGATGATGGATGTTTTTGCGTTATATCCCCCCTCCCTAACCCTCCCCACAAGGGGGAGGGAATTCCACGCGGATTGTGGCGCTGTTTGTTCTCTTTCTTCGACATTTGCAGAAAGAGAATCCCGGTTGCAAATAGACCGGCCTGATTCCCTCCCCCTTGTGGGGAGGGTTAGGGAGGGGGGACATAAGGACTTATATTCAACATGACTAAACGCCATGTGCATGTCATCGGCGCGGGAATGGCCGGTCTTTCGACCGCGCTGCAGCTCGCTTTGTCCGGCGAAAAGGTCACGGTTTACGAAGCAGCACCCTTTGCCGGCGGGCGCTGCCGCTCGTTCCTCGACCGCGAACTCGGCTGCCGGGTCGATAACGGCAATCATCTGGTGCTGTCGGGCAATGTCGCGGTGCAGGATTATCTGTACCTGACCAACGCGCTCGATACGATGGGCGGCCCCGGCGCGCCCGTGTTTCCCTTTATCGATATCGGCACGGGCGAACGCTGGACCGTGCGCATGAACAAGGGCGCCCTGCCCTGGTGGATTTTCGACAAAAACCGCCGCGTCCTCGGCACCAAACCGGCGGATTATTTGTCGGCTTTGCCCCTCCTCAAGGCCGACGCGACCGACCGGCTCGGCAACCTGCTCGATAAATCGAACCCGCTCTATCGCCGTTTCTGGGAGCCGTTTATCATCGGCGCGCTCAATACCGAACCGGATATTTCTTCGGCCCTGCTGCTCAAAAACATCTTCGCGCAGACTTTCGCCGTCGGCGGTAAGGCCTGCATCCCGCTCATCCCCAAAGTCGGGCTGTCGGAAAGTTTCGTGCAGCCCTGCCTCAACACGCTGCGCCAGCATGATGTCGAGGTGAAATATTATCACCGCCTGCGCTCGCTGCTGTGGGAAGGCGATCAGGTTCGCGAACTCGATTTCAACGGCACCATGATCGAAATCGGCGTCGAAGACTGGGTGGTGCTGGCCCTGCCCGCCTGGTTCATGCGCGAGCTTCTGCCCGAAGTGCCGACGCCGACGGATTTCCGTTCCATCATCAACGCCCATTTCCGCGTCGATGCGCCCGACGACGGCATGGGTTTTACCGGCATGATCGGCGGCTATGCCGAATGGGTGTTCGTGCGTAACGGCATCGCCTCGGTCACCATCAGTTGCGCCGAGCGTCACAAGAATATCGCCGTGCGCGATATGGCGGCTTTGGTGTGGCATGAGATTGCGCAACTGCTGCATCTCGATCCGGCGCATGTGCCGCCGCACCGCATCTTCCTCGAAAAATACGCGACCTTTGCCGCCACGCCGGAACAGAATATCCGCAGACCCACCTCTTATACCGGCTGGAAGAACGTGGCGCTGGCGGGCGAATGGACGGCGACGGGATTACCTTCAACTATCGAAGGCGCGTTACGTTCCGGCATGAAAGCCGCGCAGGTTGTACTGCGCTGGGGCGCGCCGCAATAGAGCCAGCGAAGCCGATGGGGACAAGCCGATGGGGACACAATAAAACGGGCCATCCGAACTGTGGCTTTATATCGCGGCCTTTCAGGCCCGTTTTATTGTGTCCCCCACGTCCTGTCCCCCACGTCCTTCTCTTGCGCTGTCCTGCCCCATAAAAAAACCGGCCACCCGAAGATGGCCGGTTTATTTAAATATACTCGCTCTCGAATTAGTGAGCTGTGTTTTCCGTGTTGGCCGGAACAGGTGCCGCCTGCCGCGTGCGCTTGCTGACATTCTGGTAAGCGACGCGGGCGTGATCGACGCAGTAAGGCAAGCCTTCATGCGCGGTGCAGCCGCAGAAACGGAAATCAGGTGAGCGCGGATCGCCAACTGGCCAACGGCAGTGACGTTCACCAACCTTAGTTACGGCAATGCCTTCGCTGCGCTTGATGCCGCCAATGCCTTCCAGCGAGCGGAAG
>JARLJC010000227.1 GCA_031291435.1 Alphaproteobacteria bacterium | reverse complement strand
GGGCGCCCTGCGAGCAACAGTTGGTGGTCACGCCAATGGTGTGTGAGGGCTTTACCGCATTAGCCACCCCCGCCGGGGCCTCCTATTCCCCCCCCCCCGGGGGGCGATAGTTGCGCTTTACATCGTCCTACAAAACTGTAAGATTTATTTGTTGCTTGGCTGCGGGATTCGCCATGCCGCCTGCGCGCATGGCGGCATGAGTGGATGCATGGCTTGAGCGGGGAGCGCAGCGATTATCAGGGAGTCCGGGACGGTGGTGGATAAGCAAACAGCGCAAGTCGCGGTGCTGGGGTTGGGCGAGATGGGGGCGGCCTTGGCGCGCGCGCTGATCGCGGACCATTGGTGTGTCAGGGTATGGAACCGCTCGGCGGGCAAGGCCGAGCCTTTCGCGCGGCAGGGCGTCGCCGTGGCCGCCAATGTGCTGGACGCGGTGACCGGCGCCGATGTGGTGGTGGTTTGTGTGGCCGATTACGCCACGGTCAGCGCGCTGCTGCACCGCGAGGACGTGGCCTCTGCCCTGCGCGGCAAGGTGCTGGTCCAATTGACCACCCGCACCCCGAGCGAAGCGCGCGCCAGCGAGGCTTGGGCCAAGGCGGTCGGGCTGGCGCTGCTGGAAGGCGCGATTCAGGGCTATCCCATGCATATCGGCACCGATCAGGGCGCCATTCTCTATTCCGGCACGCGGGCAACCTTTGATCGCGTCGAGTCGCTGTTGCGCGGTATGACTGGGCAGGCGCTCTATATCAGCGACAAGATTGGCAGTTCAGCAGCGCTCGATCTGGCCATGGCGGGCACGGTGGTGCCGGGCGCCACGCTGGCTTTTCTCAATGGCGCCGCGCTGTGTCAGGCTGAAGGCGCCCCGCTGGAGGTCTATCGCGATCTGGTCGAGGGCAATCTGTTCCCCGGCCTGATCGCCGCGACTCTGGCGCTGAGCGTGGAGAAGCTGGCCTCGGGCAATTATGCCTATACCGGCGAGGGCGCGCCGATTGACGCCTGGTATGGCGGCATCAAAATGGTGCGGCAGGCGATGTGCGATGCCAGGATCAATCCTGAATGGACCGATCGAGTGCTCGCCTATCTTGGCCGCGCGATGGAAACCGGCCACGGCCAGAGCGAAATGGCGGCTGTTTTCGAACAAATCATCTCAACGGAAGGTCAAGTGGCATGAAAAGGCTTGCAGGACTTACGCTCACGCTGCTTGCCGCGGCTTGCGGGCATCGCGGACCGGATAATACGGATTGGGAATTTCTCGGCAATTCGTCGGATATGCAGCATCATTCCGAATTGGGCGAGATCAGCAAGGACAGTGTGAAAGGGCTGGGGCTGGCGTGGTCGGCCGATATGCCGACGCCCGATGGCCTCGTTGGCAATCCGCTGGTGAAGGACGGCATCGTTTTTCAGGGCGGCCCGAGCGGGCAGATCTTTGCCAATGATGTGCGCAGCGGCAAGCAATTGTGGACCTTTGGCGCGGCCTATGATGATCAGTCGAAGCAGACGGTCACCGGCTATTGGGCACGACGGATGAATCGGGGTGTCGCGCTGTGGGGCGACAAGGCCATCATTGCCACCGGCGATTGCCGCCTGATCGCGGTCAATCAAAAGACCGGCAAGCAGGTCTGGACGGCCACCTCCTGCGATTCCACGCAGATGTACGGCATCACCTCGGCGCCGCGCGTGGGCGATGGCATGGTGTTCACCGGCAATGCCTGCATGGATTCAGGATCGACGCGCGGCTATGTCGATGCTTTCGATGCCGAAACCGGCAAGCACAAATGGCGCTTCTTCACCGTGCCTGGCGATCCGTCCAAGCCGCAGGACAATGCGGTTTACACCAAGGCTGAAAAGACCTGGGGCACCAATTGGTATGGCAAATCCCATGGCTGCGGCAGCGTGTGGGACGGGCTGACCTATGATAGCAAGCTGCACCAGCTGGTGTTTGGTGTCGGCGGCCCTTCGCCCTTTGATCCGACGCGGCGGGCGCTGGATGCGGGCGATGAATTGTTCACCAATTCGGTCGTCGCGGTCGATGGGCGCACCGGCGCCTATAAGTGGCATTTCAAGGAAACGCCCAACGATGGCTGGAACTATGACGCCTCGGTCGGGATCATGATTGCCGACCTGCCCATCGACGGTCAGTCGCGCCACGTGGTGCTCAGCGTTCCCAAGAACGGCTTTGCCTATGTGTTCGATGCACAAACCGGCAAATATCTCAAAGGCTCGCAGGTCGCGCCGATGAACTGGGCCAAGGGTCTGGACGCCAACGGGCGCCCGATTCCCGACAAGCAGGGCATGTACTGGCTCAACCGCAGCCAGGCCAATGTGGTGCTGCCCAGCCTTGCCGGCAGCCATGGCTGGGAAGCGCTGGCCTATGATCCGGTCAGCCATCTGGTCTATATCCCGACCATGGTGATGCCAACCAGCGTGAAAAATGATTCGCGCGACTGGCTGGGCGGGATCCTGATGGATTTCTATTATGGCAGCTCGGGCGATCCCAAGTGGAAATCCTATGGCAATGTCGTCGCGTGGGATCCGGTGGCGGGATCTGTCAAATGGCGCAGCCAAAACACGCCGCTGCCGATCAATGGCGGCTTGCTGCACACCGCAGGCGGTTTGGTGTTTCAGGGCATGGCCGATGGGCGCCTGGTCGCCTTTGACGAGGCCACCGGCAAGGAGGTCTGGAGCCATCAGACCGGCGGCGCCATTCGCGGTGCGCCTTCGAGCGTGATGGTCGATGGTGCGCAATATATCATCGTGGCAACCGGCAATGGCGCAGCTTCGGCCACCGGATCCTATTTCGCGAAATACAATTCGACCGAGGCATCGCGGACGGCCCCGCGCCTGTTGGCCTTCCGTCTTGGCGGCAACGCGCCCTATCCCGCGTTGAACAAGGTCATCCCGATCCCCACGCCGCCCGCGCCAAGGCAGGATCTGGCGCTTGCCGACGAGGGCAAGGTGCTGTTTGAAACCAACGGCTGCGTCGATTGCCATGGCATCAAGGCGCAATCCTCGGGCGGCACCATCCCGAGCCTCAATCGTATGCCGCCCAATGATCTGGCGATGCTGAAGTCGGTGGTGCAGCACGGCGCTCTGGCACAGGGCGGGATGCCGAAATTCAAGGACATCACCGATCTGCAAGCCCGGCAATTGTTCGCCTATATTATCAACGAGGCGTGGGATGCCCATGACGGCAAGGATTTTCCGGCACCCAAGAAGCAATAATCCCCTAGGCTGAACAGGGCTTTATCGCAGGAAGTAGCACACCCCGCGTCGGTTTTCGGCGCGGGGTTTGTCTTGGCAAAATCGCGCAGCCATGCGGGTTTGGGGTCTTGACAGGTGGATTTATTGTAGGACATAGTTGCATACACAATTTGCCCTTGCGGCCGGTTCGGGACGCGCGCGAAATTCTGCCGCGACCAGCATGGACGTAAAGCCGCCGCCTCACATTCGGACACGTTGGGAACCGCGCAATGACTATCACACCCGTTGAATCGATCATGGCCACCAACCCCGAGCACGCTCGGCTGCCGGTCGATCCGGAGTTCCACTATGGCGCGGCCTTCGCCAACGGCCAATATTGCGATATCACCAAGGCGACAGTGCCGCTGCTCGATCTTGGCTTTAATCAGGCCGACGCCGCCTATGATGTGGTCAGCGTCAGCAAGGGCTATTTCTTTCGGCTTGAGGATCACCTCGACCGCTTTGACAGCGCCTGCGAAAAATTCTTGCTCACCAATCCCTATAGCCGTCAGGAAACCATCGACATATTGAGCGAGCTGGTGCGGCTTTCGGGCACGCGTGAGGCCTATGTGTGGTGGGCGGTCACGCGCGGCCTGCTGCGCGACAGCACGCGGCGCACGGATCCGGCCTCTTACGACCACGCCTTTTACGCCTATGCGGTGCCTTACAAGTTCATTTCCAACGATGAACAGCGCGCGCGCGGCATCGATGTCTATGTCAGCAAGCGGTATATCCGCATCCCTTCGAAAGCGGTCGATCCTACGGCCAAGAATTTTCACTGGATGGATCTCAAACTTTCGCTGTTCGAGGCGGGCGCGGCGGGCAAGGAATGGTCTGTGCTGTGCGATCAGGACGGCTATCTGACCGAGGCGCCGGGCACCAATCTGTTTATCGTCAAGAACGGGCAGGTTTTTACGCCCGGCACCGGCTGTCTCGAAGGCATCACGCGCAAATCGGCGCTCGAATTGTCGCGGGAGCTTGGCTATCCGACCTGGGCGGCCAAGGTGCATGTCGAGCAATTATACGATGCCGACGAGGCGTTCATGACCTCGACCGCAGGCGGCATCATGCCGATCAACACCGCCGATGGCCATGTCCTGGGCGGCGCGGACGGGCCGGGCGCGATCACCACGCGGCTGCACAATCTCTATTGGGAAAAGCGCTGGGCGGGCTGGCACGGCACGCCGGTCAATTATCAGCGGCAGCGCACTGCCTAGCTTTCGGTTTGATCCTTTCATCTCGCGCAATTTTTGAAAGCAACCATCATGTCCGATATCAAAATGCCGGTGCTTCCCAATACCGCAACCGTCGATGAAGTGGTCGAGGTCATCATGGCCGCGGGCGGCGTGATCATCGAGAATTTCCTTGATGCGCCTTTGCTGCAAAAGCTCAAGGCCGACCTCGACGCTATCCTCGCCCGGACCCCGACCGGCAGCGATGCCGAGTTTGCGGGGGTGCAGACCCGCCGCGCCGGCACCTTGTTCGCCCGTACGCGCTATATGGCCGATGTGGCTTTGCACCCGCTGTTTAAGGGAGCGGCGGACAAGATTCTGCGCAAAAAGATCAGCTATGGATGGATGGGCAATCAGCGCATCGAGCAGGTGCCGGATATCCGCATCGGCGTGACGCAGGTGATCCAGATCGGGCCGGGGCAGGTCGAGCAACCCCTGCATCGCGACGATTTCGCCTTTTTCTGGGAGCACCAGCCCGGCGCCGGCGAGGCCCGGCTTCAGGTGATGGTGGCGATTACGGATTTCACCGCCGAGAATGGCGCCACCCACGTCATTCCGGAAAGCCACAAGTGGGACGATGAGCGTATGCCGACCCCCGAGGAGGCAATTCAGGCCGAAATGGCCGCTGGCTCGGCGCTGCTGTTCATCGGTTCGACCTATCACGGGGGCGGCGCCAACCGGACGGCCGATTTCTGGCGCACCGGTCTGACCATGACCTATGATCTGGCGCAGGTGCGTCAGGAGGAAAATCTCTATCTGGCGCTGCCGGTCGAAGTGGTCAAAACCTTCTCCGAGGAATTGCAGACCTTGCTGGGGTGGTCGTGGATTCCGTCGAGCAAGATGGGCTGGATCGAAATCGAGGGCGAAATGTGCAGCCCGATCGAATTGCTCCATGGCAAGCAGGTGTCGGGCGTGCATCCCAGCCCCTTGCTTGTGCCAAGCGAATCTTGATTGCTCGCCAGCGGATATCTAGACTCCAATTTGAAAGCGGGAGGTGGCTGTGGACCCCAGACTTATATGCATTTGTATCGGGACCATCGCGCTGGCGGCCAGCGGGTTTTACTATGGTGTGAAATTCTGCAAGCTGAAAAATTACCTGATTGGGGTGGAGTGGTTTCTGCTGGCGACATCATCGACCAATTTCATGATCTATGAGCTAAATCACTCGCCGATCAATTACCTCGGGGTCGAGTTTTTGGACACGTTTTCGCGGGCCTTCGGGCTGCCAATTGTCACGGTGGCGGGGCTTATGGTGCTGACGCATCGCTACCGTCCCTCGATCCGTGCCGATCTGTTGCTGTTTGTGGTGCCAAGCTTGGCCACGCTCGCCCTGCTGACGAGCTATATGGCGAATGATCTGAAATATATTCTTCTTTTCATGTGGTCGATCTTCACCATCTATCTCGCCTATTTCGCCTATGTTTTGCATAAGTATGGCGAGAAGCGACACGCTTTTGGCGTGATAATTGCGGCGATAACCAATCAAACAATCGCCTATATGTATGATTTTTACAAAATTCCTGGCGACGCGGCCAACGTGGTTATGAATTTTTATACGATAGCTTTGTTTGTCTGGTCTTATCTCACAATTCAGATTTATTATTCCTATTGCGCCCTTCAGCGCGCGATGGAGCAGCGCGGCCGCTGATACGGCGTAAGCGCGGATTGATCGGGGCTGGCGCAAGGTAAGGCGGCCAGCCCCTTTTATATCGATTCTGGCAGCCGTCTAGCGGCATGCGTACAGCCATGCACTGTGGCATAATTCCAAATTTATTGCATATTTTCTGACGAACTCGCGTGATCGTCGGGTGCTTGACAGGACGATCTTTCAAATATATTTGAAAGATCGTACAGACGGCACGGGTGAGGCGCATGCTTTGCCGATCTGAACGTTTAATCCGGGACTGGAGAGCGCGCATGGCAGATATTTTCCTCGTTTCCGCGGCGCGGACCGCGATCGGCAGCTTTGGCGGTACGCTCAAGGATCAAAAGCCGGGCGAGCTGGCCGCCATCCCCGCCCGCGCCGCCATCGAGCGTGCGGGCATCGCGCCCGAACAGGTCGGCAATGTCGTGTTTGGCAGCGTGGTCATCACCGAGCCGCGCGACGCCTATGTTGCGCGTATTGCCGCCATGGGCGCGGGCGTGCCCAAGGAAGTTCCGGCGATGACGGTCAACCGCCTGTGCGGTTCAGGGCTTCAGGCGATCCTGTCGGCGGCCCAGTCGATCATGGCTGGCGATTGCGGCATTGCGCTTGCCGGCGGGGTCGATGTCATGAGCCGGGCGGCCTTCTATGCTCCTGCTGTGCGGTGGGGCAACAAAATGGGCAATACGGTGTTGGTTGATGGGTTGAACGGCGCGCTGACCGATCCTTTCAACGACATTTTGATGGGCGTGACGGCGGAAAATCTGGCCGAGCAATATTCCATCACCCGCGAAGAGCAGGATGCGCTGGCGCTCGAAAGCCAGTTGCGCGCGTCGCATGCCATCGCCAACGGCTATTTCGTGGATCAGATCGTTCCGGTGGAAATCTCGACGCGCAAGGGCGTGGTGCATTTCGCAACCGACGAATATGTCCGCACCAACCCCCAGATGGCCGATTTTTCCAAGCTGCGGCCGGTGTTCAAGCGCGAGGGCGGCACGGTGACGGCAGGCAATGCCTCCGGCATCAACGATGCGGCCGCGGCCGTCATTCTGGCCAGCGGCGATGCGGTCAGGCAGTTCGGTCTCAAGCCGCTTGCCCGTCTGGTGTCTTATGGCCACGCGGGGGTTGATCCGGCCTATATGGGCATTGGTCCGGTTCCGGCATCACGGATCGCGCTCGAACGCGCCGGACTGAGCGTGGCGGATATGGATGTGATCGAATCGAACGAAGCTTTTGCCGCGCAGGCCTGCGCCGTGGCGCGCGAGCTTGGTTTTGATCCTGCCAAGGTCAATCCCAACGGCAGCGGCATCTCGCTTGGCCACCCCGTCGGCGCGACGGGCGCGATCATCACCACCAAGCTCGCCTACGAGCTTGCGCGCACATCGGGCCGCTATGGGCTGACCACGATGTGCATCGGCGGCGCGCAGGGCATCGCCGCGATCTGGGAGCGGGCCTGAACATGACTCATCCTCTTCTGCGCCGCGCTGATGTGGACTTTTTGCTGTTCGACTGGCTCAGGCTCGAAGGCCTGCTCGAACATGGCAAATTTGCCGATCACAATCGCGAGACCATCGGGGCCATTCTCGATCTTTCGGAGCGGCTGGCGGCCGATGTGTTCCTGCCGCATTATAAGGCGAGCGACAGCATCGAGCCTTACCTTGATGCCGATGGCGTGCATGTGCTCCCCGCGATCGGGGATGCCTTGCGGCAATATGCCGAACTTGGCCTGTTCTCTGCCAGCTTTCCGAGCGATCTGGGCGGGTTCGGGCTGCCCTTTTCGGTTTCGGCCATCTCTTATGCGTGGTTTGCTGCGGCTAATATCGCCACCTCGGCCTATGTTATGCTGACCGGCGCCAATGCCCGCCTGATCGCGGCCTTTGGCTCGCCGGCGCAGGTCGAGGCCTTTGCCCTTCCGCAGATCGAGGGGCGCTGGTTTGGCACAATGTGTCTTTCCGAGCCGCAGGCCGGATCGAACCTTGGCGAGGTGCAGACCCGCGCGGTGCGCGAGGGTGAGGATGAACTGGGCGCGCGCTATCGGCTGGTTGGCAACAAGATGTGGATTTCGGGCGGCGATCAGGACATTTCGGAAAACATCGTGCATCTGGTTTTGGCCAAGGTGCCCGACGCCGATGGCCATCTGCCGAGCGGGACTTCGGGCATTTCGCTGTTCATTGTGCCGCGCACGCTGCCCGATGGCAGTCGTAATGATCTGGCGGTGGCAGGTCTCAATCACAAGATGGGCTATCGCGGCACCTCCAATTGCCTGCTCAACTTTGGCGAGAACGAAGGCGCGACGGGCTGGCTGGTCGGGTCTGTGGGCGAGGGGCTGCGGCAGATGTTCATGATGATGAACGAGGCGCGCATCAGCGTGGGCTTTGGCGCGGCGGCGCTGGCCTATCGCGGTTATCAGCATGCGCTGGCCTATGCCACGGAGCGCGGGCAGGGGCGCAAGCAGGCCGATGGCCCGCAGACGCCGATCATCGAACATGCCGATGTGCGCCGGATGCTGCTCGCGCAAAAATGCTATGCCGAAGGCTCGCTCGCGCTGTGCCTGTATAGCGCCATGCTGGTGGATCAGGACGAAGACCCCGACAATGCCGCGCTGCTCTCGCTGCTGACGCCCATTGCCAAGACATGGCCTTCGGAATTCGGGCTGATGGCCAATGATCTGGCGATCCAGGTGCATGGTGGCTATGGCTATACGCGCGATTTCGATGTCGAGCAGCTCTATCGCGACAACCGGCTCAACCCCATCCACGAGGGCACCACCGGAATTCAGGGGATGGATCTGCTTGGCCGCAAGATCCTGCGCGAGGGCAAGGGGCTGGAAATTCTGCGCGCCCGTATCGCCCGCACCATCGAGGCCACCGCCGATCAGCCCGGGCTGGGCTTTCTGGCCATGCATCTTCGGGCCACCTGGCGCGAGATCCACGGCACCATTCAATTGCTCAAACAACGGCCACCTGCCCGGATGCTTGACGATGCGACCTCGTTTTTGTTCGGGTTTGGCCATGCCGTGATGGGTTGGCTGTGGCTTGATCAGGCGGTTGTCGCCACGCGCGCTCTGCCCCGATTGAGGGGTGAGGCCTTGCATGTCGCGCAGGGCAAGATTGCCGCCTGCGAGTATTTTTACAGCTACGAATTGCCCAAAGTCAGCGCCTGGCTCGCGCCTGTCAACGACGGCCATGATATTATGAGGGCGCCAGTCGACGTGTTTTGAGAAAGTTTGAGCGAAAATAGAAGATCAACCTGGGAGGGTATGGCGCATGAAGGCCCTGATCTGCGTAAAGCGCGTGATCGACTATAACGTTAAACCGCGGGTGAAGGCGGATGGAACGGGTGTCGATCTTGCGAATGTGAAGATGAGCATGAACCCCTTCGACGAGATCGCCGTCGAAGAGGCCATCCGCCTGAAGGAAAAGGGCGTGGTGAGCGAGATCGTGGCGGTGTCGGTCGGGCCTGCCAAGGCCGCCGAGACGCTGCGCACGGCGCTGGCGATGGGCGCGGATCGCGCCATTCTGGTGCAGAGTGATGACGAGATGGAGCCGCTGGCGGTGGCCAAGCTCATCAAGGCGATTGCTGACGAGGAGGTCCCTGGCCTGATCATCACCGGCAAGCAGGCGATCGACGATGATTGCAATCAGGTGGGGCAGATGCTCGCCGCTTTGCTGGGGCGCCCGCAGGGCACCTTTGCCAGCGCCATTTCCGTCGAGGGCGACGCCGTGGTGGTAAAGCGCGAGGTCGATGGCGGGCTGGAGACCGTGAGGCTGGCGCTGCCAGCAGTCGTCACCACCGACCTGCGCCTGAACGAGCCGCGCTATGCTTCGCTGCCCAACATCATGAAGGCCAAGTCCAAGCCGCTCGCGATCAGGACTCCGGCCGATTTTGGCGTGGATACGGCGCCCCGCCTCACGATGCTGAAGGTGTCCGAGCCGGCGGTGCGGCTGGCCGGCATCAAGGTGGCCGATGTCGCGACGCTGGTGGTCAAGCTCAAGGAAATGGGAGTAGCCTGATGTCCAGGACACTTGTTTGGGTCGAGCACGATAATGCCTCGGTCAAGGATCCGACGCTGGCCGTGGTGACGGCAGCCGCGCAATTGGGCGAGGTGACCGCGCTGGTGGTGGGTGCCGATTGTGACGGGGCGGCGGAGGCCGCTGCGCGGATCGCAGGCGTGGCCAGGGTGCTCAAGGCCGATGACGCCGCTTTTGCCCATGCTCTGGCTGAAAATGTCGCGCCGCTGATCGCGCAACTGATGGCGGATTATGACGCCTTTCTCGCGCCGGCCACCTCCCATGGCAAGAATATTGCGCCGCGCGTGGCCGCGCTGCTCGATGTGATGCAGCTATCGGATATCCTCTCGGTCGACGGACCAAAGACCTTTACCCGCCCGATCTATGCCGGCAATGCCATCGCCACGGTTGAATCGCGCGATACCAAGCTGGTGATGACCGTGCGCGGCACCGCTTTTGCCAAGGCCAATGCCAGCGGCGGTTCGGCGGCGGTAGAGGCGGTTTCGGGGGCCATCGATGCGGGGCTGTCGAGCTTCCTCGGCGCGGAAATTGCCAAGAGCGAGCGGCCGGAACTGACCAGCGCGGGGATCATCGTATCTGGCGGGCGAGCGCTCAAGGATGCCGCCACCTTTGCCGCCACCATCACCCCGCTGGCCGACAAGCTGGGCGCCGCCATTGGCGCCAGCCGCGCGGCGGTGGACGCGGGCTATGTGCCCAACGATTATCAGGTGGGCCAGACCGGCAAGATCGTGGCGCCCGACATCTATGTCGCGGTTGGCATCTCGGGCGCGATCCAGCATCTGGCGGGCATGAAGGATTCCAAGACCATCATCGCCATCAACAAGGACGAGGACGCCCCGATCTTTCAGGTCGCCGATCTTGGTCTGGTTGGCGATCTGTTCGCAATCGTGCCGCAGTTGGTCGCACAACTCTGAAACCCGCCAGTCGCGCTACCTATCCATTCATCGGGGTCATCGCATATGAGTTATACGCCACCTGTCCTTGAACAGCGCTTCGTGCTCGAACACGTGGCCCGCATTGGTGATCTTGCCGGTGCGGGGCGCTTTTCTGGCGCCGATGCCGAGATGGTTGATGCCATCCTTGACGGGGTGGGTGCGTTTGCGGCCGATGTGTGGGCGCCGACCAATCGCGTGGGCGATACCACGAGGCTGGAATGGCACGATGGCGAGGTGACCATGCCGCCCGGCTTTCGCGAGGTCTATGCGGCCTATGTCGAAGGGGGCTGGGGCGCGATCAAGGCTTCGGCGGAATATGGTGGGCAGGGGCTGCCCAATGTGCTCGACTTTGCGGTGTCGGAATGTCTGGGCGGGGCCAATATGAGCCTGCAATTGTGCCCGATGCTGACCAGCGGCGCGATCGAGGCGATCGAGCGGCATGGCTCGCCCGAATTGCGCGAGCTTTATCTGCCCAAATTGGTGACCGGCGCGTGGACTGGCACGATGAATTTGACCGAGCCGCAGGCAGGGTCAGACGTGGGCGCGCTGCGCAGCACGGCCACCCCTGCCGCAGATGGCAGCTGGCGGGTGAAGGGCACCAAGATCTTCATCACCTTTGGCGAGCACGATCTTGTCGACAACATCGTCCATCTGGTGCTGGCCCGCACCCCGGGAGCGCCTGCGGGCACCAAGGGCATCTCGCTTTTTCTGGTGCCCAAGATCCGCCCCGACGGCACGCGCAACGATCTGCGCTGCGCCTCGATCGAACACAAGCTGGGCATTCACGCCTCGCCCACCTGCGTGATGGCCTTTGGCGATCACGACAATTGCACCGGCTGGCTGGTCGGGAAGGAAGGCGGCGGGTTGCGCGCCATGTTCACCATGATGAACAATGCGCGTCTCAACGTCGGGCTACAGGGCGTCGAGATTGCCGAGCGCGCCACGCAGCAGGCCATCGCCTATGCCCGCGACAGGGTGCAATCGGTGCGCGCGTCGCAACCTGCGGCTGGCCCGGTGGCCATCATCGAGCATCCCGATGTGCGGCGCATGGTGATGCGCATGAAGGCGCAGACGCAGGCCATTCGCGCGCTGGTCTATCTGGCCGCTTCGGAAGTGGACCGCACCGCGCTTGGGCAAGAGGGCGCACAGCAGCGGCTCGATCTGCTGACCCCGCTGGCCAAGTCGCACGGGACGGATGTGGGGTGCGAAGTCGCCAGCCTTGGTATTCAGGTGCATGGCGGCATGGGCTTTATCGAGGAAACCGGCGCGGCGCAGTATTACCGTGATGCCCGCATCGCGCCGATCTACGAAGGCACCAACGGGATTCAGGCCGCCGATCTGGTGGGGCGCAAGCTGGTTGGCGATGGCGGGGAAAGCCTGCGCGGCCTTGTCGCCGATGTGCTGGCCGAGGCGCGGGATGGCGGGCTGGTCGCGCTGGGCAACACGGTGGCTGAACTTGCGGCCATTCTGCTGGGCGCCGATATCGACGACCGGCTGGCCGCCAGCACGCCCTTTCTGACGA
This sequence comes from Alphaproteobacteria bacterium, assembly GCA_031291435.1. Classification (GTDB taxonomy): domain Bacteria; phylum Pseudomonadota; class Alphaproteobacteria; order UBA9219; family UBA9219; genus CAIXLI01. Next base: position 16,017 of record JARLJC010000227.1, on the reverse strand, counting down.
TGGTATCAGTGATGACCTGCGGCTGGCTGATGGAGCGCCAGGCGCGGATCACGGCGCGCGAGTTCGAACAAGGCGCCGGACATTCCGCCTTCCTGCGGAGCAAGATCGCCGTTGCCGGCTGGTATCTTGCCCATATCGTGCCCGAGGCCGCCGGATTGGCCACATCCGTGCGGGCTGGGGCAAAAGGCCTATATGCGCTGAGTGCCGAAGAATTTACGCTTTGAACCCTTGCAGCAGAAGGAAATAAACCGCCATGGCCACCCTGATCGTCAGCTATCCCGCCACCGACGGCGCCCGTTTTGATCGGGACTATTATGTCGGCACACATATCCCCATCGCGCGCGCGGCGTGGACCGCCCATGGCCTTGAAAGTGCCGAGGTGCTGTTTCCGGCCGATGCGTCCCAGCCTTTGGCGGGCATGGTGCTGTTGCGTTTCACCGATCAGGCCGCTCTGGATGCTGCGCTGGCCTCGCCCGGCACGGCGGGCGTTATAGGCGATGTGGCCAATTTTACCGACATCGTTCCGGCCATGTTTCGCGCGGGAGACTGATCGCCCCGATCGAAAAAGATGACGCGCCGCGCCATGGCTTGTAGCGATCCGTTGATGGGCGCTATGGAGCGAATGGCCTGATTTCGGGTCGGCGCGGCGTTATCATGAAGGCAATTGATGCGGAACATCGGCAGTGATGCAGTCCTGATCGCTACGCATAGCGCGCGGCTTATGGTCAATGCGCTCATCGAGGAAGGCTGCGATGTGCCCGCGATCCTCGATCCGCTGGGCCTGACGATGCTCAAGATCGAGGACCCCGACAGTCAGATCACCATCCGGCAGGAAATCGAACTCCAGCGTGTTTTTGCAAGGCTGACCCAGCATAAGCGCGGCTTGTGGTATCGGTTGGGACTGAATTACGGCGTGCTGTCCTTCGGGTCGCTGGGGCAGGCCAGCCTTTGCGCCGAAACCGTTGGCGAGGCCTTGACGCTGTTCACCCACTCGTTTCAGGATCTCAACTATTCGCTGCTGAGCTATGGTCTGGTGTTTGACGGGCAATCATCGGCTTTTATCGAGACCAGCGATGAAGGCGTTGATCAGGATCTCTGGCTGTTCAGTCAGGAAAGGTCGCTTGGCTCGGTCGAGAGGATCATGCGCGATCTTGCGCCCGGCAAAGTGTCGTTTATCCGCATCGAATCGGCGCTGAAATCCAAGCCCGACTGGATGGATGCACCGATCCTGTCGGGCGCGCCGATCACTTTTGGCCATGCGCGCTCGCGCTGGTTCCTGTCGCCCGGCCTTGCCGAAACGCCGCTGTTGCTGGCCAATGGCGTGCTGGAAACCACCTATCGCCGTCTGTGTGAAAAGATGCTGGAACGGATGAATGCGCAGGCGGGCCTCGTCTCGCGCGTCTATTTGCTGTTGCTGCACGGCGGGATGGACAGGATGAACATCACGCGCGTCGCGCAGGAACTGTGCCTGCACGAACGCACCTTGCAGCGCAAGCTGGCCGATTCCGGCCTGACCTTTAGCGATCTGGTCTTTCAGGTGCGCGAGCAGAAGGCCAAACTCATGCTGCGCACCACCGATCTTTCCGTCGCCCATATCGCCGAAGCTTTGGGTTTCAACGAAATCGGCAGCTTTTCTCACGCCTTCAAACGCTGGACGGGCGAATCGCCGCTCGATTACCGAAAGCACAATTGAGGCGGCGCCCGCCTGGATGACACGGGCGACAGGCCGATGGCGTCAGGACGCAAAAATTTGTCGTAACTTCGCATTCTCTATTCCCGTTGTCCGGCATAAGTTTCCTCATAATCTGCCAACAAAGGCGGAAATTGATGGAGTGGATGGATGGGTAATCGCACGACACCGGGCGTCGCGTCCGGCTTTGACGCGCCGCAATTTATCAAGGATTGGCCGGGCGATCCGCATGTGAAGATGGGTGATCTTGGCGCGGAGCCTGCGCTCCCCGAAATCGCGCAGCAGCTCAAGGATATGATGCATACTTTCGGCAAGGAAGTGATGCGTCCGGTCGGGCAGCAGCTCGACAAGATGACCGCCGCCGAGGTGATCGCGCCAGGCTCGCCCTTTTGGGCGACGTGGAAGGCCTATCACGAACTGGGGATCAACATTGAAACGCTCGGTGCCATCGCGCCCGAGGATGCGCCGGTCGCTGTCTCGGTGATGTTTGAGGAAATGGGCTGGGCGGATGCCGGTTTTGCCATTTCGTTTGGCGCGGGCATCCTGCCGTTCTGGATGGCGGCGAAATTCGGCAACAGCTATGTTCTGGATAAATACAAGGACGCCATGATCGGCTGCTGGGGCATCACCGAGCCGGATCATGGCACCGACCAACTGGACGTCACCGGCCATATTTTCGCCACCGGCGGGCGCTATGGCCGCCCGAATTGCACCGCGCGGATCACCGATGGCAAGGTTATCATCAACGGCCAGAAATCGGCATGGGGTTCTAACGGCACGGTTGCCGAACTCACGGTGCTTTATTGCGGTCTCCAGTCTGACAGCGGGTTCAACCCTGCCGAAGGCGTTTGCGTCATCGTGCCGCTCGATCACCCCGGCGTCTCGCGCGGGCGCGCGCTCGACAAGCTGGGCCAGAGGGCGCTGCCACAGGGCGAAGTGTTCTTTGACAATGTCGAAGTGGACATCGACCATTTGCTGGCCGGTCCGGAAGACTACAAGCGCGCGGTCTATGCCATTCACACCGATTGCAATGCGTTGATGGGCTCGATCTTCACGGGAACCGCGCGGGCGGCCTATGAGATCGCCTATGATTATGCCCACGAACGCCGTCAGGGCGGGGTGCCGATCATCAGGCATCAGGATGTGCAGCGGCGGCTGTTTCACATGGCCCGCCGCGTCGAACTGGCGCGCGCGATGGCCCGCCGCGCGCACCAGTATAACGCGCAAGTTCCCGTGCCCGCGCTGCAAGCGGCCATGTTCTCGAAGATCACGGGCACGCAAACGGCCTTCGATGTCGCGAGTGATGCAATCCAGATGCTGGGCGGCAATGGCGTGACCAACGAATATCCGATCGAAAAGATCTTCCGCGACGCCCGTTCCTCGATGATCGAGGATGGCTGCAACGAAATGCTCGCTATCAAGGGCGGTGTGCTGCTGTCGGATCCCGAACTTATCGGCAACTGACCGCAGCGGCTGGCGGGCCGGCCGATCACCATTGTTATGTCGATCTAAGACCGGCGCGGATCACCGCGCCGGCAAGGGAAAGGTGCGCCTTGAAACAGAACGCATATATCGCGGGCGTCGGCATCACGCGCTTTGGCAAGCATCTTGACCGGTCGTTGTCGAGCCTTGCCCATGAAGCCATCGAGGCCGCGCTCAAGGATGCCGCAATCGACCGGTCGGCGATCGAGGCGGCATGGGCGGGCACTGCCGCGGCTCCGGTGATCACCGGTCAGGTTTGCATCGCGGGGCAAGCGATCCTGCGCGGCGTGGGGATCGGGCGGATACCGGTTGTCAACGTCGAGAATGCCTGTGCCACCTCGTCCACCGCGCTCCAGCAGGGCGCAACCATGATCACGCTGGGCGCCTATGACGTGGTTCTGGCTTTCGGCGTGGAGAAGCTTTACCATCCCGACAAGCAGCGCATTTTCTCGGTGTTCGAGGGCTGTCGCGATCTGGACGATCCGGCCTCGCTCGATGCCTATCTGCTGTCCGATGGCGCGTCGAGCGCAGGCGCGGGGCAGACGCGCTCGATCTTCATGGATATCTATGCGCGGCTGGCGCGTGCCTATATGGCCCGCACCGGAGCAACAGCGCGCGATTTCGCCGCCATTTCCGCCAAGAACTCGTTCCACGGCAGCCTCAATCCCAACGCCCAGTTCCGCGATGTGCTGTCGATCGATCAGGTGCTGGCGGCGGCGCCCATCATCGATCCGCTGACGCTGTTGATGTGCTCGCCGATTGGCGACGGGGCGGCAGCGGCAATCATCATGTCGGAACGGGCGATCCGCAAATTCGGGATACGCAAGCCGGTGCGGATTGATAGCGCGCTGCTGGCCAGCGGCTACGACCGCGTTGAGGGCGAGACCGATCTGACCACGGTCTCTGCCGCGCAGGCCTATGCCGAGGCGGGAATCGATCCGCGTGACATCAATTGCGTCGAACTGCACGATGCCTCCTCCCCTGCGGAATTGATGTATTACGAGAAGCTGGGCCTGTGCGCGCCCGAGGACGCGCTGGCGCTGCTCCATGATGGCGCGACGAGCCTTGGCGGGCGGGTTCCGGTCAATCCCTCGGGTGGGCTGGTGCGCAAGGGCCATCCCATCGGCGCGACCGGCCTTGGGCAGATCCACGAATTGACGGTGCAATTGCGCGGTGAGGCTGGCGCAAGGCAGGTGGAGGGCGCGCGGGTGGCGGTCGCGGAAAATGGCGGTGGCTTTCTCGGCGAGGATTCTGCCGCGCTGACCATGACGGTGCTGTCGCGATGATCGGACTCGCCCAGAAAAACATCCTGGAGGCGGTTCGGGACGGGCGGGCGGCGCTGGGCGCAGCCCCTCGACTGACTTTCGTCCATGTCGAACCCGATGGCAGCCTCTTGGAAGTGTTGCGCAGTTACGCTGATCTGTGGCGCAACGGCAGCGCCATTTGCGCGGCGCTGCGGCAGGAAGGCATGGGCGAGGGCGATGCGCTGGGGCTGGTCATGCACAACCACGCCGAATTTGTGGACTGCATGATCGGCTCGTCGATGGCGGGCACCGTCTATGTCCCCCTCGACCCACGGATCACGGGCGAAAAATTGCGCTATATGCTCGACTTTGCGGATTGTCGGGGCGTGGTGGTTGGCGACTATGCCTTGCCCCATGTCGAGGCCATTCTCGATCGCCTGCCGAAGCTGGAATGGATCTGGGTGGTCGGGACTTTGGCGGAAGGACATGCGCGGGCCGGACGCCGCTATCGCGCGATGGCCGATGTTCTTGGCGCCGAATGTGCCGAACAACCGCTGCGGGCCATCGATCCGGCCGCGCCGATGCAGATGATCTTTACATCGGGCACGACCGGCGACCCCAAGGCGATCCGTTCGACCCACGCGCGGTTTATGTTTGCGGCCAATGTCGGGCCGATGATCGGGCTGACCGCGCAAGACAAGCCTTATACCGGCCTGCCGCTATCGCATTCGAACGCGCAATTCATGACGCTGGGCAATGCGCTCACCATGCAATTGCCCGCGGTCATCAGCCGTAAATTCACCAAATCGCGCCTGTGGGAGATTCTGGCGCGTTATGGCTGCACGACGTTCAACCTGCTGGGCGGCATGACGACGGCCATCTTTGCCGAGCCGCAGGGCGCCTATGACCGCGCCCACAAGGTTCGCTTCGTGCTGAGCGCGGGGATGCCCGCCACCATGTGGGATGAATTTTCCGAGCGCTTTGGCGTGGAAATCTTTGAGTTTTACGGAACGGCGGAGGGCGGCCTGTTGCTCAATCCGCCGCCCGGCGCCAAAGTGGGATCAGTGGGCCGCGCTCCGGCGGGAGCGCAATGTGAAATTCTTGATGACGACGATAATCCCGTGGCCGATGGCGAGTTTGGCGAGATATGCTTTCGCAACGCCGATGGCACAGTCCCGTCGGTCAATTACCACCGGAACGAGCCGGCATCCCGCGCCAAAACGCGCGGCGGGTGGTTTCGCAGCGGCGACATTGGCTGGCGCGATGCGCAGGGCTGGTTTTATTTTGCGCATCGTATCGGCACCGCGATCCGCCGCAATGGCGAATTCATCGCGCCAAGCGATGTCGAAAAGGTGCTCGCCGAGGATGCCATGGTCGATGACGTCTATGTCTATGGCGTCAAAACCACCGTCAATGCGCCCGGCGAGCGCGAGGTTGTGGCCGCAATCGTGCCTGCGCGGGGCGATTTTGATCCCGCCGCCGTGGTCGCGCGCTGTCGTCAGGCGTTGTCGGTCAACAGCGTGCCATCCATCCTGCAATTCGTGACCGAGATTCCCAAGACGGCATCGGAAAAGCCGCAGGAGCGCTTTTTGACCGAGATGCTGCGCGCGCGATCCTCTGAAATATACTTCGCCAATCCCAACCAGAAAATCGAAATAGGAGAGTAAGATGAGTGGTCCAGAGGTCGTCCTGTATGGCGCTAGCGGTTACACTGGCAAGCTCGTGAGCTGGCACCTTGCCGAATATGGCATTCCCTTCATTGCCGCAGGCCGCAGCAAGGAGCGGCTGGAGCTGGAAATGAAGCTGGTTCCAGAGCTGACCAACCATCCTTACGAAGTGGCCGAGGTGAAGCATGATCGCGCTTCGCTGGCCGCGCTCTTCACGGGCAGGAAGGTGGTCTACAACTTCGTCGGTCCGTTCATGCAATTGAGTGAATGCGTGGTGCAGGCGTGTCTGGATGCCGGTGTGCATTATCTCGATTCAACCGGCGAAACCGACTGGGTGATGATGCTGCGCGACAAATATGGCGCGAGCTTTGCCGAAAAGGGCCTGCTGCTGGCGCCGGCCTCGGCCTATATGTGGCAATCGGGCGTGCTTGCGGCTGAAATCGCGCTGGAAACGCCGGGCATCGACACGCTCGACATCCTCTATTTCGGCACCTCGGACACCAGCGAAGCCTCGACCATGTCGTTTCTGCGGATGTGCACCAATCCCCAGCACTATCTTGAAAACAACCAGCTGGCGATGTGGCCTTACGCCAAATCCTATCAGGTGAAAGTGCCCGACCTGCATCGCACGATTCCCGCGCTGCCGTGGTCGGGCGGCGGCGAACCGATCTGGTATCAGAACGACGAGCGCGTTCGCAATTGCCATGTGTTGACCGCGTTTGGCTCGCCCATGTTCATCCATGTGATCAAGATCCTTGAGGATTTCGAGGTCGATCATCGTCACAAATCGCAGGAGGAGCGCGAGGCGGCGACCAATGCGATTGGCCACCAGCTGGTCGCGGCAGAGCCGGCCCGTGAAGTGCCCGAGGTGAACCGCACCGTCACATCGGTGCTGGGCCGCGGCAATCAGGCATCGGTCGAAGTCGTAATCCACGGCAATTGCGGATACCGCCAGACCGGATTGATGGGGGCTGAATTCATTCGCCGCATCTTGGCCGGCGCCATTCTCAAGACCGGATTTCAGGCGGCAACCCATGCCTTTGGCGCGCGCAACATCATCAACGCGCTTGGCGAGCGCGGTTACTACACCCGCGAAGTAAGCGTAAAATCCTTTTAGCATTGTCTGGCGTCTTTTCTAAATAATTTCAAAAATATAAAATAGGAGGATTGGATGAGCAGAAGTATCAAGATTCGCATGGGCAATCACGCTGCGCTTGGCGCCTTTAAAAAGGCGCTGTTGAGCGGCGGCGCGATGTCATGCCTTGCGGTGAGCGCCATGGCGCATGCGCAGGAAGCAGCCCCGGCCAAGCCCGCGGGCACCGATCAGGTCGGGTTGGCCGATATCGTCGTGACGGCGCAGCGGCGTTCCGAGAATCTGCAAAACGTTCCCGTTGCGGTTTCGGCGCTGGATACCACCGCCTTGAAAAAGGTCGGATTTGAACATCCCGGAGATATTAGCGCCGTTATCCCCAGCGTGCAGGTGCAAGAAATTTACGGCAAGTTCCAGCCGATCTTTGCCATCCGCGGCGTCAGTCAGAGCAGTTATTCAGCGAATCAGACCAGCCCCGTCGGGGTTTATGCCGACGAAGCCTATATTGGCGAAACCTTCCTGCATGGGGCCAACTTCTTTGATATCGAACGCGTGGAGGTGCTCAAAGGCCCGCAAGGCACGCTTTACGGCAAGAATACGACCGGTGGAGCGATCAATCTGATCTCCAAGACGCCCAAGATGGATGGCGATCCACACATGAATCTGACGGTCGGCTATGGCAATTATAAAGCCGTAAACGTGGAGGGCGGGGCAGAAGCAACCGTTGTTCCCGGCAAGATCGCGGTTCGTATCGCGGGATATTATAACGATGACGAGGGCTATCAGCGCAATATTACGCTCAACACGCGGATGGCTTTAACGCATACTTATGGTTTTCGCGCCACAGCTTTGATAAAGCCGACGAACAATCTTACCGCTATATTGCGCTATACCCATAGCAATACAAACCAGATCCCCAATATGAACAGGGCCATTGGAGCGCTGGCCGGACCGGGCGGCAGTCTGGTTGATCTTGGCGGCTATGCTCGGCCAGCCACGCTTGGTTATAATGATTTCGAGAGCAACAGCGGCGCGCAATATCTCAAAATCAGCTATGATCTCGTCACGCTTTCGACGACCTTGAACCTCCCCAGGTTCGATATCGTTTCGGTTTCATCCTATCACACGTCGGACAAGGCGTTGTATGCGGATATCGATGGCGGATTGTCGGGCGTATCGGATCAGGGATATTACAACAAAACAAAGGCATTTTCTCAAGATTTGCGCCTGGTGAGTACGGGCAACAGCCGTCTCAAATTCATCGGTGGCATATATTACGGCTATGAGCGGAACGCTCAAGATAACACCTATTGGCTGTATCACACGCCACTGAACGGTCTCGTCAATGCGCTTGCGCCCAGCCTTGGCAGCGCTACAGCCAATTATATTGGCGGTTTTTACGGCCAGTTCGGTCAATTTGATGCGCGCCAGACGCTCACGCATAAAAGCTATGCGGCCTATACCGAAGTTCGGTGGCAAGTTACGCCACGTTTCGGAGCAACCGGCGGAATCCGCTACACCCATGATAATGACGGGCAGCCTTACTACAATATTTCGCGTTTTTCGGGGCCAAATGGAACGGCGCTTGGCTCCTATATCCCGGGAAATATCACGGCCGGTCTTGCCAGCCCAACCAATGCGGCGTTTGACAGTGGGCTGACCCAATATATCAATGGTCCCTATACGTCCGCATCAGCGCCATATCTATCTGTGGTGAACAAGCGCGTGACCGGCAAGTTCACTCTCGATTTCAAGCCGACAGATCGCACCATGGTCTATGCAAGCTACAGCCGTGGATACCGTAGCGGTAATTTCAGCGCTGGCCTGACCTATCTCTTCCTGCAACCAAATCAGGGCGCCTATGCTCGACCGGAATCGGTGAACGCTTATGAAATCGGCGCCAAGACCGAGTTTTTTGATCGCCGTCTGCGTTTCAATGCGGCTGTGTTCCAATATGACTATACCAATCAGCAGTTTGAAGATGTTCAGGGGATTTCGACGGTTCTCCTCAATGCGGGTTCTTCGCGGCTGCGCGGCCTTGAGACCGACCTGACTGTGGCGCCTGCCGAAGGTCTCAGCCTTTCCTTGAGCGGTCTTTTTCTTGACGCGAAATATTTGCAGCTAACGCTGCATAATACCGACCTATCGGGAAATCAGTTGATCTCGGCGCCCAAGCTTTCCGCGACTGCGGCTGTCGATTATACCGCCCCCATCGGTAACGGCTTTAAATATGCGCTTCACGCTGATGCGTCCTACAGAAGCCGGCAATGGTACAGCGCCTTTGATGACAAGCTCGGATACGGCAATATTGGTCAGGCGGGATATGCGCTCGTGAATGGACGCATCAGCCTTGAAAGTGATCACGGCTATTCTGTTGCTCTTTGGGCAAAGAATATGCTCGACCGCAAGTATGTGAGCTATGCGATCAATATCCAGTCGGCCTTCGGGATGGATTATCTTATGGATGGTCCGCCACGGACTTACGGCGTGGAACTTTCTTACAAATTCTAAGGCTGTAATAGTTTTAGCCTATGTTCCTGCGTCCCCGGATAAAGGAACATGGGCTGAATCCAAATCCATCCAGCGATGATGACACGCATGGGAGACAAGGCAATGGCTATGGGACGGGTTGACGGACGGGTTGCCGTTGTATCGGGCGGAGGACGAGGTCTGGGGGCGGCTATTTGCGAGAGGCTGGCACGCGATGGCGCGCTGGTCGCCATCGCCGACATCGATATCGCCACGGCCGAAATGCAGGCGCATCGCCTGCGGGAAAAGGGCTGCGTGGCCAAGGCCTTTGCCCTTGATGTTACATCCGAGGCCCAATGGGAATCGCTTTATAGTCAGGTGAGCGCAGCGTTGGGGCGGGTCAGCATATTGGTCAACAATGCCGGTATCGCCGCCCCCGGCACGGCGGAAGACACCGAACTGGCCGATTGGAAACGCATCCACGCCGTCAATCTGGATGGCGTGTTCCTTGGCACCAAAAGCGGCATCAAAGCCATGAAGGAGCACGGCGGCGCGATCGTCAATATTTCCTCGATCAAGGGCATAGCGGCGACCTCGTTCAGCGCCGCCTATGACAGTTCGAAGGGCGCGGTGCGTATCTTTACCAAGTCGACGGCGCTCCACTGTGCGGAAAACCATTATAATATCCGGGTCAATTCTGTGCATCCCGGCTGGGTGCGCACCGAAATGGTCGAAGAAGGCATGGCCAAGCTGGAAGATGGCGAGGCGATGATGGCCCAGATCCGCGCGCTGCATCCGATCGGGCGCTTTGGCGAGCCGGACGAGATCGCCAATGCGGTGCTCTTCCTCGCCAGCGACGAAGCCTCCTTCATCACCGGCGCCGAGCTGGTCGTCGATGGCGGCTATACCGCGCAATAGGGATATACATCATGGCTAAGCACATTGTGATCACCGGCGGGGCTTCGGGTATTGGTCGGGCCGTGGCGGGGCTTTTCATCGACAAGGGATGGGCCGTGGCGATCGTCGACCGTGATCTTGCCGCGGCCAGCGAATTGGCCGCAGCCCTTGGTCGGGGCGCCACCCCGATTGGCGTCGATGTGCTGGATGCGCCGGCGCTGGCCGCAGCGATAGGGAATTATTGCGGTGAAGGCGGGTTGGATGCGCTTTTCAATTCAGCTGGCTTGCTCGACATGCGCTGCTGGCTTGATACGCCGCTGGAGCGGCAATATCAGATCTTCGATGTCAATGTGAAGGGCGTGCTCAACGCCATCCATGCCGCCGTTCCCCATTTGCGCAAAACGCCCGGCGCGCAGATCGTGACGATGTCTTCGGCGGCGGCGATCTATGGTGTGCCCGAAGAGGCGGTCTATTCGGCCAGCAAGTTCGCGGTGCGCGGGTTGACCGAAGCGCTCAATGTCGAATTCGATCCGCTCGACATCTGGGTGAGCGATCTGATGGTGGGCTTTGTCAATACGCCGATGGTCAATGGCGCCGGGCACAAGTCGAAATGTGTCGAAATCCTTGGCGTCAATGTCGAGCCGCGCGATGTGGCCCAAACGGTGTGGCGCGCGGTTCACGAGCGCCAGGTGCATTGGTTTGTGGCGCAGGGCGATGCAGATTATTTCGACGAGATCAACCGGATTTCTCCCGAGGCGCGGCGCGAGATGATCAAGGCTGTGACCGGGTTTTGACCGGCTTTATGCGATACAGGAGAGTGAAATGAGCTATTGGTCGGTTGCCCTCGAAGATGGCATTGCGGTTGCCACCTATTCCAATCCGCCGATGAATTACATGATCGGTCCGGCTGTGCTGGAACTGATCGATCTTGTTCAGGATTGGCAGCGCGATGATGTGCGGGTGGTTATTCTGACCGGCGGCATCGCGGGCAAGTTTATCACCCATTACAGCGTCGAGGAGCTGATCGATCTCGCCCGGATCCCCGCCGACGAGATGAAGGCGATCAATCGGGGCTATCAGGATTTTGTCCTTGGCTTTCGCCGGCTGGCCAAGCCGGTCATCGTGGCGCTCAACGGCGATACGATGGGTGGTGGTTTCGAAATCGCGCTTGGCGCCGATATTCGCATTGCGCAGGCCGGCGATCACCGGATCGGCCTGCCCGAAGTGCGGCTGGGCATCCTGCCGGGCGGCACTGGCACGCAGGCGCTCAGCCGGCTGGTCGGCCTTGCCCGCGCGGCCGAGTTTATCCTGTGCGGGCGGGTGGTGGCGCCCGAGCGCGCGCGTGAACTGGGGCTGGTTCACGAGGTCGTGCCCGATGCGCTGGCGCGCGCCAAAGAGGTTGCGCGCGATCTGGTTTCGATCTCGCCCTATGCCTTGGCCGAGGCCAAACGCGCGCTTTACCAAGGTTTCGAACTACCGATCGTCGAGGGCTGCAAGGTTGAAAGCGAGGCTTTTTGCAACACCATGGTTTCGGCCTCGGGCCTCGCGCAGATGCGCCGCTACACAGCGCTGCCCTTCGATGCGCGGCGCGATTCCATCGACAGCCAATAACGCTGCGGCGCCGGACATGGCGCGCGGCTTCAAGGAGAGATAGCATGGGAGTTCTTGACGGGCGCGTTGCGCTCATCACCGGCGGCGGGCGCGGTATTGGTCGCTCGATTGCGCTGAGTCTGGCTCGGGCCGGGGCAAAGGTCGTGATCTCGTCGCGCACGCGCGCGCAGCTTGACAGCGTGGTGGCCGAAGCCATTGCCGCCGGAGCGCCAGCCGCGATGGCGGTGGTGGCCGATGCGACAAAGGCGCAGGATCAGCGCGGGGCGGTGCGCGCGGCGATTGCCGCCTATGGCCAGCTCGATATTCTGATCAACAATGCCGGCGGGGTTCATGTCGATCAGGGCGTGGCCGAGTTGTCCTCGTTTTCGCACACCGATGATGCCTTTGCGGCCAACATGGATCTTAACGTATCCTCGGCCTTTTGGGCGATGAGCGAAGCTTTGCCGCATATGCGCGAGCGCGGCTATGGGCGGATCATCAACATCGGCTCGGGCTATTCGCATCACGCGGGCGGCTTCCTCGTTTATGTGACCGCCAAACATGCCATCGTCGGCCTGACGCGCGGCGCCGCCGCCGAAGCCGCGCCCCATGGCATCAACGTCAATTGCCTATGCCCCGGCTGGACCAACACCTCGCTGGTGGATTTCGATTTTCTGGCAGAGGCCAGCGGCAGCGACGCTGCGAGCGTCAAGGCCGGGCTGGAAGCGGAATGCTTGCAAAAGCGCATTCTTGAGCCTGACGAGATGGGACCGATGGCGGTCCTGCTGGCGTCCGAGGGCAGTTCGGCCATCACCGGTCAGGTGATCCGCGTGGACGGCGGATATCGGGTTTGAGGCATGAATGGCGGCAGGAAACAGGCGATCATGGCATCTATAAAATTGCGCGAACTCTTCGATCTTTCCGGTCGCGTGGCGATTATTACCGGCGGATCGCGCGGGCTGGGCTTTCAGATCGCCGAAGCTTTGGGCGAGTTTGGCGCCCACCCTGTGTTGGTGGCGCGGCGAGCGGACGAACTCGATGCAGCGGTGGCGGCACTTGCGGGTCAGGGCATCACGGCCTCGGCGATTGCGGCCGATCTTGGCCCGACTGGCGCGGCGGTGGATCTGGTGGCGCGGGTGCTGGACGATTTTGGCCGGATTGATATTCTGATCAACAACGCCGCAGCCACCTGGGGCGCGCGGGCCGAAGATTATCCCGATGAAGCATGGGACAAGGTCGTCAATCTCGGCATGACCGGCGCGTTCAAACTATCGCGCGAGGTGGCAAAGCGGGCGTTCATTCCGGCGGGCCGTGGCGTGATCGTGAATGTGGCCTCGATAGAGGGTTTGGCGGGGCATCCTGCCAGCCGGCTGGGAACGATTGCCTATAATGCGGCCAAGGGCGGCGTCATCAACATGACCCGTGCGCTGGCCGCGGAATGGGGACCGAAGAGCATAAGGGTGAACGCCATAGCGCCCGGCTTCTTCCCCTCGAAAATGACCGCCGCGACCGTGGCCGCCCATATGGCTGATCTGGTGGAACGGACACCGCTTGGCAAGCTGGGCGGCGAGGGTGATCTCAAGGGCGCGGCGCTGCTGCTGGCCTCTGACGCGGGCGGCCATATGACGGGGCACACGCTGGTCGTGGATGGCGGTTATACCGTTCAGTAGCAGGGAATGGCGGGCATATCGCCCTCTTGCAGGTAAGGATTACAGGGAATGCAACAATCCAGTCGTGAATTCGACCTGCTGATCTATGGCGCCACCGGCTATACAGGGCGGCTGGTGGCGCAGGAATGGATGCGGGCGATCGCTGGCACCGGACTGCGCTGGGGCCTGATGGGCCGGGATGCCGGCAAGCTTGCCGCTGTGCGCGATGCGCTGGGCGCCGGGGCGGACGTGCCGATCCTTGTCGCCGATTCAAGCGATCCTGCGTCGCTCGAACGGGCCGCCGCGCTCACCGCCTCGGTTCTGACCACGGTTGGCCCTTATCAACTGTATGGCGAACAGCTGCTGGCCGCCTGTGTCCGGTCGGGCACGGATTATCTCGATCTTTCGGGCGAACCGGCGTGGATGGCGCAAATGATCGCAAAATACGAGGGCGATGCAAGCAAGACCGGCGCGCGCATTCTTTTCTCCTGCGGCTTTGATTCGATACCCTTCGATGCCGGCGTGTGGTTTCTGCAGGATCAGGCAATCCGCGCCTTTGGAAAGCCGCTACAACGGGTACGCGGTCGGGTGCGCACGATGCGCGGCAGTTTCTCGGGCGGCACGCAGGCGACCCTCAAGCATACGCAGTCGGCTTCGCGTAGCGATGGCAGCGTTCTTGCAGACCTGCGCAACCCGTTCTGCCTCACGCCCGGCTTTGTTGGCCCCGCCCAACCCGATGATCGTAAGCCCTCTTTCGATCAAGCCGTTGATAGCTGGGTCACGCCCTTTGTGATGGCGCCGATCAACAGTCGCAATGTCCACCGCACCAATTTTCTGCTGGGGCACCCCTACGGAACCGACTTTGCCTATGACGAGATGCTGATGACCGGACAGGGCGAAAAGGGGCAGCAGCTGGCCGAGCGGCTCGCCAGTCATCCCGGCTTGCCCGGCCCCGAAAGGGCGCCCGGCGAAGGGCCGTCCGACAAGGAGCTTGTGGAGGGCTTTTACGACCTTCTGTTTGTCGGCACCACGGTCGATGGACGTGAACTACGCGCCTCGGTTCGCGGCGATGTGGACCCCGGCTATGCCTCGACGGCGCGCATGATCGTGCAGAGCGCCTTGTGTCTGGGCATGTGCCGCGCAAACGGCCCGCGTGGCGGGATCTGGTCGCCCGTTGCGGCGCTGGGAGCCGGCCTGATCGAGCGGCTTCAATCCGATGCCGGCATGATATTCGGGATGGAGGGCGAACTCGACCGTGATATTTGAACGAGGGTTTCACACATTGCGAGGCGAGATAGAGTCGCTGACCATCCGGCAATAAAGCATCCCGGGTTTTCCGGAGGCTATTTTACATTAGGGCGTAGACTCATTACGCGGCACACCAGATGCGGGCGCAGATGAGCTTGATGGCAGCGAGAAAGTTGGCCGGGTCCTTGTCATATCGCGTAGCGATTCCCCGGTACTGCTTGATCCGATTGAAGAACCGTTCGACGAGATTGCGCTGGCGGTACAGCCAGGGCGAAAAGCCGAAGCGTTGCTTGCGGTTGGAACGGTTGGGTATGTTGGCCCAGATGTTCTTTTCGGCGGCCTTTTCGCGGATGGCGTTGCTGTCATAGCCCTTATCACCAAGCAGCGTTGCGCCTTCGGGCATAACCTCGATCAGTGCCTCGGCCTCGCAGGCATCGTGAACCTGTCCACCGGTCAACCGCAAGCCAACAGGACGTCCGTCAGCGTCGACAAGAGCGTGGAGTTTGCTGGTAAGACCGCCCCTGGAACGTCCCATGCCATTATCGCCAGACCCCCCTTTTTGCCCGTCGCACCGTGCTGGTGGACGCGCATGCAGGTGGAATCGATCATCACCAATTCACCGTTGAAGCTGGCAGAAACCGCCGTCAGCAGCCGATCCCAGACCCCGGCTTTGCGCCAGCGAACGAACCGGTTGTAGCAAGTGGTTGGTGGGCCATACCGATCCGGGATCTCAGCCCAGGGCGAGCCAGACCGAAATCGCCAAAGAATGCCGTTCAGCACCTTACGATCATCAGTCCGTGGCACGCCCCGAGGCTTGTTCGGAAGCAGAGGCTGGATAATCGTAACCACCCGATTGAGGCCGCCTATCGATCGTAAGCTATGTCGTTATTGACGTCGTTATGTACGTCATGATCGATGGAGGCTGGTTTGGCGATGCTCGAGATTTTGGGTGTCGAGCGGCGTCGGCGTTGGTCGGATGCGGTGAAAGCCT
>JARLJC010000226.1 GCA_031291435.1 Alphaproteobacteria bacterium | reverse complement strand
TTTTGGCGGCTTGCTCCGCGCCATCGAAGGCTATGCGGGCGATCCGATGACGCGCATCGCCTTGCAACTGCTTTCGCTGACATTCGTCAGGCCGGGCGAATTGCGCAACGCCGAATGGTCCGAGTTTGATCTGGATGCGGCTGTCTGGTCGATCCCGCCGGGCCGGATGAAAATGCGCCGCCCGCATCGCGTTCCCTTGGCGCTGCAGGCCGTGGCCTTGCTCAAGGAATTGCACGCCACGACGGGCCGGTATCGGCTGCTGTTCCCCGGCCTTCGCTCTGCTGAACGCCCAATGTCCGAAAATACGTTGAACGTGCGCTGCGGCGGCTCGGATATACGCAGGACGAAATGACGGCGCACGGTTTCCGCGCCGCCGCATCCTCGATGCTGAACGAAAGCGGCAAATGGAGCGGCGACGCCATCGAACGCCAGCTTGCCCACGCTGACCCGGACGAAGTGCGCCGCGCCTATGCCCGATCCGACTTCTGGCCCGAACGGGTCGAAATGATGAAGTGGTGGGCGGATTATCTCGTTACGCTCAAGGCGGGCGGCCAGATCATCAATCTGCGGCCACCGACCAATGCGGGGGCAAGGGGCTGAATTCCGTCTTTCGCGCGCCTTTAGGCGGGGACATTCGCGCCCAGCATTCGATTCGCGAATCACATTTTCGAGCCAGAGGCGTGACGAATTGCCCCTCTGCGGCGCGGTGATTAAAATTTGAATACGATTTGAATGATAAAAATTCCATGTGGATTATGGGGATAACTGAATAAGTAATTGAGTTAAAACAAGAAACAGCAAATTTTTTATCCACAGATCTGCACGAGTTCTGTGGATATACGATAGCGCCGCCCCCTCCCTGAATGTTCACTTGCAAGCGAAAAAAAATGCGCCATGAAAAGACACGCTGAAAACGAGCGTATGAAGCGCCATTACCAGCAATTCCTCGCCGACGTGAAAGGCCGGGACGAGGCCTCGCTCGACGCCGTGGCGAAAGCCATCGAGCGTTTCGAC
>JARLJC010000033.1 GCA_031291435.1 Alphaproteobacteria bacterium | reverse complement strand
TACTGGGTCTGCCCTCTGGTGGAAGAATCCGAAACGATCGATCTTGCCGCCGCCACCGAACGCGCATCTCTGCTAAAGAAATTTCTCGGCGACGCCGTTGGGCTGGTGCATGGCCGTATGAAGGGCGACGACAAAGACCGGGTGATGGAAGATTTCGCCGCCGGAAAAGTGAAGGTTCTGGTCGCCACCACCGTAATCGAAGTCGGAGTCGATGTGCCGCAGGCCACCGTGATGATCGTCGAACATGCCGAACGTTTTGGCCTCGCCCAGTTGCACCAGTTGCGCGGGCGGGTCGGGCGCGGCAAGGACAAGTCGCATTGCCTGTTGATGTATCACAGCCCATTAGGCGAAACCGCCAAGGCGCGGCTTAAAATGCTGCGCGAGACCGAAGACGGTTTCCTGATCGCCGAGGAAGATTTGCGCCTGCGCGGTTCGGGCGACCTGCTCGGCACGCGGCAGAGCGGCATGCGCGAATTCCGCCTCGCCGATCTGACCCGCGATAAAGATTTGCTCGATATCGCGCATGACGACGCCGCGCTGATTTTGAACAAAGACCCGGAACTGAAATCCGAACGCGGGCAGGCTTTGCGGACGCTGCTCTATTTATTCAACCGCGACGCCGCCGTGCCGCTGCTGCGGGCGGGCTAGGGTTCGGACCCATTGGATAAGCGTCAAAGCAAGGCTTTAAGAATTACAGAAGCCGTCATTCCGGAAAAACTACTTTTTCGGAAATCGCCGCGAGCGATTTGCGAAAATGCAGTTTTGTCCAGAATCCAGTTCCCCTGTCCGCAAAGACTGCCTGCGCTGGAAGGCCAACTGGATTCCGGACAAATGTGCATTTTGACCCCGAAAAAGTGGGGGTCAAAAAGCACATTTTCCGGAATGACCTCTTTCTTATGGCCATCTTTTTAATGAGTCCGAACCCTAACCTGCTGTTTGTTCAGGAACTGCAAGCCGACGATATTTTCCGTCTGGCCTGATCATGTGGTGATCGATAACCTTACCGCCCTCACCATATTGTACGACATCCACACAGCCGCTCGGACGTTCTACAACCTGCATAGGAGCCCCGTCTTCGCTGTAGAGAGTGTTGTTTGGAGGTATCGACACAGGTTTTTTCCCCCTATGTGCCAGACGCGCGAAAATACCAACGAGTCCCATAAAAGTTTCCTTTTCCAGAATAACCGAGGGTAAAAACCTACCATTCCCACGAAAAAACGGCAGACTTTCTGCCCAACTTGTCGTGCAATGCAATAAAACAATAATTTCAATTGATTACGGTTGTTTCTTCGTTAATTTCGGGATGATTGTTATAAGCCAGCCACCTTGCTATAACATCCCCTTACCGCACATACCGGAACAAAGATGAATTTTCGCATGAACCGCCGTCGCCGCGTTTACGAAGGTAAAGCCAAGGTTTTGTTCGAAGGACCCGAACCGGGTACGCTTGTTCAGTATTTCAAGGACGACGCCACCGCCTTTAACAATCAGAAAAAAGGCACCATCACCGGCAAGGGCGTGCTGAACAACCGCATCTCCGAATATCTGATGACCAAGCTCGGCGAAATCGGCGTGCCGACGCATTTCATGAAGCGCCTCAATATGCGCGAGCAGTTGATCCGCCGCGTCGAGATCATCCCCATCGAAATCGTGGTGCGAAATATCGTGGCGGGGTCGCTGGCCAAACGCCTCGGCATTCCCGAAGGCACGGTGTTGCCGCGCTCGATCGTCGAATTTTATTACAAGAAGGATGAGCTTGGCGACCCGATGGTGTCGGACGAACATATCACCGCTTTCGGCTGGGCCAACCCGCATGAAATCGACGAGATGATGTCGCTGTCGCTGCGTATCAATGATTATATGTCGGGGTTGTTCCTTGGCATCGGGCTGAAACTAGTAGATTTCAAACTGGAATTCGGCCGGTTGTGGGACAATGACGAATTGCATATTATTCTCGCCGATGAAATCAGCCCCGATAATTGCCGGTTGTGGGACGTCAAAACCAACGAGAAGATGGATAAAGACCGTTTCCGCCACGACCTCGGCAAGGTCGAAGAAGCCTATCAGGAAGTCGCCCGCCGTCTGGGCATCCTGATGCCCGAATCCGTTATCACCAGCGAAGGCCAGCCCGAATGAAAGTCCGCGTCGATGTGATGTTGAAGAATGGCGTTCTTGACCCGCAGGGCAAGGCGATTGGTCACGCTTTGGGCAATCTCGGTTTTGCCGGCGTCGGCGAAGTGCGGCAGGGCAAGGTGATCGAGCTTGATCTCGCCGAAACAGACGCCGCCAAAGCCACCAAATCCGCACGCAAAATGGCGGAAAAGCTGCTCGCCAACCTCGTGATCGAAGATTTCAAAGTCAGCGTTATTTAAACCTTAATAATTACTATCCATAGTTTCCGCCCATGAAGATGAGATACACCCTTCGTTCAATCCTTGCCCTCGGCGTGCTGCCGCTGATGCTGGCTGGCTGCGTGGTCGATGACGATACCGTGGCCGACAATCCGCCGCCGCCTTTAGTGCAGCAGGCGCCGCCGCTGACCGCCCCTGTCGAGCAGATTCCCAACCTTACCGACCCGCAGACGCAACTCTGGCGCCCCGGTTACTGGGCCATGCTCAACAACCAGTTCGTATGGGTGCCGGGCAAGGTTATCGCGCGGCCTTCCAAGACCGCCGTGTGGCACAATGCCTATTGGATGCAGCACGAATTCGGCTGGTCGTTCCAGATGGGCCATTGGGAATAACTCCCTTGCGCTTGATGTGCGGCCCTCCCAAATAACGAGCCTCATTCACCGTTAGCGTCATTCCCGCCTGCGCGGGAATGACGCGGCGCGGGGGTTTCTTTTACGGCAAATATTGTTCAGGCTGCAGGACATGACCGCAATCACATTCACCGTCGATCTCGAAGACCCCAGCGAACGCTATGCGCCGGATGGCCGCTATATCGCGATGACGCAGCGCATTCTCGATATGTGCGAAGCCCTAAACTGCAAAGCGACGTTTTTTACGATCGGGCGCATTGCGGAATCCGCGCCGCAGCTGGTGCGCGATATCGCGGCGCGCGGGCATGAAATCGCCTATCATTCCCATAATCATGTTTCCCTGACCAAGGAAGCCCCTGCGCGTTTCAAGCGCGAGAGCGCCGAGGATAAAGACAAACTGCAACAATTGGCCGGGCACGAAGTGATCGGCTTCCGCGCCCCGCGTTTTTCCCTGACCCCGGCCAGCGCATGGACGCTCGGGATACTCGGCGAACTGGGGTTCCGTTATTCATCGAGTATTATGCCGACCGATGTATCCCTGTTCGGCTTTCCCGACGCGCCGCGCACGGCCTTTACATGGCCCAACGGCATGGTTGAATTTCCTTTGCCGGTGGCGGCGCTGGGCAAATACCGCCTGCCCTATCTCGGCGGCATATACCTCTACACGATGCCGTTTTTCGCGCTACGCGGGTTCCTGCGCCGGGCGGGAGATAACGAAGTTCTGTGGACTTATACGCACCCCTACGATTTCGATTCCGAAGAGCCTTTCAAGCGCATGCCGCACACGCCTTTATGGATCAGCACGGTATTATGGATGGCGCGCAAAAAAGCCGCAGGGAAAATCCGCCGCGTTCTCGAACTCGGCACAGCGCCACCTTTGCGCGACCGGCTGGGCGAGGCCGCCGCGGCAAACCGCTGATATCACGGTAAAATACGAGCCAAAAAAGCGGCTGTGAAAGTATATAAATTCACCCTATTAAGGATTTAATGGGTTATTTTAGTTCATCAATTTTTACACAGATTGCCGGTAATTAACCTTACTGCTTAGCGTTATTTTAAAGGGTTAGGGGTTATTCTCGGCAGCATATTTTGAACGATATTTTTAAACGGAGTTGATTATGACGCAGCAAAATCCCGCATTCACCGCGCCGGGCGATCAGGTCAAGATCGTGCGCATTTCGCGGGAAAAAGAACTGGAGCGCCTGCCCGCCCCCGACACTCAGCGTTGGGTGACCCGCCGCAAGGCGCAGGTGGTGGCCGCGGTGCGCAGCGGTTTGCTGACCTTCAACGAAGCGTGCGAACGTTATCGCCTGTCGGAAGAAGAATTCCAGAGCTGGATGAATTTGCTCGACCGCCACGGCGTGCGCGGGTTGCGCGCCACGCGCATGCAGGAATATCGTCCCGCCGACGAACGTCATCCCAGCGAAGCCGTCGCTGAATAACAATCCCTGGTGAGTGGATAAGGCCGGGGGTCTTCGGGCCCTCGGCCGATTTTTTTAGGATTTCTTCAAATCGCGGTAAAAATTCTCGTGGCTGCCCAGCGCGAGAAGCGTGAGGGTTACGGTTCCCTTCTCGTAACTATAAGCCAGTAACGTAAGCTGCTTCGTCATTTTGAATTTATAGACACGGATACCCGCCAGATCGCCAGCCTTCATCTCGCCGATGGCGGGGTCGGCGGCAACTGTTTTAACCACCGCATCCAAATCTTTTTTCTGGTTGGCGTGAAGTTTCTTGACCGCTTTGGCGAAGAGGCGGGTCTGGACGACTTTCATTTTTAGGCGCCGAATTTATAAGGCGTGGTTTCGCCTGCTCCGGCCTGCTGCTGGCCCAGCAAGATATCCTTAATGAAGTCGAAGGATAAATCGGGATTTTCCTCGGCGATTTTGCCGATGCGCGACCAGTATTCGATCTGTTTAGGCACGGAGCGGCTATAGACTTCGCCGTAGCTGCGCGCCTCTTTGATAAGTTCGTCCGATAATTTGACCGTTACCGACATGGATGCCTCCTCATTTAAGAAAAGCATTATATACCATATAGTGTCAAAAAGCAACCTTTTTACACCTATACATTATACATATCGGTCACGAAGGGTGGGTAGGCCGGGGGTCTTCGGACCCTCGGTCGATTTTTTATTGCAATCCGGCCTTGATCACTTCGTTAATCTTTCTTGCAATCGTCGCTCTTTCAGGAGCGGTTCGAAGATGTAAAACATCTTCTACAATTGTCCCTATGGTGTCGGGTTTTATATCCATAGTGAATCCTGCTCCCGCAAGTTCCGACTTGGCTCGCCGCGCCTGCTTAAACGTAAAGGCTATTGCATCACGCTCATACTGCTCGACTTTTTCGCCCGCTTGGTCTGCCTCTGACTCCAGATAAAACAGTTCACGCATTCCATCAACAAACGCCTTTATATACAAGCCACGAAACGAGGCATGAGAAACTTGAATATCAAAATTCCTATCGTTGAAGACGACTGGCTTGTTTTCCAACGCGGCAGCTTTCGCACCATAACTGACACTCTCCGCTTCCATAGCAGCCATAAGAAAGTCTTTATAATCTTTCTTTGCCTGCTCGATTTCAGAGGATGTATCGAGCATTTCGGAATTTTTGATGACGAGTAAGCCTGTGGCCCCAAGGTTTGACAAATATTGCTTATGCAAAAAGGACGCCCGATCATCCATTTCCTGCCAATTCGAAATTTCAAATGAGGTGATGTCTCTCCTAAAAAGAGCGGAAATCATAATATTCTCCCAATGCTTCAAAAAACTCGAAATACCATGCAAAACGGCTAATTGGAAGCCCTGTTATACGCGCACGATATGCACGTCGGTTACAGGTTTTTTACCATATACCTCGTTGATATGGCGGCGCACGGCGAGGGCGACCGCGTGGCGCACGGCGGCATCGTCGATGCGGGTCGATTTGGGCATCGCTTCGATCGCGTCATGCGCCAGCGCCGCGAGATTTTCCGAAATCGCGGTTTCGGCGTTGCTGTCGGTCAGGCCCATCAGGGAGACTTGCGGATCGCGCACGACCTTGCCCTTGGCGTCCATCACCACGGTTACCACTGCGGCGCCGCTATGGCTCATCTTCTTGCGGTCTTTGGAGGCCCCCTCGCCTATCCGGCGCAGCACTTTGCCGTCGAGGCCCCAGCGGCCATGCTGCACTTCCGTCACGACTTCATGCACCCCCGGCCCTAACCGGATGATCTGGCCGTCTTCGGGAATGAGCGTGTGCGGCACCTGGCACTCCTGCGCGATGCGGGCATGCTCCTGCTGGTGGCGGGTTTCGCCATGAACCGGCAGGACGAGGCGCGGGCGCGTCCATTGATAAAGCTGGGTCAGTTCTTCCTGCGCCGGATGGCCGGAGACATGCACCGGATGATCGTCAGGTGTGAGGATTTTAAGCCCGCGCGCGATCAGGTTGTTCTGCAAACGCGCGATGGCTTTTTCGTTGCCGGGAATATCGCGCGAGGAGAAAATAACCGTGTCGCCTGCGTCGAGGTCGATTTCGGGGTGGTCGTCGACTGCTATGCGGCACAAGGCGGCGCGCGGTTCGCCCTGACAGCCGGTGGTGACGATGACGATTTTGTCGCGCGGCGAGAGCATCGCTTCGTTCTCGCTGAGGAAATCGTTGAATTCGGGCAGATAGCCGCATTCTTCGGCGATTTCGGCGTTGCGCCACAAAGAACGGCCCGCGAGGGTGATGTAACGCCCGTTGCGCTGCGCGGCGACGGCGATGGATTTCAGGCGCGCGATGTTGGAAGCAAAACAGGTGACGACCACGCGCTGCTTGATCTCGCCGAACAAACGGATGAATTCATTCTGCACGCCGCGTTCGGAGCCCGATGTGCCGGGCACGAGGGCGTTGGTAGAATCGCCCACAACCGCCATCAGCCCTTCGCCGCCGAGTTGCTTCAGCCGTTCGGTGTCGCTGGGCGGCCCGACGATGGGATCGGGATCGAATTTCCAGTCGCCGGTATGCAGCACGGTGCCGTGTTTGGTCGTCAGCGCCAGCATGCGCGCTTCGGGAATGGAATGGGTGACCGGAATGAACTCGCCCTTGAACGGGCCGATTTCGAATTTGCCGTCCTTGGGCTGAATGATACGCACGGTGCGTTCGAGATCGACATAGCCGAGTTTGCTGCGGATCAGCTCAGCCGTGAAAGGCGTGGTGTAAACCGCACATTTAAGTTGCGGCCACAGATATTGAATGGCGCCGATATGGTCTTCATGGCCGTGGGTGATGACCATGCCGAGCAGATCATCGACGTTATTCGCGATGAAGGAAATATCCGGCATGATGATATCGACGCCGGGTGTGCTGTCATCGCCAAAGGTCACGCCACAATCGACCATCAGCCATTTGCCGGCGGTGCCGTAGAGCGACAGATTCATGCCGATCTCGCCAGCGCCCCCC
>JARLJC010000225.1 GCA_031291435.1 Alphaproteobacteria bacterium | reverse complement strand
GTAAAACTGCGCAGTTTTACCGGCGAGCCTGAGGCTATCTTTACCTATGGCCCGCTGGCCAACGAAGAAGGGCGGGTTTACAAACTCGCCCTGAAATCGTCGGGCGGCGATCATTTCGTGGTCGAGGTCGAAGGCTCCGTCGACCGCGAAGCGGCGGAAGCCCTGCGCGGCGACCGGCTTTATGTCCCGCGCGATGTTTTGCCAAAACTCGCCGAACGCGAATATTTCGAGGCCGACCTTATCGGGCTTCGCGCGTCGGACGCCGCAGGCAGAACCTACGGCAAGATCATGGCCGTTCACGATCACGGCGCCGGGGTGTTTCTTGAAATCGGCACCGGCAAGAAAGACAGCTTCATGCTGCCTTTCAAGGATGCCTTCGTGCCGCAGATCAATATCGCGGAAGGCACGGCGCAGGTGGAATTGCCCGAAGGCTGGCGCAACACGCAGAAGCCGCGCTTCGGCCAGCATGGCGATGGCGCTACCGAAGAACAAGACAGCGAGCAGGAATAACCGGTGTCTGCGATGTCCAAATGGCAGGCAACGGTTTTAACTCTGTTCCCGGAAATGTTTCCAGGATTGCTGGGCGCGTCTTTGCCCGGCAAGGCGTTGGGCGAGGGGCTGTGGCAACTGAACGCGGTCAATATCCGCGACTTCGCCACCAGCAAGCACGCCAATGTCGACGACACGCCCTATGGCGGCGGGGCAGGGATGGTGATGCGGCCCGATGTCCTCGACGCCGCCATCAAGGGAGCCGAGGCAAAGTTCGGCCCGGCCAGCCGCAAAATTTACCTGTCGCCGCGTGGCCGGGTTCTTAACCAAACTCTGGTCAAGGAACTGGCGGCGGCAGAATCGCTGCTCCTCCTCTGCGGGCGTTACGAAGGGGTCGATCAGCGCGTCATCGACGCCCAGAACCTCGAAGAAGTCAGCCTCGGCGATTTCGTTCTGGCGGGCGGCGAGGTGGCGGCAATGGCTTTGGTCGAAGCCTGTGTGCGGCTGCTGCCGGGGGTTTTAGGCAATGCAGCCACCACGGATGAAGAGAGTTTCTCTTTAGGTGAAGAGGGGGCTGGTTTGCTGGAATATCCGCATTATACCAAGCCTCAGGAATGGAACGGGCAGGCCGTGCCGGAAGTGTTAATTTCCGGCCATCATGAGAAAATCAGGCTCTGGCGGCAAGAAGAGGCCGAAAAAATCACCAAAAACCGCAGACCGGACTTGTATGAGCGGTATGTTTTAGGGCATAAAGCCGCCTCGGAATAAGCGCAGTCGCGATTGCGCCTCTTGGCGCAGAGCAGTCGCGCTGTATATAAAGTGGAGCTAACTATGAATTTGCTACAGAAAATCGAAGCCATGCAGGTCGAAAAACTGCAGGCCACCGCCAAGATTGCCGAATTCGGCATCGGCGATACCGTCAAAGTCGGCGTCAAGGTCGTCGAAGGCACCCGTGAGCGCGTGCAGGTCTATGAAGGCGTCTGCATCGCCCGCAAGAATGCCGGTTTGAATTCGTCCTTCACCGTGCGCAAGATTTCGTACGGCGAAGGCGTCGAACGTGTGTTCCCGCTGCTGAGCCCGCGCATCGAGTCGATCACGCGCGTGCGTCGCGGCGATGTCCGCCGTTCCAAGCTTTATTACCTGCGCAACCTGCGCGGCAAGAAAGCCCGCATCACCGAACGCACCGATTACGAAATCGCGGCGCCGTCGGTTCCCGCTGTTGAGAAGCAAAGCGCATAATGCGCTTAAGGTTAGAAAAGCCGGTGAAGAAATTCACCGGCTTCTATTTTTTGAAACTAAATCTTATTTAGCGAAACAATTGCGATGAGAAAATATCATCAACGGAACTTCCTTATCCCCACAGCCGAACGGCAGGCGCAGGATGAAGCCTGTTTCAGACTCGGCTTCATCAGCTATGCGGAGTTCATGCGCTCGTCGATCTCCGGGCTCAGTTATCTGGCGGATATTGAAGCGAAGAGAGGGGAGCTATGCGTCTGTCGCACCGAAGGAAACGTTGACGTTATCTCCATTAAAACTCTGCTCAGCAGGGAAGCGCGCGACATTGATAAAGAAAGATGCCATGTCAACGTGACTAAATGGACAATGTCGCTTCTGAAAAATCTGCAACGCCATCCTTTGTTGCCCGATCAGGATCTTATCGGCCGCGTCGCGGCGCGTTTTATGACCCAGCTTGTGACAGAAACCGACGCAGGCGGCGAGTTCTTCGTGGATGGCCCTGGTCCCGTGCGGTCTGTTGTCTTCTCTCCTTTACTTGGAATCACCGCTCAAAACGGCCCTCTCTCGGTTCGGAGCGGGCCTCAATAATCCGGCCCGGACGGCAACCTTATGACCGGGATGAAAATCCCGGCTTTTTTATTGCCTTTTTGCTGCACTGCAAAATTGAATTAAGTTGTGCCTATTTTTGGGCAGTGCTGGGATAACGGCAATGAATTAACCGCCAGGGAGACATTTTATGTCCAAGCACATCAAATCCGCGTCAAGAACAGAAGAAGAAATTGTCGCGGGAATTGAATCCGCTCTCATGATCGCCTTGTTCGGCGCCAAAACGCCCATTCGCCCCACAAGCGAACAGCCGGTCGTTGCCGCCGCAGGTCAAGGTGTCGTCGCCGGGTGGAACGGCAACAAAGTCAAACAGGCGGCTACGAACGCCCGTTAGAATAAGCCGGTGAAGGAATTCACCGCTTTTTTTGTTTGCGAATAACGGTTCAACAAGAGCCGTCATTCCGGAAAATTTTCTCTTCGCTCTTACCCGCGCCAGCGGGGAAGGCGAAAGAAAATTTGTCCGGAATCCAGTTCACCTATCCGCAATCCAGCCCGTTCAAATGATTACGATACAAGGCGTGGGTAGAGATCATCCCAATGAGGATTGGTTTCTTCAATCAACCGGATTTTCCAGGCGCGTTTCCATTTCTTGACTTGCTTCTCGCGCAGAATGGCGGCCTCTATCGAACCGCATTCTTCATAATAGAGCAGCATGTAAACGGAATATTCTTTGGTGAATCCGGGGAAAATTCCGGCTTTGTGCTGGGCGATGCGCTGGATGAGGTCGGATGTTACGCCGAGATATAAGGTTCCCGCTTCCCTGCTGCCAAGTAAATAAATGTAACCTGTTTTCTCAATCATGGGGCGCCGGGATTGGTTGAGAGGGGAACTGGATTCCGGACAAATTTTCTTTCGTTGACTTTGCTTCGCTCAGTCAACGAAAGAAAATTTTCCGGAATGACGGCTCTGGGTGGTTAGGTGGTTTTTAGTAGTTAGGTAGCTTGTAGTAGTTAGGTAGTTTTTAGATCGAATTGCAGCGAGGCGAGGCGGGCGTAGAGGCCGCCTTGCGCGATCAGTTCGTGATGCGTGCCGGTTGCGACGATGCGGCCTTCTTCCATCACCAGAATGCGGTCGGCGTTCATCACGGTGGAAAGGCGGTGGGCGATGATGAGGGTGGTGCGTTGCTGCATCAACAGGCCCAGCGCGTCCTGAATGAGACGTTCGCTTTCGGCGTCGAGGGCCGAGGTGGCCTCGTCCAATAACAGCAACGGCGAATTGCGCAGAATGGCGCGGGCAATGACGATGCGCTGTTTCTGGCCGCCGGAAAGCCGCACACCTTTTTCGCCGAGGAAGGTGTCATAGCCTTCGGGCAGGGCCGCAAGAAATTCATCGGCATGCGCGGCGCGGGCCGCATCCAGAATTTCCTCGCGCGAGGCTTCGGGCTTGCCATAGGAAATGTTGTGCCAGGCGTTGGCCGAGAAAATCACCGGATCCTGTGGCACCAAAGCGATACGCGCCCGCACCGCGCGTGGATCGACGGTTTTGATATCGACCCCATCCAGTAAAACCGCACCCATCTGTGGATCGTAAAAGCGCAACGCCAACTGGAACAAAGTGGTCTTGCCGGCCCCACTCGGCCCGACAATCGCAACCTTTTCGCCCGGTTTTACCGCAAACGAAATATTATCCAGCGCCGCGACATGCGGTCGCGCCGGGTAATTGAAGGTCACGCCTTCGAAGGCCAGCTCGCCGCGCGGCGCGGGTAACGTCGCGGGATGGGCGGGGGCCGCGACAGTCGGTTCGACCGCCAGCAAATCGAATATACGTTCCGCCGCACCCGCCGCGCGGTTCAGATCGCCGCCGACTTCGCTGATGGCGCCGGTGGCCGAGGCGGTGATGACCGAATAAATGATGAAGGACATCAGCTGCCCGGTGGCGATTTTTCCGGCCAGCAGATCGCGGCTGCCTTCCCATAACACGCCGCTGACCGAAGTGAGGACGAGGAAGATAATGAGCGCGACAAGGAACCCGCGCGTGCGGATATGGTGGACGGCGGCCTGAACGGCGGCCTCGATGCCCGCGTTGAATTGCGCGCGGCTCAAATCTTCGTGGCTAAACGCCTGCACGGTGCGGATGCCATAGATGGTTTCTTCGGTGGTCGAGCTGACATCGGCGATGCGTTCCTGGCTGGTTTTCGACAGCCTCTTGACCTTGCGCCCGAAAATAATGATGGGAACCACCACCAGCGGAATGACCAGCAGTACCAACCCGGTCAGCTTGGCGCTGGTGGTCAGCATCATCACGATTCCGCCAGTCAGCAGCACGCAATTGCGCAGCGCCACCGAAATCGAGGAGCCGATAAGAGTCTGCAAAATGCTGGCGTCGGAAGAAAGCCGCGACAATATATCGCCGCTGCGCGTCACTTCGAAAAAGGCCGGGCTTAGTTTCAGGATATGCGCATAGACCGCGCGCCGCATATCGGCCACCACCCGTTCGCCCAGCCACGAAACCAGCCCATAGCGGGCATAAGTTGCGCCCGCGAACACGATGATAGCGAGGAACAGCAGTATAAAGGAATGGTTCAGCACGGCGGTATCGCGGGTGGCCAGGCCGCGGTCGATGACGTAACGCAAAATGGCGGGGATAATAAGGAAGGTCGATCCCGCGATCATCAGCGCCACGCCGGTTCCGGCGATAATCAGCCGATACGGCTTTAAAAAGACCCAAAGCGGGGCCAAAGGCTTAAGGCCGGGGCGTGCGGGAGTCGTCGGGGCATCGCTTTGGGTCATTTCGCCCTGAATGAAGAGGGATGAGAGGCAGGCTTTGCCCTATCACGGTCAGCAGAAAAATCAAGATTATTCATTGTATTAGCCAAAATTATGGCTTTTTTGCCATTCTTTTCTGGACATCCCCCCAAAGCCAGAATACAGAGAACCCTTCGGTCGCGCGCCGATTCCTTAATAGCTTGCGCGGCCGTACCGGAAACAACATGAGGTTAGAGACTATGAGCGATATCGCAGAACGCGTTAAGAAGATCGTCGTCGAACATTTGGGCGTCGATGCCGCCAAGGTCACCGACAACGCCAGCTTTATCGATGATCTGGGTGCCGACAGCCTCGACACCGTCGAACTCGTCATGGCCTTCGAAGAAGAATTCAGCGTCGAAATTCCCGACGACGCCGCCGAAAAAATCGCCACCGTCAAGGACGCGATTGACTTCATCAGCAGCAAGAAAGCCGCGGCGTAAGATTTAGGGAAAGAAGCGGGGGATAAGGACCAGGGGTAGGCGGGGGAAGCGAGTGCGATTTCATCCTCGCCCCTTATTCTTTCCCTTCTTCTTCCCCTCTATTCTTTCCCGTCTTTCTTCAACCCTAACCCCCGTCTTTCTAATGCGTCGTGTCGTCGTCACAGGCATGGGAATGGTTTCGCCGCTCGGCGTGGGCGTCGATACCAATTGGCGCAACATCACGGCGGGGAAGAGCGGCCTGGGCCGCATCACCCATTTCGATCCGTCCGACATGGCCTGCCAGGTCGCCGGGCAGATTCCGCGCGGCGACGGGCCGGGCGAGCTGAATCTCGATAACTATATCGAGCCCAAAGAACAAAAGAAGATGGATACCTTCATCCACTACGCCATCGCGGCGGCGGAAGAAGCTATCAAAGACGGCGGCTATGTTCCCGCAACCGACGAGCAGCGCGACCGTATCGGCGTGATGATCGGTTCGGGCATCGGCGGCCTCAACGAAATTTACGAAACCTCCATCGTTCTGCATGAAAAAGGGCCGAAACGCGTTTCGCCGTTTTTCATTCCGCGCAGTCTCATCAATCTGGCGTCGGGGCAGGTTTCGATCATGCATGGCTATCGCGGCCCCAATCATGCCGTGGTGACGGCCTGCGCCACAGGGGCACACGCCATCGGCGACGCGGCGCGGCTGATCGCGCTGGATGATGCCGATGTAATGGTCGCCGGCGGGGCCGAAGCCGCCATTTGCCGCATCGGTATTGCCGGTTTCTGCGCGTTGCGCGCGATGTCCACCAGTTTCAACGATACGCCTGAGAAAGCTTCGCGTCCTTATGACAAGGATCGCGACGGCTTCGTGATGGGCGAAGGTGCTGGTGTCCTCATTCTTGAAGAATACGAACATGCCAAAAAGCGCGGCGCCAAGATTTACGCCGAAGTCGCGGGCTATGGGCTGTCCGGCGACGGTTACCATATGACCGCCCCCGCCGAAGACGGCAATGGCGGCTTCCGCGCCATGGCGATGGCGCTCAAACGTTCCGGCCTTGCGGTCGAAGATATCGGCTACGTCAACGCTCACGGTACTTCGACGATGGCCGACGGTATCGAATTCGGCGCCGTGAAGCGTTTTATGGGATCGCATGCCGCGAACGTGATGATGTCATCGACCAAATCCGCCACCGGCCATCTGCTGGGTGCGGCGGGTGCTATCGAGGCGATTTATTCCATTCAGGCGGTGCGTACCGGCCTTATTCCTGCCACGCTCAATCTCGACAATCCGTCGGAAGAGATGCAGGGCATGGATCTGGTGCCGCACAAGCCCAGGGAAAAGAAGATCAAGGCCGCTTTGTCGAACTCGTTCGGCTTCGGCGGCACGAATGCCTGCCTGATTTTCAAGGCAATTTAGATTTATCCACAGAAAATGTGGGCTTAAAACATATTCGTTTCTTTATGCAGCGGTGCTTGCTGCCCTTCCTGTTTGCTGTTAGACAAGCAGTTGCAATTCAAACTCTCAAATCGGGTGCATCGATGAAATCTCAGAAAACCTTGGCGGCGATTGCGGCTCTTGCCGGTCTCTTCCTTTCTTACGGCGCCTCCGCCGCGACCTTGGTTCCCGATGGGGATTTCTCGAACCCGTATGGCGGCAGCGCATACACAACTTACTCATTCAGCGCCGGCGATACGTTCGGCCCATGGGCGGTAACGACGGGCAGCGTCGATCTGATCGGCGGCTATTGGCAATCTCCCACCGGGGGGCTCACCGGCAGCGTCGATCTCGACGGGAACGCGCCGGGCGGGATCAGCCAGACTTTCAGCCTCAACCCGGGCAAATATGTGATGACATTCTCGCTTTCGGGCAATCCCGATGGCGGCAATGCGCTGAAGAGCCTGCAGGCCTCGATCGGCGGCAGCACCGGCGATTTCACCTATACGACTGGCGCCAATATCAAGACGAATATGAATTATGCGGTGGAAACGCTGGGCTTTAGTGTCGGCGGCGTCGGCCCGCAGAATGTCGCGCTGTCGTTCCTCAGCCTCGACGGCAGCGGCGCCTATGGCGCCGTTGTCGGCAACGTTGCCATCAGCGCGGTTCCGCTTCCGCCTACTTTCCTGCTGTTTGCGGCAGGTCTGGCCGGTCTCGGATTCTTTGCTTTCTATCGCCGCAGGGCTATGTAAAAAACATTCGGCTTGTTTAAAGAGCCTGTTGGGAAACCAACAGGCTCTTTTTCTTCCTTAGAGCCGGTTTCATAAATAAAATCCATCGTGCCAACCGAACAGAAGATTCTCGCCGCGCTTCGTACCGTTTTGCATAACGGGCAGGATGTCGTTGAACGCGGCATGGTTGCGGGCATGACGATCGCGCCCGAGGGCAAGGTCAGCGTCATTCTGCAAATCACGCCGGACAAAAGTCTCGATCCCGATGCGCTTAAAAAACAAACCGAGAAAGCGATTGCCGGGGTAGGGGGCGTCACATCGGCATCCGTCATCCTGACCGCGCATCAGGCCGCGCACGCAGCGCCGCCGGAGCGCAAATCGCATGTGCCGCAGAAACTTTCGTTGCCGCACGTCAAATATATCGTCGCGGTGGCTTCGGGCAAAGGCGGAGTCGGCAAATCGACGACGGCGGTCAATCTCGCCTGCGCGCTGGCGCAAAAAGGGCTGAAGGTCGGTTTGCTCGACGCCGATATATATGGCCCTTCGATTCCGCGCATGATGGGCCTCTCGGGCAAAACCGAAACCAATGCCGACAAAAAACTTGTGCCGCATCTGCGCGAGGGCATGGCGGTGATGTCGATGGGCTTTCTCATCGACGAAGAAATGCCGATGGTATGGCGCGGGCCGATGGTTCATACCGCCATTACCCAGCTGTTCCGCGATGTCGAATGGGGCGCCCGCGATATCATCGTCGTCGATCTGCCGCCCGGCACCGGGGATGCGCAACTGACGATGGCGCAATCGGTGCCGCTGGCGGGGGCGGTCATCGTTTCCACGCCGCAGGATATCGCCCTTCTCGACGCCCGCAAGGGCATCGCCATGTTCCAGAAAGTCGATGTCCCCATTCTCGGCCTGATCGAGAATATGAGCTATTTCGACTGTCCGCATTGCCATACCCGCACCGATATTTTCAGCCATGGCGGCGCGCATGCCGAAGCCGACAAGCTTAAAGTCCTGTTTTTGGGTGAAATTCCGCTCGATCTCGCGGTGCGCGAGAAATCCGACAGCGGCCAGCCGATCGTGCTGAGCGACCCGGCGAGCCCGATTACAGCTCAATATAAGGCCATGGCCGACCAATTATGGGCTTCTCTCAGCGCTTGACAGAAAGCCTCCGCGCCTTGATAACAAAACCCCGATAAGGGCCTGTAGCTCAGCTGGGAGAGCGCCTCGTTCGCAATGAGGAGGTCGTCAGTTCG
Organism: Alphaproteobacteria bacterium; assembly: GCA_031291435.1. Classification (GTDB taxonomy): domain Bacteria; phylum Pseudomonadota; class Alphaproteobacteria; order UBA9219; family UBA9219; genus CAIXLI01. Next base: position 28,507 of record JARLJC010000225.1, on the reverse strand, counting down.
ATCCTGATCAGGTCCACCACTTAGAGATAAATCTGGGTACTGAGGATGTGCCTTGGATTTGGCCATTGGCGGCGATGAGGCTGGCCATCGCGCTATTGTCACTAAGGCTAATAAATTCATCTGTAACGCGAATTTCGTTGAGCCAGGCCTTTCAGCCAGCAGAGGTTTCCGCTTGGCCTTGTTTTGCTGCGTGCGGGGTTTCGGGGGTTCGTCCAACTCCATCGGTGACGAACCAAAAATCCACGACACCCAAAAATAACTTTCAGGAGAAAGAAATGCCGCAACCTAGAACTTGCCTGTCACGGTCAGGAATATCTGACGCTCAACCTGCGGGTAAGAGGATTCCGTCGTGTAGGCTTTATTAAGATTCGTGCCGGACAAGGCCACGGTGTATTCGTCGTTGATCTGGTAGCCGATCCGTCCGCTGGTCGCTATATAGCCGGCGACATGGACAGGTACCGGGTTCAAGATGCTTCCCATCATATCGAGAGCGGATATATATTCACCCATGGCATCAAATTCCCACGGTCCGGTGGTGTAGCCGCCAGACAGGCGGATATGATGCTGCGGGAACGATCCTTGCGTATCCAGCGCGCTGGCCGCAGACGGCGAGTCGGTCACCCGACTAAAGGTATAACTTTCATCCCAGCGGAACCCCGATGGCGTCGAGCCGACCAATTGCACTTTGCCGCCGTAGGCGTCGCTGTTGCCTACGTTTATGGGTTCAGTCACAGGACCAGTCATTGCTACAGCTTCGCTCAACCCCTGGGTGGTCTGATAGTGAGTCGAAAATTTCGCTGTGGACACCATGAACGGTAGCTTGCGATCATAGCCCAGTTCATAATTCTGCACGATGGTCGGTTTCAGATAAGGATTGCCCGTGAGATCGAATCCTCCCCCACTAATTACAAGCCCATACTGGCTCATGCTCGGGTCTTGTATGCCTCGTCCATAGGTAAGCCGAAAACTGTCCTGATCGGTCGGCTTATAGACCAGCCCCGAATTCGCGGCGATGCCATTCATATCGTGGCTGAAGTTATTGTACTGGTAGTAATTAGACGCCGGTAAAGTGCCGGTCTGTTCCAGATTATAATGTTCAACAGACAACGCATTGGTCCACGACCATTGATTGCTGATATTCCATAACCATGTGCCGCCTGCCGTGAACACATTTTCGTCGATCTGCGGCGTTGCTCCTCCGGAGGCCTTCGGATGAAATTCCTTGTAGCGGTATTCGCCCGCCAACCGCACCGTGTTGTCGGATCCGATTTTGAACTGATCCGTCAATTTCTCGACAAACAAATCATCCGAAAAGACCGGCGAGGCAGAGGTGCTGCCGCTGGAATAAAACTGCGTCACGGCATGGTTGAAATAGGTGATGTCCGAAATCAGGCCGATGGGTGTCTGCCAATCGACGCCGCCCTTGGCGGAAGTGGTGATGGTGTGATCGGCGGAAGTGGACCCGGGCGGCAAGGCTTCGTTATTGCGCGTTTCGCTATAGGTGAATTCCGAGCTCACCTTGACATTCGAGTTAACCTCGAACAGAGAGCTGGCCGTGGCGTAGCGCTTTTGTGGTTCATATCCCGCGTTATTCAAATCGCCGGAGAATTCATCCTGATTGAGGCCGCCCGCCGTAATTTTGACGCCGCCGTAATTGCCGAGCTTGGCCGTCACAGTCGCATCGCCTTGCAAACGGTGTTGCGTCCCCATCGTAACGGCAGCGACATTGTTATCGTCGTAAAACGGACTGTAGGTGATGATATTGATCACGCCGCCCGACGCATTAGACCCGAACAGCGCCGACGCTGCTCCCTGGACCACCTCGATCTGGCGGATATCGTCGATATTGACCGGCAGATTGAACCAGTCGGTGCGCGAGTAATCGTCGTTGAACACCTGGCGACCGTCGACCAGCACCAGCAAATTATGCTGCATGGGCTGGGTATAGCCGCCAATGCCGACGTCATAAGCGGTACTCCCCGTACGCATCAATTCCAGACCTGGCACCCGCTCCAAAACCCCCGCAATATCACGCGCGCCCGACTGCCTGATCTGATCTGCCGTGATAATAGTCATATCGGCGGCAACGTCGCTGGCGAGCTGCGGCGTGCCGGTCGCCGATGTCGTGATCGGCTCGCCGAACAGAGATTGCAGCGAGCCGTAATCGACAGATTGCGCCTGCGCGGGCATACTGGCGCCAAGGCCGCAGGCGGTAAGGGTAAGAGCAAGAAGCGGCGAGAGATTTTTTTTCATTTTCGTTGTCCTCACATTGAACCGGCTTGTTTCGTCAGCATCGTAAAGGCTGATGCAAAGCCGATCTTGGTGGCTTCGGCGGCCACCGGACTGAAATAAACTTCCACTTGCGGCTTGGAGACGATCCCCAGTACGCACTGATTGGCTTTGACGCAGTCAAGATTGGTGCTGATCGTCAATGTGCCTGCCGAAGCAGCGACACCGGCCACCGCTTTGCAAGCCGCCGAACGCATCCCCTGCGCTAGAAAAGCGATCTTGGCGGCGGCGAGCCCCGACAAATCGCTCGCGCTCGTCAATTGCGTTATCAGTTTGATGTCGCCGGGGGCTTGCAGTCCGCCGTCAATGATCGATTTTATCCTCTCGGCATCGGCTTTTGATTCGGTGTTGGATGGGTCGTAAATAATTGCCACGCTGGTCGGGCCGGTGATTTTATTGGTCAGAAGGGGAAGCGTTTTGAGGGCGACGGACAGATCCAACTGATCCGTCGCGTGGGCTGGACAGCAAGAAAGCAGCAGCCCGATGAAGGCAATTATGAAAGTGCGCATGGATTTCAACATACGGTAAAGAGTGAAAAAGAAGTGCACTCAACGATAAGGGGCGACGTTCTTCGCCGATTTCCATCCGTTGCATGAGGGGCTGGGTACAGCAAGATTTATCGCCACGATAATCCTGCTTTATGGGTGTATGTCGTAAACAAGACACAAATTGCATAGCCTCGTATTGCTGATGTCGCTTTTCCGACAATTTAACACCAGGCCAATCTCGAGTGGACGAACGTTAAGCGGTCTTAAACTTGATCATCCAGCGCCCAGATTCATTAAGGCTGTCGCGTCGAAATCACGCCGTAGCCCTTGCGAAGGCGGACGAAGACGGGCTGGCTATATAGGAATTCCTGCCTTTCCCCAATCCCCATGCCGTATGTTATATCCTGAACCCCCAAAGCGATTCTGACCGATTCTCTATTGGTCGCAAAATATGCGCCGTGGGTTTTAAAGACGTACATCGCCTTTTCCAAGGAGGCCCAAGCCTTCGCACTTGAGAAATATCTGAAAACAGCATCTGGACGAGCCTTTGCAAAAAAGAGATTATAGAAAACAGAAAGAATCCCAGAATCCACATGCGCTTCCCCCTCACCCCCCTGATTTTTTCGCTGCTGGCGGCGGCCTGTATGCCTGTGTCCGGTCCCGACGAGGAGACGGGGGTTGGAAACGCCAGGGGGATAAGCGCCGAAAAAATATGCACGGGCGCCATCCCCGTTCCGTCGCTGGCGGCCAACGAATGCGGCGGCAATTATCTATGGGCGCCGACCTGGCTGTTCGAAAGCGCGCAGGGGCTTGTCAGCAGCCCCAACCCCGTCGCGCATGAGCAAAGCGTGTTTCTGCCCGATGTCGATCGCTTCTTCGCCAAGGAAGCCGGTCCCAATAGTGGTTGGGCGGCGTCGCTGCAAATGTCGCGCGGGTACTTGCGCCTGCTGCCCTTCGAACAGAAAGATTTCTTCTGGCTGGTGACTTCCGAATGCCCGCGCCTTGAGTCCTGGCCGGAACCCGATAATGCCGACGCCTATAAAGCCTTTTTCACCGCCGCTAAACTGGGCGCGCGTTTTGACGAAGGCCGTTCCTCCCCGCATTTCGCCCGCGACAGCGGCGATATCGTCGCCAGCCTGCAACATGGCCGCCCGGTCATCATGTTCGGCGGCGACCGTGGCATGCTGGTGACCGGGGCGGTTTACGACTATCCCGTGCCGCGCGGCGGCAAGATCTATTACAGGATCAAAAAACTCTATGTGCTCGACCCCTCGGGCGACGGCGGGGTGTCGGAAATCGGACGTTTCGGCATCTGCGCCGCCGACGCCTATTTGAGCTTCTGACCGGCTTGCCGGCGGGGGCAAAAAAGGCCCTTTCTTCCGGCGGCCAAGCTGGTAAATTCACCGCCTGAACCTTTTCCCCGGTGTGTCATGCGCGTTCGTGTTTTCAAGCCCGCCAAATCCGCCGCCCAGTCGGGCCGCGCCAAAACCCATGAATGGGTGATCGAACCCGAACTCGTCACCGCCCGCACGCCTGATCCGATCATGGGCTGGTCGAGCGCCGGGGATACTTTGGGCGAACTCAAAGACCGGCTGCATTTCCCGACCGAGGCCGATGCGCTGGCTTTCGTGAAGCATAAAGGCTGGGAAGCGATTGTCGAAGAATCCACCGAGCGCCGCGTGCAGCCGCGCAACTATATGGACAATTTCAAAATCGTGCGCCCCGAAGACGAAGAGCGCGGCTAATCCCGCCGCGCTGCGCGGCGATCATAGCCGAGGCGCGCCGCGACATCTTCGCCGTAGAGAACGCGATAGGCGGCGCAGGTAAATGCGGCGTGAATGCCGTTGGCAATCACGCCGAAAGCCGGTGCAAGAAAGCCGAGTCCAGCCAGTTTAATCAGGATGAAGGGCGGGATCATCATCACCGTCAGCATCACGGTATTGGCGGCCAGCCGCCCTGCCTTGCCTCTGGTGAGTGTGAGGCTTGTCTTCAGGGGCGAGGGGGCGCCGTTGAGAAGGAGCGGCCCCAGCGGCAACAGGCGCGCGACAAGATAGAGGAATATCGTCAGAGCGAGCGCGGCCCTGGCCGCGAAAATGCCGACCGAAGCGCTGTGGGCCAGAAGAACCGCAAGAGCCGCGATGAATGTCATCGACAAAAGATAGGCGAATATAAAACCGAAAGACTTGACGGCGAGGAGGGGGGCTTTGCCGCCGACCGGTTCTTCGCGCAGGAAACAGAAAGTGAAAAAATAAATCTTCGCGACGTAAAGCGGCATCTCAAGCGCGATTGTGAGCCAGGGCGAAGGAAGCTGCGTTTCGAGATAATGGGCGGCAAGCGCGGCGACGGCGAAACCCAGCGCGACCTTCCACCAGACGCGCGCATAAACGAAAAACACCCGCAGCCCGTCGAGCCACAGCCCGTCGAGCAGGAAATCCCAGATTCTTTCTTTGACGCTACGGGTTTCTTTCATCGGATGCGCGAAATATTGCAAAACAGCCTGTTGTCGGATTATGCGAAGGCGCGAATTAATAAACTGTGAAAGGCGGGGCATGCCGGGGCTAGCCTTCCCGCGATATATCTGCCATTCTCGATATGTCGAATAGGCTGGTGTTTATGACTATCGTTACCCCTTTTCTCCGTTCGCAAAGCTCGGCCGAGCGTCTCAACGCGGGTTGTTTCTGCCTGTCGCTCGATCGCGATGCGCTTTTCAAGGCGCTCGAGCGGGAAGCTGGCGACCCCGCTTTCGTCAAAACCTATATGCCGGGCCGCGAGCATCTGTTCGCCAATGTCTCCACCTTCATTCCGGCGGCGGCCTATGCGCAGATGGAGGCGGTCGTCTCCGCTATCGAAGCGACGGTGCATTTGCCGGGCTATCGTGCCGAAGTGCTGGCGCGCGCGCCTGAAATTGCGCGCACCGATCACGGGCCGCGCGGCATGTTCATGGGCTATGATTTTCATATCGAGGCGGACGGCCCCAAACTGATCGAGGTCAATACCAATGCGGGCGGCGCTTTTCTGAACGCGCTTTTGTTGCAGGCGCAGCGCGTTTGCTGTCCGGAAGTCGAAGGCAATAGGGAAACGCTTCTCGGCGATGCCTTCGCCCCGGCGGTTATTGCGATGTTTCGTGAAGAATGGCGGCGGCAGCGCGGCGATGCGCCGCTGGGCCGTGTTGCTATCGTCGATGATAATCCCGGCGGCCAGTATCTTTATCCCGAATTTCTTCTTGCGCAGCGGATGCTGCTCAAGGCCGGTATCGACGCGGTTATCGTCGATGGCGGATCGCTGCGTTACGAGGGGCGGCGATTGCTTGCCGACGGCAAGGCGGTGGATTTCGTCTATAACCGTCTGGTCGATTTTTCGTTCGCGGAATCCCGCCATGCCGCGCTCAACGCCGCCTATGCCGAGGGTGCGGTGGTCGTATCGCCCAACCCGCATGCGCATGCTCTTTTTGCCGACAAGCGGAACCTCACGCTTTTTTCCGATCCCGCCAAACTCGCAGAGTGGGGATCGCCCGCGCCCATGCTCGACGCGCTCGCAGGTGTTCCGCGCACGATTGAGGTCACAAACGAAAATGCCGACGAATTATGGAAATCGCGCAAGCAATGGTTTTTCAAGCCGGTCTCGGGCTATGGCGGCAAGGCCGTCTATCGCGGCGATAAACTGACGCGCGGCGTGTGGGCCGATATTCTTGGCGGCGGATACGTCGCGCAGGCGCTTGCGGTTCCGGGATCGCGCATCATCAGGCATGAGGGCGTCGAGGCCGCCTATAAAATGGATACGCGGCTTTATACCTATACCGGACGCACTTTGATCGCGGCGGCCCGGCTTTATCAGGGACAGACGACGAATTTCCGGACGGCGGGCGGCGGCTTCGCGCCTCTCTATATAGTGTGACGATGAACAGCGACGACACGATAGCGGCGCTTAGCGCGCTCGCGCAAAGAACCCGGCTCGAAACTTTTCGCCTGCTGGTCAGGCATGAACCGGAGGGGCTGGCGGCGGGAGAGGTGGCGCGCCTGCTCGGCGTGCCGCAGAATACGATGTCCACGCATCTTGGCGTGCTGGCGCGGGTGGGGCTTGTCAGCGGTAACCGGCAGAGCCGGACCGTTATCTATCGCGCCGATCTCGACCGCTTTCGCGATCTGACGCTTTACCTTGTCAAAGATTGCTGCGGGGGCGATGCCAAATGGCGCGCCCTAGAGGATTCGAACCTCTGACCTGCCGCTTAGAAGGCGGCTGCTCTATCCAACTGAGCTAAGGGCGCGTTCCGCCATCCTGCGGTAACTATGCTAATAATTGGTTATTCGAGGTGCCGCAAGGGTTTGGCGGGCGTTACTGGCCGCCATAGGATTCGGCCTTGTCCCACAGGCTTTGCCAGTTGGCCTCATAGGCGGATGCCAGTTTGGGGTCGTCCCACAGAACCAGCACATTTTCGGCGTTGTGTTCCTCGGCCCCCGCCGTGTAGTTGAACGAGCCGGTTTCCACATTCTTGCCGTCGATAATCATATATTTGTCGTGCAGCAGCGCATGCACGATATCGACGCGCAGCGGGACGCCGGCATTGGTGAGCAGGGGAGCGACCGAATGGCGGCGTTGTTCGACTTCCTCGTGATCGATGACGATGGCGACATCGATACCCGCCTGATGCGCGGCGATAAGCGCGTGGGCGATAGGGCGCGAGGTGAAGGAGTATGAGGCGACGTGGATCGTTTTATGCGCCGACTGAATGGCCTTGATGACGAGATCGGTCGCCCCGCCGCCGGGCGAGAAAGCCAGTTCCATTGCCGCCGGGGGTGGCATCGCCTCGGCGCTGTTGCCTTGGAGGGCGGAGATAGTACGGTGAATTAGGTCGCCGTCGGCAAAGGCCCGCGAAGCAAAGAGGGCCACGACGGCGAGCGCTATAAACGCCGCGCGCCGCTTCATGTGAAGGCGAATGAGAAACCCGTGAGTTTCGGGAATGACGGCGTCGGAACGGTGGCGATGCGCTCGCCGACCTTGCTACGTTTCAAACGCTCATTGAATTTGCCGCGGATGACTCTCGAATTGCCTTCGAGGCTGAGGAACTCAGGATCGGCCTGTATGTTATGGAAAGCATTCTTGAAGAAGGGGTAGATCGCCTCCGGAATTTCCAGCGACGAAAAGCTCTTGCCCCATTGCGAAACCGCTGCACCCTTGGCGAAGTCAACCAGTTTGGCCATGCTGGCGCGGACGATGTCCGCCTGTTCTTCGGCGCCGTTGGCGCTGACGAAGCTATGCACATTCACGCCCGACGGACCGGTACGCGACGGCATCAGGACGAGCGAATTAACCGCAACGATTTCCCCGTATCTATGAGTCACGGCGAAAGTCGCAGGATGATTTTCCAGCATGAAATTAGCGTAAGTTAAGGCGCTTTCTTTGTCCCATTTCTTGCCGTCCGAGGAAGTAGTACCTGTGTGACTGATGAAATCTGCGATTTCTTCAGGGGAAGTCTGCGCCTCGCTCACAATCTCGACCTTAAGAGTTTGATTGACGAACCGGCCATGTGACGCGATTTCCTGGGCGGTCAACGTATATTGCTCCTTAAGCGTCGACCCATGGTCTGCCCAGTATTTCTTGGGTTGCTCTGGCACACGATATGTCGTCGATGTGACTCCGACGATCTGTGACCCCAGTTCATTCTGAGCAATCCTGTCGGCATGCTCCAGACTAATGAGGCTTAACTCGCCGCTCAGGCCTTTTGCCTGCTGTCCTTTGCTTATAAACACGTCAAGGTAACCGATTTCCCAGCCGCCCTGACTTGGGAACAGCGAAGAAAGAAATGCGCCTACGATATTTCTGTTGTTGTCGAGCAGCACCAGGTTGCAGCCGAGTGTACGCGTATGGGTGCGGATCAGGTCGTTGGCGGAAGCTTCGGTCCATTTGGCTTCAACTGCAGCCACCGAATTGAAAGTGTCGCGATAGAGGTTAGCAAGCTTCTCATGGGCCTGGGGTTTGTCCGTGAATATAGAATCGCGGATATCTACTACGATAAAGTCCGACTGGCTATTCAAGCGCACTACATCATTGGCCGCTTTGGGGCGGCGGGGCGAGGCAGCGGCAGCCATTTGCGATATATGCGTCATTTATAATTTACCCTTACGCCGATTTTGAAACTTTGGGCATATCGGCGTTGTTCCACAATGCATCGAATTGTTCACGCATGTCCTTGGCAAGAAGCTCTGAACTGATCGAAACCCCCATAAAACTGTCGGCGCCTGTGTTCATCACAAAACCGACCCAGTTGCCATAGACATAAAACGGTTTAACCCACACGTTGCTCTTTTTCAGCCACCGGTACTGGCAGTAGGCGAACGGCATGTTGATGTCGCCCTCCCATACGAGACATTTGGCGTCAAGATGCGGAATTTTTGACATCGCATCCGAGAAAACCCTGATTGTTTCCGGTGCAGCCGTAAGAGCATAAGTATCGGCAAGCGCGAGGTGGCGCGAAATAGGGTTTTGTCGGACAACTGTAAGGACATGATCAAGCATCTCCCCGAAACCTTCTGTGCCCGAGAAAATTTTTATCGGGTCCTTGTGACGGCGAACGCCATCGTCTTTCGTAAACTCGACATCATGCGCCGCAAATGCCTTGATGATCGCATCGGCGGTATTTTCCTGCGGGCGGAAAGTGCCGTGCTCGATGTTCTTGATCGTCTCGGGCGAAATATTGGCGGCCTTGGCCAGATCGCTTCTGGTCCAGTCCAATAATCCGCGAGCGGCGCGCAGTTGGGCGGCTGTGATCATCGTTTTTCCACCAATCAAAAATTCGAATCGTTAAATGCCAACACTTATCCCCAATTAGGGTACAGAGTTACCCTTTTTGGGCTCCCTCATGCAAGCGTTCGATTACTTTCCATGCAACAAAAATAAGCTCTGGCGGGGTGTTGTTCCCCGTGGCCCTGTTTTTTGGCCAATCCGTATATTAATGTTCTATAAACCGGAAAATAGTTTCATGCAACCATTTTTTAGTATTTAGTTGCCCGTCTGCGGTATGTATAATCCGCCCATAGTTCGAAACTGTTTTATACCTATTTTATTCAGGAAATAACGAATGAGCGTCATATTCCCCATCGTTGCCCATAGGGGCTACAGCTCGGCGCCTAATATGGAGGCGCCCGTCGAAGCCGCGCCTTTGCGCGTGGAGAGCTGGATGAAAGATGCTCCGCTGGCGGCGCTGAAGCCCGTGCGCATGGTCAATGCCAATCAATTGACATCCTTGAGCGCGATGATCGCCTATGCTGCGCTTCGTTCGGGGCAGAGCGAGTTCCGTATCGAGCGCAGCCTGTCCGACCGTTTCAATATTCCCAACGCCAAATGCCTGCCCGCCAATCAGTTTGACATCGCCATCCGTTATCTGGTCGATACGCTGTAAGCGAAAGAGAAAGCCCGCGATGACTCTGAAAATGCCCCGGACTTTTGTGATTTTGTCGCTGCTGTTCGTGGGCGCGAACAGTCATGCGGCGTGCGCCGGGTTCGCCTATACCACGCAATACGCGCCGATGGCCGACAGATTCTGGCCCAACACGCCGCCTGCGCCTCCGGCCGATGAATTCTATCCTGATCCGGTACAGTTGGCGCATCCGACTTTCCTGCCCGATCCCGAGCAGGTTTCCGAGGCCGAACGCACCCAGCCGGCAGAAATGTTCTATCCCGACGCGCGATTTTATCCGCAGGCTCCGCTGGTAATGAATGCGCCGCAGGCGCCGGTCGCAGAAATCGCGCCATCGGCGCAAAGATTCACGCCGCAGGCGGATATCGTACCGCGCGCGGGTGTTTTCTATCCCTGATATTTCAGATTTTTAGCGGATATAGACGTGGACTTCGGGGCTTTGTGCCGTCTGAGCCTGCGTCTGCGCCATGGTGATGCGCGACGGTGAAAGGCCCATGCGCACCAGCGATTGCTTGACCCGATCGGCATTGCTGGTGGCAACCTGCTGTTCTTCGGCCAGAGCGGCGGGGTCGCCGTTGGCGGGCGATACGGCGACGACCGAGAATTCGGCGTTGGGGCGGCGTTCCATCGCGGTGCCGACGGCCTGCGACAATTGCTGCTCATATTCGACATTGGGCTGGTTGTAGCGGATCAGCACAAGCAGACGCCCGACCGAAGGCGCCACGCCGACATTCGAATTATTGGTCGAAACGCCCGAAGCCGGAACCGGCAGATTGCCGCTTTCCTTCATCAGGTCGCGCGGCGACATCGGCTCCGGCCCGATCGAGCTTTGCGTGACGGGCAGCGAAGGCGCCGATTGCGGCTGCGAGCCATAAGAAGGTACGGTCGCGACCGGCGCTGGGTTCACGATAACCGGGCGGTTGGCCAGGCTGTTGCCGAGCAGTTCGCCGCGGCTGATGGCGAAAGCCAGAGCCTGAATGTTGGCGCGTTCGGTTGTGAGGTAGCTCGACTGGCGCTGAATGTCGGCTGTTGTCTGGTTGCGCAGATAGTCGAGTTGCACCACCAGGCGGCTGGCTTCGTCATGGAGAAGTTTCAGCTGATCGTGGTCTTCATCGACGGCACCGGACAGATCGAACGCCGCCTGAATGGAGTCGAGAAGATAAGAGGCCACCGAGGCATCGGCATCGACCGAAACCTGCAGCGAGTTCAGCTTGTTGAGCGAGGTGGTGACTTCGCCGAGGCTGTTATCGGCCTCTTCCCATTGGCGCAGCAAGATCGGGTTGCCCTTGGTGGTGCCGTTCTGCAGGCGCGCGGTGATGGCCGCGACGGTGCTGTGATACTGAACCGCACCGGCAGCGCCGCTGGTGCGCAAAATGGCGAATTCGTTGGAGTTCAGATTAACGGAAGAGCGCAGGCGCAGAACTTCGTCACGCAGGGCCTGCGCGCGGTTGCCGACTACCGTGCCCGAGGAAGGGCCGAAATTGGCGAGCGGATCGTTTTCGGTGCTGCTCGCCGCCATCGCCAGGGCGGGGTCGGGCACGACCGGCGTGGCGGGGGGGGCGGATTCGCTGATGGTTTGCGTGGCGCTGTCATCCCCCGGCGAGTCGGCGGCGAAAGCGGGCGCGGTCGCGAGGGTTAACGCCAGCAGAGCGGCGATAAAGCCTGAATTCTTCATCTTGATGTCATTCCTTTGCATCGTATCACCCTCTATGGTTTGCCCACTGGTGTTTCACCCGGTGGGTCAACGCGCAGCGGCGAATCCCAATCGCCGAATCTCTACTCTGTCTAAAGGATAGTCCCAAAAATGCCAAGTCTTTACGTTAACGCTATGTGTCAAGAAAGGCGACTGTATCATTTTCGCCCGCCTAAAAAACGGCTAGAGGCCTGTTCTTAATCATCTAGTAACGGTTGCGCCGGTCGCGGCGGCGATTCGGCTTGTTGTCTTTAGGCGCAGGTTTGCCTGCCGGGGTAGGCTGTTCCTTATCGGAATCCGGTTCGACCAGTTCGAGCGCCATGCTGCCGGTCAGGCGGTCGGCCTGCACCAGCCGCACGGTGACGGGTTGCGCCAGCTGATAGACTTTCTTGGTCTTGCGGCCGATCAGGGCCTGGCGTTTCTCGTCATGGAAATAATAATCGTCGGGCAGGGAGTTCATCGGGATGATGCCGTCGGCCCCGGTTTCGTCCAGCCGCGCGAACAATCCGAACCGCGCCACGCCGGAAATGCGCCCGGCGAAAGTCGCGCCCACGCGATCGGCCATGAACAAAGTGATGAAGCGGTCGGTGGCGTCGCGTTCGGCACCCGCCGCGCGCCGTTCGGTGTTCGAGATATGATCGGCGATGTCTTCGAGTTTTTCGACTTCGCGTTCGGTGAGGCCGTCATCGCCCAGCTTGCAGGCGCGGATAAGGCCGCGATGCACGATGAGATCGGCATAACGGCGAATGGGCGAAGTGAAATGCGCGTATTTCGCCAACGCCAATCCGAAATGCCCGATATTCTCGGGACTATAGAGGGCCTGCGACTGGCTGCGCAGCATCATCTCGTTCACCACCTGCGCGTGTTCGGTGCCTGCGCTGTTTTCCAGAATCTGCGTCAGGAAACGCGGATGCATCTGCTTCGGCGGAACTAAACTAATCCCAATGCTGTCCAGAAAATCGCGCAAGCCTTCGAGTTTTAGTTCCGTGGGTTTGTCATGCACGCGGTACAGGCACACGCCGCCTTTGCCTTCCAGCTGCGCGGCGGCGGCGACATTGGCCGTTATCATGAATTCTTCGATCAAACGGTGGCTGTCGAGCCGCGAGCGGACTTTGATCGTCTTGACCTTGCCGTTTTCGATCTCGACCTTGCGTTCGGGCAGATCGAGTTCGAGCGTGCCGCGTTTGCCGCGCGCCGCCAGCAGGCAGCGGAATGCGCCATAGAGGTTCTTGAGAACATTATCGACCAGCGGGCGTGTGGTGTCGTCTGGCTTGCCATCGACAGCATCCTGCGCCTGTTCATAAGTGAGGCGGGCATGCGAGCGCATCACGCCGCGCACAAATTCCCACTTCGTCATCTCGCCCGCTTTGTCGAGATAAAGATGCGCCGCCATGCAGGCGCGCTCGACATGCGGTTTGAGCGAGCAGAGTTCGTTGCTCAGCGCCTCGGGCAGCATCGGCACCACGCGGTCGGGAAAATAAACCGAATTGCCGCGTTCATAGGCGGTTTTGTCGAGGGCGCTGCCCGGCTTCACATAATGCGAAACGTCGGCGATGGCGACGATCAGATGCCAGCCTTCGCCGTCAGGCTCGGCAAACACGGCATCGTCGAAATCGCGTGCATCGGCGCCGTCGATCGTCACCAGCGGAATCTTGCGAAGGTCGGTACGGTTGGCGAGTGTGACCGGCTGCGCGGCGTCGGCTTCGGCAACCGCTTCCTTTGGAAATTCGGTAGGAATTTCATTTTGAGCGATAGCAATCAAACTGACCGCATTCACGGCGTTGATATCGCCGATCACCTCGATCAATTTCGCTTCACGCGCAAACCGGCTGCGCGAATGCGTCTTCTCGGCAATCGCCAGCTGGCCTTCCGCCAGTTCAAACCTGCCGCCTTTGACATGCAGCAGATAATCGCCGCGGTCGCGCCGGTTGGTGGATTGAATGCGCCAGGTCTCGCCCGCTTTCGACAGCATGCCGATGATGCGGTTCGATTCCGGTCTTTCGGGTTTGCCGATTTTACCCGGCTTGGCGTGTTTGAATGTTTTGCGTCCGTGACGCTGGGGCTTCTTGCCCGCCGATTTCGTGGGACGCTTCATGTGAGAATTTCTCCCGTCCCGGATTTCTTAGTCATCACTCTTGGTTTTAGCTTTCTTTGGTTTGGCCGCTTTTTTAGGCGCGGCTTCTTTTTTCTCGGGCTCGGCTTTGGCTTTTTTGCCTTTGACGAACTTGCTCGGACCTTTGGCGATTTTGGCGGCGATGATTTCCAGCGCCTGGGCCATCGTGACATTTTCCGGGTCATAGGCCTTGGTGACGGTCGCCATCACCTTGCCCCACTTGATATATGGGCCGAAGCGTCCGTTATTCAAGCTGACCGGTTTTTTATCTTCGGGATGTTCGCCGAGCAGCTTGCCGGGGGTGGCGCCCGCGCCGAAACGGCCCTTGCTCGGCTCGGCCAATAGAACGACCGCGCGGTTCAAGCCGATATTCAACACATCGTCATCGGCGGGGATACTCTTATATTGTGGGCCCATTTTGATGTAAGGCCCGAACCGCCCGATGCCCGCGGTAATCATCTCGCCGGATTCCGGATGCTTGCCGACATCGCGCGGCAGCTCCAGCAGTTTCAGCGCCGCTGTCAGATCGATCAAATTCGGGTCCATGCCTTTGGGCAGGGAAACGCGTTTGGGTTTCGGCGCGTCGTCTTTTTTCTTGGCCTTCTTTTTCTTCTTCTTTCCATCCTCGGAAACTTTCTCGGGCGGCGGAGGCGGTGGTTCCGCGCTCGCATTTTGATCTGGGCGCGACTGCTCTGCGCCAAGAGGCGCAACCGCGACTGCGCCCGGCGGCCCAAGCTGAACATAAGCGCCATAAGGCCCGACGCGCGCCGAAACCGGCAGGCCGGTGGCCGGGTCTGTTCCCAATTCGCGCGGCCCCGCCATTTGCGGAGTCCCATCCGCGCCGTTCGGCACAGCCAGCGGCCGCGTATTCTTGCAGGTCGGATAATTTGAGCAGCCGAGGAACGCCCCGAACTTGCCGAGCTTCAGCCCCATGCGTCCGGTTTTGCAGACCTGACATTGGCGCGGGTCGCTGCCGTCGGCATTGGGCGGGAAGAAATGCGGCCCCAGCATGTTATCGAGCGCGTCGATAACATCGGAGATTTTCAGGTCTTTGGTTTCGCCGATAGCGCCCGAAAATCCCGTCCAGAATTCGCGCAGGACTTTTTTCCACGGCAATTTGCCGCCGGAAATATCGTCAAGCTTGGTTTCAAGATCGGCGGTGAAATCATATTCGACATAATCCTTGAAGAAGTTTTCAAGGAAGGCGGTGACGATGCGCCCGCGATCTTCCGGGAAGAACCGTTTTTTATCGAGCTTCACATAATCGCGATCCTGCAGCACCTGCATGATGCTGGCATAGGTCGACGGGCGGCCGATGCCGAGTTCTTCGAGGCGCTTGACCAGCGAGGCTTCGCTGTAACGCGGTGGCGGCTGGGTGAAATGCTGCTCGGGTTTGATTTCTTTCGGCTTCATCGGGTCGTTCTCTTTGACCGGCGGCAGGCGCACATTGCCGTAACCGTCGTCATCGACCTTCTTATCGTCGTCGACGCTTTCCTGATAAACTTTCAGCCAGCCGTCGAACACGACCACGGAACCTGTTGCGCGGAACACGGCTTTATCGGTATCGCCCGCGATATCGACTGCGACCTGATCGAGAACGGCGCTCGCCATCTGCGAGGCCATCGTGCGTTGCCATATAAGAGTGTAGAGCGCGAGTTGTTCTCCATCGAGATATTTGGCAACAATTTCCGGCCGCCGCTCCAGATCGGTGGGGCGAATGGCTTCATGCGCTTCCTGCGCGTTTTTGGCCGTTGTCTTATAGATACGCGCTTCGGCGGGGACGTAATCCTTGCCGAAATCTTTGGCGATAACCTCGCGCGCCGCGGCAATCGCATCCGCCGACAAAGTCACGCCGTCGGTACGCATATAGGTAATCAAACCGACGGTCTCGCCGCCGATATCGGTGCCTTCATACAAATTCTGCGCCGTGCGCATGGTGCGCGTCGCGCCCATCCCGAGTTTGCGCGAAGCTTCCTGCTGCAAAGTCGAGGTTGTGAAAGGCGGGTAGGGGTTGCGGCGCGATTGTTTCTTTTCGACCGAGGCGACTTTGTAAGTCAGTTGCCGCAGGAGGGCCATGGCTGCCTGCGCCTCGCCCTCGGTCTGCAACGCGAATTTGTCGAGCTTCTTGCCGGAAAGATGCGTCAGCTTGGCCGGAACGCTGAGATTATTCGCCGTCAGGAAGGTGGCTTCGATCGTCCAGAATTCCTGAGCGCGGAAATCTTCGATTTCGGATTCGCGCTCGCAGATGAGGCGCAGCGCCACCGATTGCACGCGCCCCGCCGACTTTGCGCCCGGCAATTTGCGCCACAGAACCGGCGACAGGGAAAAGCCCACGAGATAATCGAGCGCGCGTCGCGCCATATAGGCATCGACAAGATCCTGATCGATCTCGCGCGGATTTGCGATGGCGTCGGTGACGGTCTTTTTGGTAATTTCGTTGAAGGTCACGCGTTTGATCGTGGCTTTCTTGTCCAGACCCTTTTCGCGCAGCACTTCTAAGATGTGCCACGCGATGGCCTCTCCTTCGCGGTCAGGATCGCTGGCGAGGTACACGGCATCGGCGGATTTAATCGCCTTGGTGATTTCGCTCACGGGCCGGTCGGCGCGGTCGCCCAGTTCCCAGTCCATCGCGAAATCTTCGTCGGGGCGCACGGAACCGTCTTTGGGCGGCAGATCGCGGATATGCCCGTACGAGGCCAGAACCGTATAATCGGCCCCCAGATACTTGTTAATGGTCTTCGCCTTGGCCGGCGATTCCACGATGACGAGTTTATGCGACAAGCTATTTTAACCTTTGCTGCCCCAAAAAAAGGCAAGCAACACTTAGTCTATAAATCGGCCTAAAGACAAGCCGTTTAAGGTTTCAGGCGATTTTGCCTGATTTTTCGGGATTATAACCCAAGCTCGCTATGCGAGCCGAGACGCACGAGTTCGAGCGTTCCTTCGTCGGGTTTGCGATAGATAAGGATCAAGTCGGGGCGGATATGGCAGTCCCGGCAATCGTTCAGATTCCCAATCAAAGGATGATCGTGGGCGCGCAGCGGCAAGGCTTTGTCGGTCGCCAGAAGCGTAAGAACCTCCGTCAGCAACCCGTCGAGCTTTTTGCCGAGTATGCCGGATTTCTCACGCCGGTAATCGCGTTTAAAGCGTGCGGTGCGCTTAATCGTCCGCATTCAGTTCTTTCATTAAATCGCGCACGGAACCCACCGTCACCAGTTCACCCTTGCGCGCGGCCTTGATCGCCTTGATGGTTTCGGCGTTGGGGACAAGAGGCTCGAATGGCAATGCTTTTTCGGCGGCGACGCGGCGGAGCATCAGGCGCACGGCATCGGAAAGGGTCAGCCCGATAGCGGCGAGAACGGCGGAAGCTTCGGCCTTCGTGGCACCGTCGATGCGGGCGCGGACAATGGAATCATCGGTCATGGGAAAACTCCTTTAAGGCTACATTGTAGCTACAATGTAGCCGAAAAGCAAGAAAATAGTGATTTATCCCAATAAAACAACCTTGTGTCCAGCCTGTCGCTCTATGCGTCCGGCCAGCTCGAGTTCCAGCAAAACGGTAAGAACGACAGATGGCGATAAGTGGCATTCGCGCACCAGTTCGTCAACCGAAACCGGCGAAGGGCTTAGATTCTCAAGGATTTTTGCCCTTGCGGAGTCGAGTTCCCGTTCATCCATGGGGCCTGTGGGCGCCCCAAAATCGTTAGCCGGGGGCTCGGCGAGCATTTTCGGCATGCTGTGGATGTGGGTCAGGATGTCGTCGGCTTTTTCGGTTAGAACCGCGCCCTGACGCAGTAAATCATTGGTTCCGGTGCAGCGCGGGTCGAGCGGCGAGCCCGGCACCGCGAATACTTCGCGCCCCTGTTCGAGGGCCATGCGGGCGGTGATGAGGGAGCCGGATTTAAGGGCCGCCTCGACTACCACCACACCTAAACTTAAACCTGAAATCAAGCGATTACGGCGCGGGAAAAGCTTGGCATGCGGTTCGACGCCGAGCGGCATGTCGGACAGGATGCAGCCCTGCGCGGTGATGCGCTCATACAAATCCCGATTCTCCTCGGGATAGATCACATCGACGCCGCCCGCGACCACGGCGATGGTGCCGGTGGCAAGGCTGGCTTCATGCGCCGCCGCGTCGATGCCGCGCGCGAGACCGGATGTTACCGCGATATTTTGCGCCCCCAGTTCGCGCGCCAGATTTTCCGCCATCTTGCGCCCGTTGAGCGACGCATTGCGCGACCCGACAATGCCGATGCTGCGTTTATGCATCAGGCTGGCATGGCCGCGCAGGGTGATGAGGGGCGGCGCGTCTTCGATGGCGGCCAGCGCCTCGGAATATTCCGGTTCGCACCAGCCGAGGATTTTCGCGCCGATTTTCCGGGCGGCTTCGATTTCTTTTTCGATGGAACCCGCATCCGGCAGTTTGAAGTTTTTCTTGCCGCCGCGCTGTGCCATTTGCGGCAGGGCATCGAGCGCCGCGCGCGCCGTCCCGAACCGCCGCAGCAACTGGCGGAAGGTAATTGGCCCGACATTCTCGGTGCGCGACAATCGCAGCCAGTCGAGTCTTTCAGTCTCGGTGAGGACGCGGCGGTTCATATCACTTTCAACCGCATGAACAGCATGAAGGAAGTCGGCGGCGCGCCGTAGGAATCGCGCACCGCGCTCGGATACGCATATTGGCTGACCAATCCGCCCACGCCGTATTTGAGATGCTCGGCCACGGGGAAATCGCGCACATAGCCGAGGCTGAATTTATTGACGGTGACGGGCTGTCCCTCCAGCGGCGTGCCGTCGAGCAGTTCGTCTTCATCGACACGCTCGGCGCGGCCGAAGAACGTATGCTTGCCTTCCAGCGACAAAGCAGATTCGAGCAGGAAACCGTCCAGCTCGTTGCCCGGCTGGTTGATCTTGCGTCCCCACGCGAAAGTCGTCGCCCAGTTATTGCCGTCGAAGGGCAGGTTATAGGTGCCCGAGGCGGTGAGGCGGTTTTCATTCACGTCGGGAGTCAGTTGCTCGGGGCTTTTGATATAGCCCCAGCTGGTCTGGAACGACCAGTTCTCGGTGGGGTTGTAACTCAGGCGGGTCGAAACGCTGTCGAGTTTCGGCTGCTCGATGTCGTAACGGTACTGATCCGGCTCGCGCCCGCGAAAGGCCGAGGCTTCGAGTTTCCATGCTTCATGCACATAGCCCGCTGTCAGGACGCCGAACGCCACATGCGTGCTGTCGAGCCAATGATGTGTCAGCGGCGCTTCGGGATTGTCGCCCGCCGAGGCGCGATGCATGAAAGCGGTGGGGCCCAGCGCCGGTTCGCCCGGCAAGCCGCCATAGATAAAAACCGAATCCTGCGGCGATACGCGATAGCTGTAACTGCCGGAGATTTCGTCGAACAGATCATGCGGATGCTGACGGTCGACCAGAGCGTTTTTGCCGTCTGCCGTTTCCCCGGTCGCGAACAGCAAGGGATAACCGCGCGAACCCATGAAGGGATCGAGCGACAGCATGGTGCGGAAATTGACGGTGCCGTTAGCACCCGCCGCGTGCTGCGCCGCCATCATGCCCCAGCCCGAGCCGAATAATTTGGCATCGCCGCGCGGGCCGCCTTGCGAGTCATAAGTGAGATCGGCATTACCGTGCGCCATCATCGCCCAGTCGCCTTCCATGAAATGCCAGGCTTCGTGCGGCGAGGAATCCGGCTGCCAGCTGGTGCCCGAGCCTTCGCGCGCCGCTGCATAGGAACCGAGATTGGCGGCCATTTTCATCTCGCGCATATCCATCGCTGGCGGCGGGGCTGCGGCTGTTTTCTGCGGCGCGGGCGCGGCGGGCGTTCCGGTTTCGCCCATATCCATGCCCGTCATATCTTCCGCGAAAGCCGGGGCGCAGAAAAGAAAAACGGAAACAGCGAGACAGGTGCAATATAAACGCATGTTTCCTCTATGAACCGATTTTGGGTTCCGTGCGGTGAAACAGCCGGTGGATATTGGCGCGATGGGTATAGAAAATAAGCCCGGCGATGAGGAGAGCCAGCGGCACCAGATCGGTGCGCCAGAAAAACATCACATCGACGGGGGCGAAGGCGAAGGCGACCAGCGCCGACAGCGACGAAATCTTCAGTCCTTTCGCCATCCCCGCCCACATCGCCATCATCACGAGACCGGCGGGCCAGCATAAAGCCAGCATGACGCCGATGCCGGTGGCGACGCCCTTGCCGCCCTTGAAGCGCAGCCAGACCGGGAACAGATGGCCGAGCATAACGGCAATCGCCGCGACCGGGGCGAGGTTCAACCCGAAACGGCCCGCGATCAGAACAGCCGCCGCGCCCTTGGCGCCGTCGAGCAGCAAAGTCGCCGCCGCGATTTTTTTGTTGCCGGTGCGCAATACGTTGGTGGCGCCGATATTGCCCGACCCGATCTCGCGGATATCGCCGAGGCCGGCGGCACGCGTGAGCAGCAACCCGAACGGAATGCTGCCGAGCAGATAGGCGAAAGCGGCGGCGAGGGGAAAGGCGAGAAAATCAGGAAGCATGGTCTACCTCTTGCGCTTGTTTGCTGCCCAGATCCTGCGCGAAACGCAGCAGGAATCCATCGGGATCCTGAATAATGAACTGGCGGTTGCCGACATAGACATCGTTTTTACGATACCATTTATCTTCGAGCGGCAGGAAAAATTCGTGGCCGCCGGTTTGCAGTATGTCATGCAGCCTTTGCGCGTCGGCGACGGCGATCTGGAAACTGAGGCCGCGGCCAAAGGGATAGGCCAGTTCGCCCGTGATCCATTTGCGCCCAATATCGACCTGTTCGATCATCAGTTCGGAACCTTCGCGTTCCAGATAGGCGAATTTATCCTCGGGCCGCTGATACATCACGCGGAAACCGAGCGCTTTTGTATAGAAATCGAGGCTGCGTTGAAAGTCGGCGCAATAAAGTTCGGGAACGAGGCCTTTAAGCGCCATCTTTCCCTCACGCGGACAGAAGCAGGTCGAGTACCGCCATGCGCACCGCGACGCCCATTTCGACCTGCTCGCGGATGACGCTGTGCTGCGGGTCGTCGGCGAGTTCGGAGGTCATCTCGACGCCGCGATTGGTGGGGCCGGGATGCATGACGATGGCATCGGGGCGGGCATATTTCAGCCGCTCATGGGTCAGGCCGAACGCGCCGGCATAATCGCCGGTGGCGAGATTCTGGCCGCCGCCCGCGCGCTCATGCTGGACGCGCAGCATCATTACCGCGTCGGCGTCCCGCAACCCCTCTTTCATGTCGTGCGAAATTTCGACATCGAATTTCTTATAATCCGGCGAGATGAAATCGGGCGGCGCCACCACGCGCACTTTCGCGCCGAATTTTTTCAACAGGTGAATGTTCGATCGCGCCACGCGGCTGCGCCCGACATCGCCGCAGATCGCCACGGTCAGCCCGTCGAGTTTCTTTTTATGGCGCAGGAGGGTGAGCGCGTCGGCGAGAGCCTGCGTTGGATGTTCATGCTTGCCGTCGCCCGCATTGATGACATGCGCCTTCATCAAGGGTGCTACGAATTGCGCGATGCCGTCTTCGGCATGCCGGATCACCAGCGCGTCGATATGCATGGCGTCCAAAGTCAGAACCGTGTCCGACAAAGTCTCGCCCTTTTGGGTCGAGCTATGTTCGACCGGGATATTGATAACGTCCGCGCCGAGGCGCTTGGCCGCCAGCTCGAACGAGGTGCGGGTGCGGGTCGAGGCTTCGAAAAACAGGTTAACCACGCTGCGGCCATGCAGTCGGGCGGATTTCTTCTCCGCCGTCCGGTTTTGCGCGGCGTAGCGGGAGGCGAGGTCGAGAATAGTCTCGATATCGGCCTTCGACAGCCTTTCGATATCGAGGAGATGACGATGGGGAAATGCAGATGTCATTGGCGAAACAATATAAGAGTGGTAGGAACGGCTGCCGGTTCTTGAAGAACTGCCCTTGCCACGTCATTCCCGCTTTAGCGGGAATCCAGTATCGCGCGTCGGCGCGATAAAAGACTCTTGTGCCTCGCGGACGCGAGGCGCTGGATTCCCGCTAAAGCGGGAATGACGCGGCGCGATAGGTTCTTGTATTATCGGCATCGTTCCGGTCGTCCGGAGTCTTAACACAGGTTTTTCAATGTCCAAACTGCAAACGCGCAAGGTCGAGGAAGACGAGGCCGGTATCCGCCTCGACCGCTGGTTCAAGCGGCATTTCCCCAGCATCAGCCACGGCGAATTGCAGAAAATGCTGCGGACAGGCCAAGTCAGGGTAGGGGGCAAACGCGCGGAATCTTCCACCCGCATCGAGCCGGGGCAGGAAATTCGCGTGCCGCCGCAGGTCGCCGATGCGCCCACGGAAGGCCCCACCAAAAAATCCGCGCGTGACGCCAGCGACATCAAAAAACTCATCATCTATGAAGATGACGATGTTCTGGTTTTGAACAAACCGGCCGGGCTGGCGGTACAGGGCGGCACCGGCATCCGCGAAAGCATCGACCGCATGCTGGAATCTTACGCCACCGACAAACACGGCAAGCCGAAACTCGTGCACCGGCTCGACCGCGATACGTCGGGCGTGCTGCTCGTCGCGCGCAATACCTATTCCGCGACGCGCCTTACGGAATCTTTCCGCCACCGCGATACGCAGAAAGTTTACTGGGGCCTCACGCTCGGCGTGCCGAAACCGGAAAAAGGCCGCATCGAAACTTTTCTCGTCAAACGCGGCGAGAAAATGGAGGTCTGCGGCAAGAAGGACGAAGGCGCTAAAAATGCCATTACGATTTATCAGAATATGGAGCGCGCTTTGTTCGAGGCGGCTTTCGTCGCGATGTGGCCGGTGACAGGCCGCACGCATCAATTGCGCGTGCATATGGCGCATATCGACGCGCCTTTATTTGGCGATCCGCTTTACGGCATTCCTACGCCGGAAGGCATGCCGTCCGATGAACTCGGCAAGGGCTTGCATCTTCACGCCCGCAGGCTGATACTGCCGCATCCGCGCCGGGGTGTTATCGACGCGACCGCGCCGCTCGGCGCGGAGATGAAAAAAACATGGAAATGGTTCGGGTTCGACGCCAATGCCGAAGCCGACTTCTCGGAGGCCTAGCATGAACAAATTCGTCAAAATCCTCATCGGTCTGGTCGTGCTGGTGGTTGTTATTTTCGCGGGCGCGGCGATTTTTGTCTCCACCCTCGCCGCCAATAAATACCGCCCGCAGATTATCGCCGCCGTGGAAAAAGCCACCGGCCGCACGGTCGAACTCAAAGGGCCGATCAGTTTCTCGCTGGGGCTTGGCGGCGTGCGGGTTTCGATTCAGGATGCCTCCATCGGCAATCCGACCTGGGCCAGCCGCAAGGATATGGCGGGCATGGGAGAATTCACGGTCGGCGTCGGGTTGTTGCCTTTGCTCAATCACAGCGTGTCGATCAATGAATTGACGATCAAGAATGCCGACATTCTGATGGAAACCAACGCGGCGGGCCAGCATAACTGGGATTTCAGCAACCCCGCCAACAAGCAGCCTGCAGTCGAAGAAAAAGCCGCAGCGTCGTCATCAGGATCAACGCCATCGATCAGCGTCGATAAACTCGCGATCACCGACAGCAAGCTCGCCATGCGCGACGCCACCGGCAAGGTCAGCAGCTATAATGTGTCGAGCCTGACCATCGGCATGCAAGGCGGCGGCGCGGAGTTGAAATTCACCGGCAGCGCCAATGGTGCGCCGGTTACTGTCGATGTCAAAACCGGCCTGCAGAATTTGATGGGCCACGCGCCGTTTCCGTTCGACGCCGACGTGACTTACGACATCTATCACCTCACCGCCAAGGGTACCGCCGATATGGGCGCGTCGAAGGCGGATATTTCCGAGTATAAAGTCGAGGCGGGCAAGAGCACGATCACAGGCACCATGAAAGCCTCATGGGCGACGCGCCCCAGCGTGCGCGGCACGCTGACCAGCACCCATCTCGACCCGGCGGATTTCAAGTCGAAGCAGGCCGCCGCGGCTGAAACGCCGGCCCCCGCCGCACCCGGCAAGTCCGCCGGGGCCAAACGCATGTTCAGCGACGCGCCTTTACCGCTCGACGGGCTGAAATCGGCGGATGCCGCGTTCGATGTTTCGATTGCCGATCTGGTGATGGGCAAGGGCGATCTTAAAAACATAACCGCCAAACTCGATCTCGATAAAGGCAATCTGGTGATAGCGCCGGTCAAGGCCGATATCGGCGGTTCGACCATCAACATGCAGGTCAAGCTCAACGCCGCCGCATCGCCCGCGCAGCTTACCGTCGGCATCAAGGGCGACGGCGTCGATCTCGGCGATCTGCAGAAACTCGGCGATATGGCGCCCTTTATGACAGGCAAGGCCAGCGCCGATATCGAACTTTCCGGCTCGGGCGATAGCCAGCATGCGATTGCTTCCTCGCTCGGCGGCATCATCACCGTTACCGCCGAGAAGGGCGAAATCCTGACAGGAGCCGCCGCCGATGTTTCCTCGGCCCTTGCAACCATCTTCAATCCCAAGGGGGGCAATGCCGCGCTCAACTGCCTGGCGGCGCGTTTCGTCGCCAAGGGCGGCGTGCTGACGGATAACGGCATCCTGATCGACTCGGTGCCGACCACGGTGGCGGGCAAGGGGTCGGTTAATCTCGGTGCCGAGACCGTCAATCTCGTGCTCAACGCCAAAACCAAACTGGTGGATATCGGCGGGCTCGTTCCGCCGCTCGACATCGAAGGGACTTTGTCCGACCCCAGTTATTCGGTGGGGGCGACGCAGGTGGTCAAAAATCTGGTCGGCCAGTTGACCAGCGGCAATATTGACGTGTTGTCGAGCAGCGTGCCGGATATCCAGACCGCACCCGCCGGGCAGAATGCCTGCGTCTATACTCTGGATCACCCGCAGAAGGCGACCCAGTCGACCATCCTGCCCGCAGGGGCGGCGGGCAAAGCCAGCCAGCAAATCCAGAATCTCGGCAATTCGCTGGTTAAAGGGTTGTTCGGAAAGTAATTTAACCATATTCCCGTAGAGACATAGTTTGTCCGGAAGTGATAAGCCGCCTTTACCAAGATGAAGGAGATGGCGATATGGGAATTTCAAAAGACGAAGTCGAAGCGTTTAAGGAAACCCTGGCGGGGGCTGAAAATGGCGATGCCGATGCGGAACTCATCGTCGGATGCTGTTACGCCGATGGCGCGGGGGTTGGGAAAAACATACCTAAAGCGGAAGAATGGCTCCGCAGGGCTGCTTCGCACGGCAGCCCGAAGCTTCGGTATATGGTAGGCTATATTTACGCCCGTGGCTACAAAGGCATCGAGAAGAACTGGGGCCTTGCCGCCGAATATTTAGCCAATGCTGCAAGTCTTGGCCATGTCCCTGCGATGTGCGATTTGCTCGAACATGATGGCATAAAAGCGCCTCTTCGCGATGATCAGGCGGTGTGCGAGCTTTACAGGAAGACTTATTTCGTCCTTCATTAAGGCACTTGGGTTCTGATAGATAAAGAAAAATGGGCATTTGACCGTTGACAGCGGGCCGCGCTTTGCCTAAACCTTGCCGCCTGCGAACGGGGGCCGGAAGGCCTCGAAATACGCGGGTGTAGCTCAGTTGGTTAGAGCGTCGGCCTGTCACGCCGAAGGTCGCGGGTTCAAGTCCCGTCACTCGCGCCATTCCTTAGTCTGGGATGGTCTAAGAAAGTCCAAAATGGACTGTATTTTATGAGTTTTTATTGATTTTGGCGTCTATTGTCTTCCATCAAAATTTGTTGAAATCCATGTTTAAGTTGGGGTAGCCTTGGGGGTAGATTAAGACTGTAGCTTGGAGCTACCCCACATGTCCCTGACCGATACCGCAGTACGCCGCGCGGCGGCAAAGAAAAAGCCCTATAAAATGTACGATTCCGGAGGCTTGTTCCTTCTGGTGACGCCGTCTGGCGGCAAGTGGTGGCGCTTCAAATATCGCTATAACCACAAGGAAAAGCTGTTGTCGCTGGGGACTTACCCCGACATTACCCTGAAAGCGGCGCGTGACCGGCGCGATCTGGAGCGCCGGAAACTGGCAGACAAAATCGACCCCGGCATTAACCGCAAAGCCGCCAAAGCTGCATGGGCCGATAATCAGGCCAATAGTTTTGAGGTTGTGGCGCGGGAATGGATGGACAAGCAATCCGCTGTCTGGTCGCCCGCAAATACTAATAAAATCAAGCGGCACCTTGAGTTGAACATCTTTCCGTGGCTTGGCCAGCGCCCAATTGCCGATATTCTGGCCCCCGAACTGCTGGCAAATCTGCGCCGTATGGAAGCGCGAGGGGCGGTAGGGGCGGCGCATCGCGTTATGCAGACTTGCGGCCAGATATTCCGTTATGCCATTGCCACAGGCCGCGCCATGCGCGACCCCGCCGCTGATCTGCGCGGCGCGTTGCAACCTATGCCAAAAGAAAAACATCGTGCCGCCGTGACTGACCCTGAAGCCATTGGCCCATTGCTTCGAGCCCTGCATGACTATCATGGCAGTCTTATTGTTCGCTGCGCTTTGCGTCTTGCGCCGCTGACCTTCGTTCGTCCGGGCGAATTACGTAAAGCTGAATGGAAGGAGATCAATCTCGATAAGGCCGAATGGAATATTCCCGCCGAGCGCATGAAGATGCGCGAACCGCACCTTGTCCCGCTGTCGCGCCAAGCGGTCGAGGTGTTGAAGGAATTGCAGCCCATGACCGGTCGGAGTGCCTATCTATTCCCCAGCCCACGCTCCAATTTGCGGCCTATGAGTGATAACGCTGTCCTTTCTGCCCTGCGCCGTATGGGGGTTGGTAAAGACGAAATGTCCGGCCATGGTTTCCGGGCAATGGCCAGAACGGTTCTTGATGAGGTTTTGCATATACGCCCCGACTATATTGAGCATCAGCTTGCTCATGCTGTGCGTGACCCGAATGGCCGTGCATACAATCGCACAGCCCATCTGCCGGAACGTCGCAAGATGATGCAGGACTGGGCCGACTATCTCGACGGGCTACGGAACCAGAAGTAAGGCAGTTGTTCATGTGCCGTTATGCCGCATTAACTGAATCTTTAAGAATTGCTGCTTTGATAATCGTGTAATTTAAAATTTTTGATCTGGCACACCGCTATTAGCGGCGTGTCATTTTGCGTTTTTATTTCGAGAAAATATAACAGGGAAAGGATATTTAATGGCAAAAGCAGGACGCCCGAAAAAAGGAACGGCGGGATTACCAAAGTGGTTTGATATTCAGAAATATGCCTGCGCCCAGGATTTTGCCGCGCTCCAGTGGTTTCAACAGTTGGGCGTCAGAACCTTTATCAGAGGCTGGTGCTTTGACGAGCAAGTGGCCGATTATTTCGGCGATGAATGGCAGGGCATCATTAAACAGGAGCCGGTCATAACGGAAGCGGCGCTCGCCCGACATTACCCACAGAACGATTTTAATTCGGGCTTGCCGACCGACTATCTTTTCGACTCACTATCACTTGAGGCGAACCTCAAACATGGCATTTCAGCCCTGACAAACGGGCAGGTTCTTACCGCATACAAAAATTTGCCCAAGAAGCTTGTTTTCCATCCGGGCTGCTTATCGGAGAAAGATGCCGAACGCAAACGGGCTAAAAACGAACAGGATGCCTTTTATCGCGCTCCTTTCGATGGTTCCCGCCCGTTTTCAGGTATTTATGGGCAGTTCATGTGCGTCGATCTGGGCTTGCCCCACGCGGTACTGATTGACGAATTTAGGGACTATTTGCTGGAGCAAGAAAAAAACGCAGAAGTTGCGCGCGCGCCCTATCTCAGAAGCCCCGACTTTATCAGCTGGTATAATATGGGCCTGTTGCCCTATCTCGACCTCAAGCTGATCGAAGAGGCCACTGGGGAAGGGTTTTTATGGTCAGCATTCGCCGATGCCTTGAGTACAATTGTTGACGCGCCGATTGGTAGCGAAAGCTCTTTGCAAAAAACGCTCAAAAAATGCGCTGCCCGTATCGACTATCAGCTGATCCGTATCCTCAAGGCTCAAGCGGTAAAAGAGGAATCTGGCAAACGCAGAAAATCCGGAAAGTTAATCGTGAGATAAATTCCGGATTATTTCTGGCTTCCAATATTCCGGATTTATCCTGCCGCGTTATATTCCGGAATAACAAAGTCCGCCTGCATATCTATTTGATTGCCTTCTATAGCGATACAATACGACCATTAGATTTTTCTCTTTTTGAGGAGAAGCATAATGGTCGATATATTTTCAGATACGCATAACAATTCTGGCTCTCTCATCCCCGATCATAACCGTCTGCCAATTACGGCAGAGCAAGATGCGGGCTACGCCAGACTCGTGGCGGTCGCTCCGTCCGCATCTTGCCCCTACACCTCGCCCATAAACATTCTGCGATTGCCGGACGTCATAAAGCGCGTCGGGCTTAAGCGTGCGGCGATCTATCTGCACATCGCGCAGGGCAGCTTTCCCAAACAAATCTCCATCGGCCCTCGCGCCGTCGGGTGGATCGAAAGCGAGATCGATGCATGGCTTGCT
>JARLJC010000224.1 GCA_031291435.1 Alphaproteobacteria bacterium | reverse complement strand
CGCGCAGCGCATGACGGTTTGCTACAGTTTCGGTTGCCGGCGCCGCGAGATGCTCGATTTTACCGCGGGCGATCGCGCCGCGCTGACACGGATCATGGCGGCGGGCCGCGCATCCGCCGCGGCCGAGCGTGCGGCGGTGCAAAAAGCGGTGATCTGGTTCGATCGCCGCATGGGGCCGGTGATCGGCACCGACAAGCGCGTCGCCAAGGCGGATTTCCGTGCGCTCGACGACAAGCACAATTACGACTGCTGGGACACTACCCGCAATACCCAGAGCCTGCTGCTGGTGCTGCAGGAATGGGGTCTGCTGAAATACCACGTGGTGGGTGATCCGCATTATCGCGGCAATACGCTGGTGCTGCAGACGCCGCACAACACCGCGGTGCTGGTCGAACGCGCGACCAAGGTCGAATGGGTCGTCGACATGTGGCCGCGCAGCTACGCGCAGCCCCCGGATGTCATGACGGTCGAAAAATGGGTCACCGAGGATTGAGCGGTGACCGCTTTCGCGGATCGCAGTTTGCCGATTGAATTTTTCTGGAAAGCTCCACTCCCGGATTCTTCCGAGAGGGTGCTGCCATCGGCCGCGGGCTAGGCGTCAGACCTTGAGGTTCTCGGCCGAGGTCTTGCCGCGATTGGCAACCTCTTCGTATTCCACGGTCTGGCCTTCGTTCAGCGTCGAAAGGCCGGCTTTCTCGACCGCCGAAATATGCACAAAAACGTCCTTGCCACCCGTGTTGGGCTGGATGAACCCGAAGCCCTTGGTCGGGTTGAACCACTTCACAGTACCTTTAGCCATTACGTCGTCTCCGCGGGATCAAAATAAAAACGGACTGCCAGTCCCCGCAAAACCGGCATGTCCGACGAGCACAGGATACGCGGTATGCGGCACGCTTGATAGCTTAAACGACAGGGGGATTTCGGCGGAAAACGATCATTATCGCGGCGCATTTGCAGCTTTTGCCGGTTTTTCCGCCATTTGGCGCGCCAAATCGTCGAAAAACCCGCCCGGTCCAATTTTACCGAATTGGGCGCCGGCGAGGCCGGATGGCAAGGGGCGTGGCCGGCTTGCCGGCATGCCTGTTCCATCCGGGAACAAATCTCGCGCCTTTCGGATTCAGAAATGGGCATCGATGGATGCCATGCGGCGGCGGATTTCCGAAGGATCGTCCTGCAGTTTGGACCAGGAGATGTAGTAGGCGGCAAGCGTCATGATGGTGACGCCGCTCACGCTCACGAGCACCTGCGCCAGCAGCGAGCCCCAGCTCAGGAGCAGCGCGAAATGACCGGCGAACGAGAGGAATACCCCAAGGCAGAACACGGCGAGCGATTGCTGGCCGCATACGATCAGCGGCCGGAACACCCGCCGTTCCAGCCCGGGCCAATCCCTCGGCACGAATCTCGTCACGACCAGGGTTGCGGCAAGCAGGTGCAGGATGCGGTACGGCGCGAGATTTTCCCGGTCGTTGGGGGTGAAGGCGTCGAGCAATCGCGCCGGTATCATGTCTCCGAGTTCCGGAAAACGTCCCGCCATCGTGATGACGAAAGCAAACAGCAGGTAGGCGATCGCGAGATAGAGCAGCGCCGATGACCTGAGAAGCGCGCGGAATCTTTCCCTGCCGCCGAGCGCGAACCAGGCGCCCAGCACGAACAGAAACTGCCAGCAGAACGGGTTGAAGTACCAGTCGCCGTCGGGAAGGGATCTGATGTTCCAGCCGAACGTGCGGGCCGCGAAATAGAGTGCGGCGGATCCGGCCAGCGCGAGGTCCGGCTTGCGCAGCATCAGCCACAGCACCGGCGGAAAAAACGCCACCAGCACGATGTAGAGCTGCAGGATGTCGAGATTGAGCGGCCTTGCTTCCAGCAGCAGCCCGTAGATCAATATCCGCATCGGATGATCGACCATGCCGGCAACGTTGAATTCGTAAATGATATCGGTCGCGGCATAGCGCGCCGCGGCGTCGGTGATGGCCACGAGGTAGATCACGAACAGCACGACGTAGGCGGCGTAGAGTTGCCATGCGCGCTTGAAGATACGGCTCGCGCCGACCATGAAGCCGCGTTCCAGCGTCATTTTCGCGTAGACGATCGAGGCTGCATATCCCGAAATGAAAACGAATATGTCGGCAGCGCCCGAGAACCCGTAGTTCCGGATCGTGATCCAGTTCACGACATTGTCGGGAATATGGTCCAGGAAAATGAACCAGTTCGCGATGCCGCGAAACAGGTCGATCCTGGCGTCGCGCCCGTGCGCCGCGACGATTGCTTTGATATCCATGAGCGCGGTCTGGTTATGTTTATTTCGAAAGACGTGATTGAGATCCGCAGCTCCTGCGCCTGCGAATCCCGGTGCTCATATAGGTACGATCCCAACGGACTTTGGGTGATCCGGGCTGACCGACGGCCGAGCCGGACATCAAATTCGCGCAACCGGCTGCGGCAGAGCTGCAGGCAAGGCGGCCGATTCGCCGGTGAGCGAATCGGCCTATCACGGCAAAGCCGCTGCGTCACATTCCAAATAGTCGCGGCCTAATAGG
>JARLJC010000223.1 GCA_031291435.1 Alphaproteobacteria bacterium | reverse complement strand
TCGCCGCGATATTTCGCACCGGCGACGAGAGAGCCGAGATCGAGCGCCAGCAGGCGGCGGTCTTTCAGGCTTTCCGGGACATCGCCGCGCACGATGCGCTGGGCGAGGCCTTCGACGATGGCGGTTTTGCCGACGCCGGGTTCGCCGATAAGAACAGGGTTGTTCTTGGTGCGGCGCGCCAGCACCTGAATGGTGCGGCGGATTTCTTCATCGCGCCCGATAACGGGATCGAGCTTGCCGTCGCGCGCCGCCTGTGTGAGATCGCGCGCATATTTCTTGAGCGCGTCATAGCCCTGCTCGGCACCGGCGCTGTCGGCCTTGCGGCCGCCGCGAATATCGTTGATCGCTTTGTTGAGATTTTCGGCGGTCACGCCAGCCGCAGCCAGAATTTTCTGTGTAGCGCCGCCATTGAGGGCGAGCGCCAGCAGCATGCGTTCCACGGTAACGTAATCGTCGCCCGCTTTCTTGGCGATATCGCCGGCGGCGGCGATGAAGCGCGCAAATTCCGGCGACATGCGCAACTGGTCGGCGCTGCCTTCGGCGAAGACTTGGGGAATTTTGTCGAGTTCGGCGTCGTTGGCCTGCGCCGCTTTTTGCGCGTCGCCGCCCGCCGCATTGATCAACCCCGCCGCCATGCCTTCGCGGTCGTCGAGCAGAACCTTGAGCAGATGCTCGGGCTGTAATGTCTGATGCCGCCTGCCCAGCGCCAGCATTTGCGCCGACTGGATGAAGCCCTTGGAGCGGTCAGTATAATTTTCAAAGTCCATGTGTTTCTCCCTGTCGGATGATGTGGGGAGAATGGCCAGGAAATCAAGAGGCGTTGGCGGGAATCAGGCCGCAAAATTCGTTCAGGATGGATTTTTACATAACAAGGAGTTCACGGAAGAATACCTCGTGAACCGGCACCGGCACGCCCGAATTGTTGATGCGTTTCAGGATCTCGTCATGCAGCCAGATCATCGAGCGGGCATTGTTGACCTGATCGACCTTCAGCGTGCGTACGAAATCGCCGATCCGTTCGGTGATGTGCGGCTGATAGCCGTCGATGATGTCGATATCCTGACGCGGCACTTCAAGCGAGATATCCATGCGCACGCGCGGCGCGCTCTTGCCGCCGCCGCCTTCGCCGCCGCTCATCGACACCGTGAGGCGCGGCAGATCGTAATAGGTCATGTCGGTCATGAAGCCGTGCGGCAAAGCGCGGTTGATCCGATGCACCTGGGTAACATTGGTGATGAGCATCGATCCGAAAACGGCCAGCAGGACAAACGTAAGGACGTAGGCGACGATGAAGATCGCCGGCCGGTGCCTGGACGCCAGTAATTCTTTCAAATGGAAGAACATAATAAATGACTTTACGCCCCGATATTTAACAAGCTTTTAAACGGCGATTTTGTGGGCTATTATGCGTTTCATGAGTATTCAGACAGTCCTTTTAGCCTCGGATCACCGTGGATTTGCCTTAAAAGCAATCTTTCTCGCGCACTTAGCCGCGCGCGGGGACAGGGTCGTGGATCTCGGCACCGACAGCGAAGCCAGTTGCGACGCGGGCGATTTTGCCGCCCGCATGGCCGCCGATATGCGCGGCAATCAGGCATACAAGGGAGTGCTGATCTGCGGCTCGGGACAGGCGATGGCCATGACCGCCAACCGTTACCGGCACCTGCGCGCGGCCTTGTGCCTCAACACCACCATGGCGCGTCTGGCGCGGCAGCATAACGACGCCAATGTCCTGGTTCTGGGGGCGCATATCATTGGGCAGGAAGTGGCGCTGGACTGTCTCGAAAGTTTCCTTGCGACACCGTTTCTGGAAGGCCGGTTCACCGCCCGGCGCGATAAATTAACCGCGCTTGGTGGTTTATAGGCGCGGCTTGTAATTTCGACATAATTCCCCATCTAAGATGGACGCCTTTCGATCCGGGAATATCCATGCAACGGCGCGATTTTCTGAAACAAGCGAGTTTGGCGGGCATGGCTTTGAGCCTGATGCCGCATGCCCTGTGGGCCGCCGAAAATATCGGCAAGATCACCAAAACCGACGAGGAGTGGAAAAAAATGCTGACCAAGGAACAGTATGACGTTCTGCGCTGCGAAGGCACCGAGTCGCCTTTCACCAGCCCCCTGCTCAAGGAACATCGCGCGGGCAAATTCGTGTGCGCTGCCTGCGATCTCGAACTCTTTAATTCCGAAGCCAAGTTCGACAGCGGCACCGGCTGGCCGAGTTTCTTTCAGGCCATTCCCGAACATGTCGAGACCAAGAGCGATCACAAACTGCTGATGGAGCGCACCGAATATCATTGCGCGCGCTGCGGCGGACATCAGGGGCATGTTTTCAATGACGGCCCCCACCCGACGGGTTTGCGTTATTGCAATAACGGCGTCGCGCTGAAATTCGTGGCGAAAGAAGGCTGATCATGTTTTTCAAAAAAGGGGCTTCGATCATGGCCAAGATTATGGGAATGGTGCCGGTGGCGACGCTGGCTTGTGGGATCGGCGGTGCGCAGGCGGTGACTTTGCCCGCGCCGACGCTCGATGAGCCTTTGGCCCAAGCGGGCACCGCGCCGGAAAGCATCACCGTCGCGGGCGGCTGCTTCTGGGGCGTGCAGGCCGTGTTCCAGCATGTGAGGGGCGTCACCAAGGCCGTGTCCGGTTACACGGGCGGCGACGCGGCCACCGCGCATTACGATGTTGTGAGCCGCGGCACCAGCGGCCATGCCGAATCCGTGCAGGTGACTTATGATCCTTCGCAGGTGACGTTGGGCCAGTTGCTGCGTGTCTTTTTCTCGGTGGCGCACAACCCGACCGAACTCGACCGCCAGGGCCCCGATCACGGCACCCAATATCGTTCGGCGATTTTCTTCACCTCGCCCGAGCAGCAAAAAATCGCGGCGGCCTATATCGAACAGTTGCAAACAGCCAAGGCTTTCGCCGAACCGATCGTGACCAAACTGGAACCCCTCAAGGCGTTCTATGCCGCCGAGGATTATCATCAGGACTACGCGCGCCTGCATCCCGACCAGCCTTACATCGCGATCAACGACCTACCCAAGGTCGCTGCGCTGCAGCGGGAGTTTCCTTTGCTTTACGACGACCGGAAATAATCAGGTTTGTTAGTGTTTATGCGGTTCCGGCGGTTTTGCGTCCGGTTTTTTAAAGCCGGGGCGTCGGGCACGTCTTATGACACCCCTGGAGCCGACTTCTTCCTTGGCGGCCAGATCGGCAAGGGTTCTTCGGCCTCCGCCAGGCAAATCTCTTACCCTTGGCCTGTCTTTAACGCTCGGACGCAATTCGATACCGGGGAATGAATTTTCAATTTGATATATGGCCGCAGTATAGCGGGCAAGACGCGCCCGGTCTTTGTCCGTTTGCATGGAGAGGCGCGGATTTCGTTCCGGCAGACTGTTATCGTCCAGGTCGGCAAGTTTGACGAGAAGCGCTCGGAGTGACCCCGTGCGTTTGGCGCGGTCGATGATGCGGTCGATATATTTTCCGTAATCGGTATCCGTTGTCCGTTTCGTAAGGATATCGATATCCGGAATAAGATCGGAAATATCGCAGCCTTTACCCCTGAAATATTTCTGAATATATTTGAGATATTCCGCGATAACCCGTTCTTCTTGGTGCGGGTCTGGATGTTTGCCTAAAGTATTCTTGACATGGCTCTCGACCGTGTCATGCAACAGGGCCTCGACTTTAGCGGGAACGTCCCATTGACGCTCGGAAACAGCTTTGGGGTGGGTGTAGTAAGGGCCGGGCACATATTTGAGGCGCTCGCCTTCATGTGCTCGTGTAGAAAATTGCCGGGCTGCCTGTAACAAATCCATTTTTCAAATAACGATATTTTAAGAAAAAAAGTCTCTCAAAGAATAATAATTTACGCCCAACAGCAAGTTAGGTGGTGCCCCGGAGAAGACTCGAACTTCCACGACATTACTGCCACAGGTACCTGAAACCTGCGCGTCTACCAATTCCGCCACCGGGGCACGGGGGCAAGACGGCGTTGGTAAAACAGATGCGGGGGTGAGTCAAGGACGACGCCAATTTGGCGGTTATTCTTCGCTTTTTGGCTGTGCGGGAACCGGCTGCGGCTCTTCATCATAACCCAGCGCGGCAAACGTTTCCCCCGACGTCCAATAGGATTCCAGATCGAGCAGCCCGAGATCGAGCCCATCACCGAGAAGGGCCGAAGCCGGCGTAGAGACAGTACGGAAAACAGCGACGGGGGAGAGGCGGAGGGTATTCATCGGGCATTCCTTCTGATTTAGCGCATTATCATGCTATCACGTAACTACGGCGCGTGAAAGCCTTAAATGCCCAAAATGGATATAAAGAATCGCTAGGACATAGCGGCCTTGGGAAAGGCAACTACCTACCCGGAAAGAGTCACTCGAGGTGGGAAGCAGAGCGCAGGCCGTTTAAAAAGGCATCGGGCCGGCGTGAATGCGGCCCGCCTTCCTTACTGATCGGCTGAATAATTCGGCGCTTCGGAGGTGATCTGCACGTCATGCACATGGCTTTCGCGCAGACCGGCGCCGGTGATTCGCACAAACTCGCCGCGCTTTTGCAGATCAGCGATGGTGGCGGAACCGGTGTAACCCATCGCCGCGCGCAGGCCGCCGATGAGCTGATGGATGATGCTGTGTACGGGGCCTTTATAAGCGACGCGGCCTTCGATGCCTTCGGGCACCAGTTTGTCGCTGGGCGTTCCGGCTTTCTGGAAATAACGGTCGGCCGAGCCGCCCGCCATAGCACCAACGCTGCCCATGCCGCGATAGGCTTTATAGGAACGGCCTTGATACATCACGACTTCGCCGGGCGCTTCGTCGGTGCCTGCGAACATGCTGCCCATCATCACGCAATCGGCGCCCGCCGCGATGGCCTTGGCGATTTCGCCGGAATAGCGGATGCCGCCGTCGGCGATAACAGGCACGCCCTGCTTGGCGCAGGCTTCGGCCACATCCATGATCGCGGTCAGTTGCGGCACGCCGACGCCCGCCACGATGCGCGTGGTGCAAATCGAACCCGGCCCGATGCCGACTTTGACCGCGTCCGCACCCGCGTCGATCAGGGCTTTCGCCGCGTCAGCGGTGGCGATATTTCCGGCGATGATCTGGGTGCCGTTCGATAATTTGCGCACATCTTCGACCTGTTTCAGCACGCGCGCGGAATGGCCGTGCGCGGTATCGACGACGATGACATCGACGCCCGCATCGACCAGAGCCTGAGCGCGGGTGAGGCCATCGGGCCCGGTGCCGACCGCAGCGGCGGCGCGCAGGCGGCCTTTATCGTCCTTGCAGGCGTTGGGGAAAGCCTGCGCTTTTTCGATATCCTTGACGGTGACCAAGCCGATGCAGCGATAAGTATCATCGACCACCAGCAATTTTTCGATGCGGTGTTTGTGCAGCAACGCCTTGGCTTCGCCGTTGGCGACGCCTTCGCGCACCGTCACGACATCGCGCGTCATCAGTTCGGAAACCGGCTGCTGCATATTGGTGGCGAAACGCACATCGCGGTTGGTGATGATGCCGACAAGTTTGCCCGAAGGCTGTTCGACTACGGGAACGCCGGAAATACGGAAATCGGACATCACCCGCAGGACGCTGGCCAAAGGCGCGTCGGGCGTGATGGTGATGGGGTTGACGATCATGCCGGATTCAAAGCGTTTGACGCGGCGCACTTCCTCGGCCTGTTCGGTCGGGGTCATGTTGCGGTGGATGACGCCGATGCCGCCCGCCTGCGCCAGCGCGATCGCGAGGCTGCTTTCGGTCACGGTGTCCATGGCGGCGGACAAAAGCGGAATGCCGAGGGTGATGTTGCGCGTGAGTTTAGTGCCGGTCTGCACTTCGGACGGCAATACCGATGAGGCTGCCGGGACCAGCAGCACGTCGTCAAATGTCAGGGCTTCTTTAAGTTGCGCCATTTTCGGGCCCTTTGGTTCGGGTTCTGATTAATGGCAGGGATGTATAAGCCGAACCGTGGCCGCTCGACAAGGATTAATTTACTTACAGCAAGGCCGGGGTCAATGGGCCGCTAAAGCTAACCCCCTTGGCTTCGCAGGTGAAAACATTGCCTCTCCAGTTCATCGATACCTTGCGGTCATCGGAAACCGAGGTCATTTCATTGGCGGCATTCGAACAAAGGTCTTCAATCGGGCTTGAGCCGTAACTTCCACCAAAAGGAAGCATGCTCAGACTCCCAGTCACCTGGATTTCGCAAGCCGCCGACCGCCATCCATAAATACGGGTCGCCTGCTGTGTGGGGGAAACTACGCTCACATTGTCGGCGGCCTGCTCACAAGCACCAAACATGGTGACGAGCGGCGAGTCCATAAACAGAAGAGCCTCGTTTTTCACATAGGTTGCAGGCTCAAAACCCTTCTGGTCTCCATACACAACAATCAGAGGAGAGGCAATAATAGACGAACTGACGGCTAAGGCAGCAAGCCCCCATATAATGCCGACGCGCAAATTAGCAGGAACGCGTGAATTAATGCGGGTCGGCATAATTTTTTACCTCATAACTATTAGAAAGATGCTCTTAACAAAGCAGTTTTATTGCGACCCGGCAAGACCCGAAACAAACGCCAGCCACGGCGCAACCCGTTGCGACCATTGGTAATTGGCATGGAAATAGGCAATTTGTTGCCGTAACCGCGCTTCGGTGGCGGCGGGGTCGCGGGTACGCACGTCCATGGCTTCGATCACCTGCGCGGCGAAGGCGGTGTAATCAAGCGGCATGTCGAAACGCATCTGGCCGTCGGCATCGGTGATGGGAATTTGCCGGGCGAATCCTGCCGCCGTTTCGGGCAAGGCGGCGCGCGCGGTGATGACCGCCTCCAGCCCCGAAGCGAGACCTTCAATCAGCGTGATGCAGGAAGTTTCCGGCCACGGGTTCGGCATCAGCAAAACCGTGGCGCGTTTCATTTTGCGCGCCAACTCGCGCTGCCCCACCATGCCGATATGCGCGATATGCGGCAACCCGCGCAGCCATGCGACATAGGCGGCGTCTTTTTCGGGATCGCGCGAGGGGTCGAGATTGCAATACATCTCGACCGAGAAATCGCTGCGGCGCAGGCGGATTTTATCAAGCAGCGGCGCGATATGAAACGCGCCGCGCGCGAAAGAACCGGCGAACAGCAACACCGGCGGTTTGGCTTTGGCCGCGAGAATTTCTTCATCGGGCGCGAAAGAGTCCGCCACCGCCGGATTCATCGCGTTGCGGATGACCGCCTGTTTCCATTTCAGCTTGGCCGAGGCGGCGTTGACGCGTTTCTGCCATTCGCTGACATAAATCACGCCGTCGAAATCATCGAGCGCGGGGGTGAGCGGAGGCGCGAACGCGCTTTCATGCATCCAGGCGATCAGCGGTTTTTTGGTGTGCGTGCGCACCAATCCGACCAGTTCAGCGCTCCACCGCCCGCAAAAAATATAGGCGTCATACTTATCGCTGGCGATTTCGTCGCCGAGCGATTGCAGGGGTAGAGATGTGATCCCGTACGCCTCGCAGGGTGCCACCATGCGATTGAAAAAGGTGCATTGAATGTTTTCTTTCACGAGCTCACGGCCGAGAAAACAGATCGCCGAAGTCGTGCCGCCCAGCGGCGCATCCGTATCCGGGCGCGCCGCGTCGTAATTGTAAACAAAATCAACGAAGGCCAAATGCATGAGTGGATTCCTTAGGCGATTCACATATACTATAAAGCGATTGTTAACCACCCTGGCGTTTTACTTTACTTATGACCGACACAGCCCTCACCCGCCGCAGATTTATGCAGGCCAGCTTTGGCGCCGCTTTGATGGGCACGCAATTGCTGGCGACGGCGGAAGCGTGGGCGGCGGGCGCGAAACAGCCATTAGTGCCCGCGCATAAACCGCGCGCGCCGCGTTTGCTGATGCTCGATGCCGGACATGGCGGGCGCGACCCCGGCGCTATCGGTCTCAGCGGCACGCATGAAAAAGACGTGACGCTCGATATCGCGCGACGCATGGCCGATGCGCTGTCGGCGCAGCCGGGCCTGACCGTCAAACTGACGCGCGACGACGATGTGTTTTTACCGCTCGAAGAACGCGTGCGTCTGGGCCGCGAGGCGCATGCCGATATGTTCCTGTCGATCCATGCCGACAGCGCGCCCAACGAATCCGCGCGCGGGCTTTCTGTTTATACTTTATCACCCAAGGCTTCCGACGAACTCGCGGGACGCATCGCCGACCATGAAAACAAGGCCGATCTGTTCGGCGGCATGGATCTGCCGCCTGCCGACAAGGAAGTGACTTCGATATTGATGGATCTCGCCGCGCGTCAGACCCGCAACACCGCGCAGCATGCGCGCGCCAGTTTCGTGCAGGCGGTCGGTAAAAACTGGCAT
The DNA here is from genome assembly GCA_031291435.1 of Alphaproteobacteria bacterium. GTDB lineage: Bacteria > Pseudomonadota > Alphaproteobacteria > UBA9219 > UBA9219 > CAIXLI01. The sequence goes on along the minus strand of JARLJC010000223.1, from coordinate 16,183 downwards.
CTGCTCGACCGCCCGATGCGGGCCGCGAATTTCGTGGTGCTGCGCGCGCCCGATGTGCCGTCAATGCTTGTGGAAACAGGATTTTTATCGAACCAGCAGGATGAACATATCCTGCGCCAGCCGAAAGAACGCGAACGTATCGCGCGTTTGATGGCCGCCGATCTCGGCACGATCCTCAACGGGTCGTTGTTCGGTTAGGTTGGAATCGTTTTTCCCAACTGTCGCGAAGGGGCGAAGATGACGCCGATTCTGCGCCCCGGGATCATCCCCTTGGCCAGCACATTATAGCCCGCCATGGCGCTTTGACAGAAACAATCATACATGCGCTTCCGTTCAGTCTCCGTCCGCAGCGGCGGCTCATCGGTCGTCTCGGCAATACGATTAAATTCGGCGACAAATTCCTGTTCATTGGGAATGGGCATAGTTCCTCCGCGTCGATGTGATTCGCGCGGAAAGGCTAAGGGATTTTGGCAGCGAAGTCTAACGGGCGTTACGAAGCGATGGCGATGCCGCGCGCTTTGACGCGTTCAAGGAAGGCCACCTCGTCCGGCGTCTGTTCGCGGCCCAGAATGGGGTTGCGCTGCGGGAAACGGCCGAAACGCTGCACGGTCTCGAAATTCATTTCGGCCATCGAGAGCCACGAATCTTCCTTGGTACGCTCGCGGATATAGAACAGCGCCAGACGCTGATCGCCCATGCTTTCCGAATTGAGGAACGGCAGATAGAACAGCAGTTTGTAGTCGCGGTCGATGCGGTCGTCGAAATGTTTGATGATGGCGCTGCGCGCCAGCTGTACCGCCAGTTCGTCGGTTTCGAAAGCGCGGCTGGTGCCGCGGAACATCTTGCGCGGGAATTGATCGAACAGAAGCATCAGGGCCAGCATGCCTTCGGGCGTTTCTTCCCAGGCTTTGAGCTTGCCGTCGAGCGCGTCCTGATAGGCGGATTCAAAGCGTTCGCGGATGAGCGTGTCGAGCGCAGGCTCATTCGCGAACCAGCGGTCGCGACCGATTTCGTAAAACCAGAAGTTCAGGACGTCTTCTGCTTGCATGAAACGAAGTCTAGCCGAGGATGGTTACAGAAAACTTACTGCGGACAAGATGCCGTAAAGATTTCCTTCACCCGAGGCGGTAAAAGCCGCTTTTGTCGCCTCCAGCACGGGGTTTCCCTCGAATTTATCTAAAATGCCGGATAATTGGCGGATCCGGCGCGGGAATTTGTGGAACTGGCGCGGTTCCTATCGTATCCTGACAGATGTCTCGATTCACGCTTCGGTTTCCCCGTCTGCATGCGTAAGCAATCCCTCCTCGCCACCGCTTTTATCCTCGCGGTCACCTCTGCCCAGCCCGCTGTTGCCGAAACTGCGGCCAGCGTGCCCGTGCGCGCGGGCACGCATGAGACTTTTGACCGCGTGGTGTTCGACTGGCCGCGTCATGTGAAATATCACTTTACCCGTCATGGCGACCGCGCCGAAATCACTTTCGACGCGGCGGGCGACATGCAGTTCGAAGATGATGTGGCACAGAAATTGACGCGCGCGCGCGGATTTTCGGCCCAGACCGATGAGGCCGGACATGTGACGGTGTCTTTCGCCGTCAACCCCAAGGCTTCGGTACACGCTTTTACCAGCAGCAGTTCGGTCGTCATCGATATCGCGGGCAAAAACGCGCCGGAAACCGCCATCACCCCGGTCACGGCCCCGGTTCCCGCCAAAACACCGGCGGCAGCTCCGCAACTTTCACCGCCCGCGATTCAGGCTGCCGCGGCAGCAGCCGACAAGGCAACGCCCGCGCCCGCCGCCGATCCTTCGCCGCCCGCCGTCGTCGCTACGCCGGTCGCGGCAACCCCTGTTCCACCAGCGCCACCGCCTGCCGTAACGCCCGCCGCAGCCTCGGTCGCAGCGCCGGTCGCGCCGGCTATCGCGGTCCCGACCCTGGCCGGCGACCCGCCCAAGCCACCCGCCCCGCCTGAAATCAAAAAACCGGTGGAAGATCCCGCCACCGTAATTCCGCCGCCGCGCAAAAGCAGCGTGCAGCTGGCGATTGCCCTGACCGATACCCCCGCTTTGGTGGCGACGCTCGACCCGCATATCGCCGCCCGCGCCGTGATTTTCATACGCAGCGGCTACGGCTATATCATTTTCGAGCGCAAGCTGACTTTATCCGCCGACGATCTCGCCAACGGCAAGAAAATGGGCATCGATATGCAGCCCATCGACATGCCGAAAAATTCGGGCTTCCGCTTCGCGCTGCCGCCCGGCACCGAAATAAGCGCCACCCGCGACGGCACCGCGTGGAAAATATTCCTGTCGCGGCATCACGCCGATATGCCGGTCAGCACGACCTTGATCGCGCAGCCCGATTTCGCGCTGGGCGCGCGCTTTCTGCTGCCGCTGCCCGACGCGCCGGACCCCATTCATCTGGTCGATCCCATCGTCGGCGACGATCTGATCCTGATTCCGCTGGCGCAAAGCGAAGCCTTCAATATCGCCCGCCAGATGTCGGATTTCGACATCCTGCCCGCAGCGCAGGGGCTTATAATCAAACCGCTGACCGACAAAGTGATCGTGCGCGCCGTCTCCGACGGCATCGAGATTACCGCCGACGGCGGCCTGCAGCTTTCGCCCGCCACCGATACCGGTTCGTCGCAGCAATCGGCCAGCAAGGCGCGCGCGGCGCAGGCGGGCAAGTCGATCTTCGATTTCGCGACCTGGAAGGGCAAGCCCGACGAAACCTTTACCCAAACCCGCCAGCGTTTGCAGCAGACCATCGTCGATGTGCCGGAAACCGAACGCAACCGCGCGCGCCTCGAACTCGCGCGCTTCTATTTCGCCAATGGCGACGGCGAGGAAGCGGTGGGGCTGCTTAATTACCTCGCCCAGCTGGTGCCCGATCTGCGCGTCCATGCCGATTTCGTGGCGCTGATGGGCGCTTCGGAAATTCTCGCCTACCGCGCCGATGACGGGCTGCATGAACTTTCCTCGCCGCTTTTTACCGAGCAGCCGGAAATCGAGATGTGGCAGGCGGTGGGGCTGGCCGAAGAACGCAACTGGCAGGAAGCCGAGGAAAAATTCTCGGTCACCGAAACCATGCTGGCGGGGTATCCGGAACCGTTTTTCTCGCGCTTCATGGTTCTGGCAATCGAATCTGCCCTCGCCATGAACAAGGAGCATGAAGCCGCCGACTGGCTCAATTTCGTGACCGCCGCGCCGCATAACGAAGGCATCGATCCCGCCCTCAATTATCTGCGCGGCGCTTTGCACGCCAAGGCCGGACGCGCTTCCTCCGCCGAGGATGCGTGGAAGAGCGTCGAGGCTTCGCGCGACCGCTTATATAAAGTGCGCGCCGAACTGGCGCTGATCGATCTCGGCGTTTCGACCGGCTCGCTGACCCCGGCGCAGGCTGCCGACCGGCTGGAGGCCCTGCGCTTCGGCTGGCGCGGCGACGATCTCGAAGTCGATATCCTGCACCGCCTCGGGCAGTTTTATATCGATGCCAAGAATGTGAAGGCCGGGCTTAACGCGCTGGCGCAGGCGGTGGCGCTCTATCCCGAAAGCCCGCTGGCGCCGCAGATCCATACCGAAATGTCGAAAGCCTTCCACGACGTTTTCCTCGGCGAACTCGGCAAGAAACTTTCGCCGCTCGACAGCCTGACTTTGTACCAGCAATATCGCGACCTGATGCCGACCGGCAAGGAAGGCGATCAGGTCATGCGCAACCTGTCCGAACGTCTGGTCAGCATCGATCTGCTCGACCAGGCCGGCAGCCTGCTCGACGATCTCGCCCGCAACCGGCTGCAGGGAGCCGAGAAATCGACGGTGGCCCTGCGCCTCGCCGGTATCCGCCTGCTCGATCACCAGCCCGCCGACGCGCTCGATGCGCTGACCCTCGTCGCCCCCGCCGACCTCAATCCGACGCAACAGAACGACCGTGTGCTGCTGCAGGCGCGCGCTTTATCGGAACTGCATCGCGCCGCGGAGGCCACCGCCCTTCTCAAGGACAATAACAGCCAGGGCGCCCGCATGCTGCGCGCCGACATCGCCATGCATGCGCAAGCCTGGCCCGAGGCCGCCAAGGCTTTGATGGAGCTGGTCGGCCCCCCGCCGCAGAACGGCAAGACGCTCACATCCCAGCAATCCACATGGCTGATTAACGCCGCCATCGCCTATGCTCTCGACAGCGATCAGGCCGGGCTCGATCAGCTGGCGATCGATTACAGCGCCGCGATGGCCTCGATGCCGCAGAACGACACTTTCCGCATGCTGACGCAGCCGGAAAAAGAAGGCCAGATGCGCGACCTCGCCGCCGCGCAAAGCCAGATTTCGCAGGTCGATATGTTTCAGGACTTCCTTAATTCCTATCGTGCGCCTTCAGGGGATGCATCGCCGCCGCAAAAGAAGTAAGATTGCCGGCAATGATGAAACCCGCACGCCTTTCCTCGCTGTTCGCTTTCATGCTCGCCTGCGCCGCACCGGTTCAGGCGCAGACACCCGCATCCGCACCCCCCTCCGCACCCGACGATACGCTGCGCGTCGTCAAGGCCGACATCAATGCCGAGCAGGACGACGCGGAACTATGCCTCAACTTCGACAAGCCGCTGGCGCAAGTGGCGCCCGCGCGGCTGGCTTCGTCGCTGCGGCTGACGCTGGGCGGCAACCCGGCCACGCCGCAGAATATCGCCGTCACCTCGACCTCGCTGTGCCTGTTCCCGCTCGACCGCGGACGTACCTATCGCCTGAGCCTCGCCAGCATGCGCGGATCGCGCGGCGAAAAAATGGAAGCGCCTTATGCGCTGTCCTTCACCGTGCCGGACCGGTCGCCCAGCCTCGCTTTCACGAATAATGGCGGCGCGGGCGGCTTCAACGCCTATGACGCGGGCCTCGTGCTGCGCGCGGTCAATGTGGCGCACGCTAAAATTCAGATTTACCGCCTCGCCAGCGCCGGCGATCTCGCCCATGCCTGGCAGGAACGCGCGCAGACCTCGCTGGCCCCTTCGGAAAGCGCCTATTTCGCGCGCACCAACGGGCAGCTGGTGGCGGTGAGCGACCGCGATTTCGAGGATTCCGCCAATGCCACCAGCGACCAGAAAATCAATCTGCGCGACAAGTTTCCCGCTCTCGCGCCCGGCCTCTATCTGATCGTGGCCGAGGCCAGCGGCGAGTCCGATAGCCCGGCCAGCAAGGGATTGAAACCGCTGGCCGCCGCCTGGTTCACGAAATCCGATTTTTCCGTGCGCGCGGTGCGCGACGATGACGGCATTCATGTTTTCGCGGCCTCGGCCAACGCGCCCGGCCCCAAAAGCGGCCTTCATCTGACGGCGATCAACAAAAAATCGCAGCAGGTGGCGGAAGCCGTGGGCGGCGCGGACGGCACCGGCCTTATCCCCTATCCGCCGAATGTCGATAAAAACATCATCGCTTCTGTAATCGCTAGCGACGCGGCGGGCGACGTCGCCTTTGCACCCATCGACGCGGTGCCGGCGCTATCGCAATTACCTCCTTCAGGCCGCATCGATCCCCTAGCGCTGTTTACCGCGCCGGGCGATATCGTCGATGCGGCCCTGACATTAGCACCCGGCGAGAACGCGCCCGATAAGACACCCGGCCAGTTGCAGCTGTCGCGGGACGGCACGGTTTATCAGACGCTGCCCAATGCCGCCCCCAACGCCACGCTTTCGTTCCCCGCTCCCGCGCGGCAGGGACTGTGGCACCTGCAATGGCAGAAGAAAGACGGCGGCGATCTGGCCTCGGCCCCTTTGCGCGTGACGTCCAACCCGGATACGCCGCATTTCGATCTTTCCGCCGATGCGAAAAGTATCGGCGGCGACGCGCAAATCAATCTGACCGTCAAAGCCGTCGCGCTGGCGGGGCAACCTTCGCCGCTGGCGGGCGGGCGAGTCACGGCTTTGTGGCAGAAGATCGACCCCGAAGCCGCGGGCTGGAAAAATTATCAGTTCGGCGTTCCGGTATCCCTCGATGAAACGCCGGCGCCCGTCGCCAGCGTGCTGACCGATTTGCAGGGCAATGCGGAACTGCATGTGGCGCTGCCGAAACCGCCGCAGGAGCCGGGATTGTATCAGGCGGCGATCGGCGTCGCCCCCGAACCGGATTCCGGTATCGTCCAGGCTGCGCCGCTGGTGCTGCCTTTGCGCAGCGATAACGATACCATCGGCGTCAAACCTCTGGCCGCCCATGCGCGCTTTGCCCAGAACGGGATCGCGCGCTTCGCCCTCATCGCCCTTGCGCCCGACGGCAAGCCGCGCGATTTGCCGCACCTTTCCTATCAGCTGTACGAAGAGGGGCGCGATTTCGCCTGGTATCAGGACGAAGGGCGCTGGAAATACAAGCCGGAGCCGCAATTGCGCCCCATCGGCGGCGGCGATCTTTCCATTCGCGCCGACGGCGGCACCATCCTCGAATGGCCGGTGACGGCGGGCAATTACCGGCTGGAAATTCTCGGCGACGATGGCGGCCGCCTCGCGCAAACGGCTTTCAGCGCGGGCTGGGATTCCGCGACGCCGCAGACGATGCCGGGAGGAACCCTTACCGTCACGCTGCCGAAAATCCTGACACCGGGGCATAGTTACGCCGCGCATGTCGTTTTGCCCGAGGCGGCCATGATCACCGCGATCATTGCCGACCAGCATATCCGCAAAGTGGTGCATGAATTCCGCCCCAAGGGCGACAATGCAATTACCTTCACCCCCGCCGCCGACTGGCGCAACGGGGTCAGCGTCAGCATCGACGCGCAGGTTCCCGCGACGCAGGAAGCGCCGATGGAAGGCAGCGCCGAAGCTCTTCTGGCCGACACGGCGCCACCGCCCGCGAAAAATCCGGCGGTGGAATTGATGGCGGCGACCCCGCCCGATGCCGCGCCGTTGCGCGAGGGTAAAAGCGCTACCCTGCTGTTCGGCATCGAAAACAGCGGCGGCGCAATTGAAGCCTACCGTTACGCCTTCACAGCTTCGGCGGGGCTGGAAATCGGGGAAGGCAGCAAAGGCAGCGTCGCGCTCAAGCCGGGCGAAAGCCGTTCCCTGACGGTGACGCTTACGGGTTTGCAAAGCGGCGCGCATGAAATCAGGCTGGAAGCCGTGGGGTCGCACACGCCGCGCGCCGCGCGCAGCTGGCCCCTTTCGGTTCTGCCGTGGGAAAATTTCCTGCACGCCGGTGAAAGCGTAACCTTAGAGGCGCAGCAGACCTTGCCGCCCGCGACGCTTAAGGCGCAGGGCGAGGATGCGGTTCTGTTCGCGGCGCGCCGTCCTATCGACGGTTTGCCGGAAGTTCTTGCTTTCGCCTTCACCGCGCAGCCTTTCACGACAGAAGAAATCGCGCTGAATGCCGAGGCCCTGCGCCTGTGGGGCGGATTGATCGCGCAAAGCGGTTTGGCCGACGAAGGGGCGATCGCGGCGCGACGGCAGAAATTTATCCTGCGCCTGCTGCGCCGCCAGAATGCCGATGGCGGTTTCGCCGCGATGCGCGGCGGAGCCAGCACGATTGCCGATACGGCGGCGGCGCTGATCGCGCTCGGCCCCGACGGTTCCGCTGTGGCGGCGCCCGGCAAGGCGCTGGCCATCGGCTGGCTCAAGCAGCAACTGGCCAATACCTGGTTCGATGAAAATGAACGCGCGCCGCGCGCCGCAGCCTATGCGGGACTGGCGGATGCCGATGCGCTCGACGCCGCGTCTTTGCATTATTTTTCCGACACCAGCGCCGCCAAGCCCCTGCCCGCCGAGGCCGAAGCCGATATGGCGGCGTCCTTTAAACATCTTGGCGATCCCAATGCCGCCGCTTTCTGGATCAAACGCATGCTGACCGATCACGGCGACGCCGCCGATCCGCAATTGCTGGGTGATCTTTCCGCCACCGACGCTTTGTCTTCGGACGCGGTGCATACCGATCTGCGCGAGATGGCGCAAGGATTGGATAAAGGCGTAGCGCCTTCCATCGTCGCGGCGTCCTCCCTGCTGCGCGCCGCCTATGCCGACAACGCTACGGCGGGTAAAGCGCGCCTGACCGTCGGCACCGATATGCACGATATTCCGGTGGTGATGGCGCTGCGCAATCCGCCTTCTCTGCATAATCCGGACGCGCTGCCGCTGTCCGTGACTTTCGCGCACAAAGTCGCGCACCCCGCTCCGGCGACGGCCAGCGGCCTTGCGCGCCGCATCTATCGCCTCAACGGCATCGAGGTGACGGGGTCATCGAAGCCGGGGACGGACGATGTTTATGTAATCGAGATCAAAGGCACTCTTGCCGCCGCCAAAAAAGGCCAGCGCTGGGTTATGCAGGAAAGCAGCGACGCCGATCTGCGCCCCGCCGGTTGCCCGCTTTCCTCCGATCTGGGCAATCTGCCGTTTATTCCGTGGCTGATGACGCAGGGACTGACGCCTGTCGACTCGTGCGAAGTTCTGCCGCATGGACTCAGCGCCGCCTTTACCGCGGGCAGCGACGGCGCTGCATTCCGCGCCGTCTATCTGGCCCATATCGATGCGGCGTCGATAGGCACGCTGTCCCCGTCTCGCGCGCGACTTCTTCCCTAAACAATAAAAAGCGGAAACTTTCGTTTCCGCTTTGGCGATGAGGAGGAACCCGTTACAGGATTTCGATCGAGGAGGCTTCACGGCCCTTGGATGCGGTTTGCACCAGCATCCTGACCTTCTGCCCGGATTCGAGCGATTGCGCGCCCGCGCGCAGCACCACGGTGCGATGCACGAAAACGTCGCGACCGCCATCGTCAGGCGTGACGAAACCGAAGCCTTTATCGGGTTTGAACCATTTGACGATGCCGGACATCTCGACTTCCGGACCGGTGGCCACCGGGCGCGGCGCGGCCGAGGATTTGGGCGCTTCGCCCATGCCGAGTACCTGAACGATGCTGACAACCTGACGGCCCTTGGAGCCATCGCCGATCTGAACCAGAAGCTTGGTGCCTTCGGCGACATCGTGCAACCCGGCGCGGCTGACGACCGAGGAATGGATGAAGGCGTCCGAGGTTCCATCCACCGGCGCAACGAATCCGAAGCCCTTGGTCAGATTGAACCACTTAACCACGGCTTCCGTTTGAAAACCCTGATCGGGAGCAGGGGACATATCGAACGAAGACAAGGCACTACCTCACGCAATCAATGAAGAAGAGGAGGCCACAATAATCGGTTTTTCCGCACCGCACAACTGCCAAGTTCAGACTTTATTAGTCATCGCAGCCTTATACTAAGAGAAGAATACAGGAAACCAATGCCATGAAAAGTATGGCGAAAATTCCCCTATGGATCTGGGCTTTCGGCCTCATCCCCCTGCTCGCCCCCCTGCTGACACCGGGCGCGGCGCGGGCCGATGAACCGTTCGCTATCGAAACGGGGCATTGGATGTCGTTCGACCATTACAAGGATGCGGACAAGCGCGGCACGCTCGACAAGATCAACCCGCCGCCCGCCCCCGAACCGGTCGCAGCACCGGTGGAACCCGTCAAACCGACGGTAGCCGCCCCCGTGCGCCCGATCGATCTGCCGGTGATGCCGGGTCTGAATAAGGGCTTCGAAATGCAGGTCAATTCGACCGAAGATGAAACCAGGCTTTCCGCCGCGCTCAAGGCCGCGAACAGCGCCGCCCCCGACAGCCCCGTTTCCGATAAAAACTGGCAGGATCCGGGTTCGGTCTATCACACCAAGAGTGACCAAAAGAATGGCGACGACGATACGCCGCCCCTTGATGTGCGGCTAAGCTATCTGCCCAACGATAAAATCACGCCGGTGCCGGATGCCGATCATATCTCGGCGCATCATCTGGCACGGCAAGCGCTGGAAAAAGGCCTGACCAGCACGCGCCCGGAAGAAAAAGCTCCCGTTGCCGCCGCCTGCGCCGCCATCACGGCCTATAAGAAACAGCAGCTGGATGCCATTCAAAGCGACCAGCAGACTTTGAAAGCTTTGCAGGACGCCATTGCTTCGCTGGGCCTGCAGAAGCAGCTCGGCTTCATGACGAATGGCGGCGGCTCGCTTAATCTCAACGGCGCGCAATCCTCGGCCAAGATGGATATGCCGGCGGCGGCGCCGACCGTGCGCTAAATAACGGGCTGGGACAATTCGACAGGCAAACAAAAACCGGCGTAACGCCGGTTTTTGTTTGCCTTGCCGCGTGGAACGCTTCTCAGGCGGTCGTCGCGAGTTTGGGGGCGGTGGGAAGTTCCGCCGACTGCTTCGACAAGCCATCCGCCGTCAGGCCGATACGCAGGTAGGCCACGGTAATGGCCGAAGGAGTCTGCGACACCACCTGACTGCCGTTGGCGCTGAGATATTCGGTGATGAATCCCGCCGACGGATCAAGCACCAGTTTCGGATTCTGAATCAGCGCCGTCGCCGTGGAACCGGAAGCGTTATCGACGGTGAAAGCGGGGGCGACGCTGTTCTGCGCGGCGGGTGCGACCACGGGGGCGGCTGCCGCCGCCTGTGTCGTTCCAATAATGCCAACGCCGTCTGTCATTTTCGGTTTTCGTCCCGTAAAAAATTATGGTCGCTATCCACAAAAACGCACTAAACCCTTTTTAGACTATAGTATATCATACACAAATTTCTTTCACTTGACAAGTCCATTTTTCTGTGAGCGGCCTACCAAAATCGAGCTAATTACCATCTATTAAGGCTCAGGCGGACGATCCGTATTTGCCTTACTTAGCCAGCTGCAATAGGTATTTAGATGTTCTGCAGCGATGCGCGGCCCTTTACCTCTCCTTAACCAACGACCATAACCGAGGGGCTGCTGGAACCATCGGGATAGCGAGCTTGACTAGAATCAGGCATGAAACGAGACTCGTCCCGCGCGGCCCTATTCTCACCCCATTTACCCTCTAGGACGCAGTCGCAACCCAAACGAGAATCCGGAATGTTGAAAAAACTATCGCTGCTGCTGGTTCTGCTGGCCTCCTTCGCGGCGCCGCTGGCGCAGGCGCAGAACGCGTCGACGCCCGCCGCCTCAGCACCGGCTTCCTCAACGCCGGCTCCCGCCAGCCCGATTTTGCCGCTGGCGCCGATCACGCATCAGATCGGCCAGACTTTGCAAAATCTGGTCGGCGTATCGACCACCGCACCCGCTACTCCGGCTGCGGCGCCTGCGGGCAGCACGACCCCCGCAGCGGCAATGCCCGCCGACACCGGCGAGGATACGGGGCAGATCGCCGATACATTCGCCACCGGACTTTTGAACTCGCTGCTCAGCGAAGTGGACGCCGTCAAAAGCGCCAGCGTATCTTTCAGCGACAATCTCGAGGGGTGGCCGGATTTCACCGACTGGCTTGGCCGCCAGAAAACCGACACGCGGCGCGAAGCGTTGTGGAGCGGGATCGGTTCCGATTTCGCGATCATCATCGGGCTGCCTTTGCTGGCGGCGGTCGCGATGGGACTGTTGCTGCTTCCGCTGCGCCTGCGGCTCCTGGCGCAGCGCCCGGAAAAGAATGGCGGTCGCGGCATGGTTTTGTTCGGGCTGCTAGCGCTGCGTGTCCTGCCTCTTTTGGTTTTCCTGGGCGCGTCTTTGCTACTGCTCGACCAGAACGAAACGCATAAATTGCCGCGCTTCGTCATTCTCAATTCCATCTACGCCATCGGCGTCGCCTATGCCGCGCGCCAGATCTTGCGCGGCATCTTCACGCCCAACAGCGACCATCTGCGCTTTCTCAATCTGCATCACCGGCAGGCGATCTACGGCTTCCGCTGGTTCAGCGCCTTTACGATCATCATCATCTACGGCTATTTTTTCATCGATGTGGCGGCGGCGCTGCGCGTGCCCGCGACCTCGATCACTTTGTTCCAGAATATATTCGGCCTGCTGCTGGCCGCCATGGCGATTATCGTCATCCTGCAAACCCGCACCCGCGTGGCGGTCATTCTGCGCGGCGGCAAGAAGGAGGATACGGAATCTTTCGCGCAGAGCCTGCGCAACTGGCTGGCGCGCAAATGGCATATCCTGACCATTATCTATCTGATTATCGGCGTGGCGGTGACGTGGCTCGGCATCGATAACGGCATCGCCCTTCTGCTGCGCGGGACGCTGCTGACTTTCATCATTCTGGTGGGGCTGCGTTTTACCTTCGTGGCGGTGGAGCAATGGGGATCCCCCAAGGGCGGCGGCACGCCTCTGGTGCATCGCCAGATTCTGTCTTTCGTTCTGCGCCCGCTGCTGTGGATAGCAGCGGGGGCCGCCATTGCCGCCGCCTGGGGCATGCATCTAAGCGCGTTTCTCGCTACTGCGGCGGGGCAACGCATCGCCGGGGCCTTTATCACCGTGGCCGTCACTCTCGGCATCCTGACTCTGATTTACGAACTGCTCAACGCCGCCATCGAGCGGCATCTAAGCCGCAGCGACAAAGATCAGGCTCCGGCGGCCTCGGCACGGGCGCGGACTTTATTGCCGATGGTGCGGCATTCGGTGCTGATTCTCTTCTCGGCCATCGTCATCATGACCATTCTGGCGGCGATCGGGATCAATATCGGGCCGTTGCTGGCCGGTGCTGGCGTGCTGGGCGTCGCTATCGGTTTCGGGTCGCAAACTTTGGTCAAGGATTTCCTGACCGGTTTGTTCATCGTCGTGGAAAATACCGTGGCGGTGGGCGATGTCGTCAAGATCGGCGATTTCGGCGGCGTGGTCGAGACCATCAGCATCCGCACCATCCGTCTGCGCGATACCGACGGCACTTTGCATATATTGCCCTTCAGCGAAGTATCGAAAATCAGCAACATGACGCGCGGGTTCGCCTATGCGCTGGTCGATGTCGGCGTCGCCTATGACACCGACATCGAAAAAGCCATGAATGCAATGCGCGAAATCGGAGCCCAGTTGCAGAATGATCCTTTGTTCAAGCGCGTGATCCTTGAACCCATCGAGGTGATGGGGATCGAGAAACTCGGCGACTCGTCGGTCACGCTGCGCGCACGCATGCGCACCCGCCCCGGCAAGCAATGGGATGTCAAACGCCTGCTGCTGCTGCGCCTGATTCAGCGTTTCGCCACCGACAATATCGAGATCCCCTATCCGACGGTGACGCATATCACCAAATCGGAAAATGTGCGGCCGGAGCAGCCGGAAAAACCCGCCCCGCCTCAAAGCCCGTCAGCCACGCCGAACAAGCAGGCTTAGTGGCGGAAATGGCGGATGCCGGTGAAGAGCATGGCAAGGTTGGCTTTGTCGGCGGCCTCGATCACTTCGGCGTCGCGCACCGAACCGCCGGGCTGAATCACCGCCGTGGCGCCCGCTTCGACTAAGGCTTCGAGCCCGTCGGCGAACGGGAAAAACGCATCGGACGCCGCGACGCTGCCTTTGATCGGTGTTTTCATATCTTCGGCCTTACGCGCTGCTATGCGCGCCGCATCGACGCGGCTCATCTGGCCCGCGCCGACGCCGACGGTGGCGAGGTCTTTGGCATAGACGATGGTGTTCGATTTGACATGCTTGCCGACGGTGAAGGCGAAGACCATGTCGCGCATTTCCTGTTCCGACGGCTGGCGTTTGGTCACGCATTTCAGCTGCGCCTTGTCGAGCACGATATTGTCGCGCGTCTGCACCAGATAGCCGCCCGCCACCGATTTCATCACTTTGTCGGACGTTTTCGGGTCGGGCATGAAGCGCGTCAGCAGCACGCGCAGGTTTTTCTTGGCCGCCAGAATCTGCTTGGCTTCGTCGTCCATATCGGGGGCGATAATGACTTCGGAAAAAATTTCGGTGATAGCGCGCGCGGTGGCGCCATCCAGAGGTCGGTTGCAGGCGATGATGCCGCCGAAAGCGCTGACGGTATCGCAGGCGTAAGCGCGTTTATAGGCGGTGAGCAGATCGGGGCCGAGCGCGACGCCGCAGGGATTGGCGTGCTTGATGATAGCCACCGCAGGCGTTTCGGAAAATTCGCCGACCAGTTCGAACGCGGCGTCGGTGTCGTTGAGATTATTGTAGCTCAGTTCCTTGCCCTGCACCTGAATGGCGTTGGCGATGCCGGGGCGCGTGGGGTCGGCGACATAGAAAGCCGCCGTCTGATGCGGGTTTTCGCCGTAGCGCAGCGATTGCTGTTTTTTCGCGCCGACAGCCAGAATGTCGGGATAATCCTGCCCCAGTTGCGCGGCGAACCAGTTGCTGATGGCGGTATCATAGCTGGCGGTATGGGCGTAAGCCGCCGCCGCCAGTTTTTTGCGGAAATCGAGAGTCGTGCCGCCTTCATTGGCCGCCATTTCGGCCAGCAATTCTTCATATTGCGCGGGATCGGTGACGATGGCGACGGCGGCGTGGTTCTTGGCGGCGGAGCGCACCATGGCAGGTCCCCCGATATCGATATTCTCGACGCAAGTGGGGAAATCCGCGCCCTTGGCCACGGTTTCGCGGAAAGGATACAAGTTCACGATCACCAGATCGATGGGCGGGATATCGTGTTTGGCGGCTTCGGCCTGATGCGTGGATAAATCGCGGCGCTGCAAAATGCCGCCATGCACGCGCGGATGCAGCGTCTTGACGCGGCCATCCATCATTTCGGGAAAGCCCGTGTAATCGCCGACTTCGGTCACCGCGATACCGGCCTGACGCAATTTTTCCGCCGAACCGCCGGTGGACAAAATTTCGACACCTTGTTCGGCGAGCTTTGCTGCGAGTTCGACGAGGCCCGCTTTATCGGAGACGGAAATAAGGGCGCGGGCGATTTTGACGGGCTGGGTCATAGGGATTCCTTAGGTAATAAGGCCCCCTGATTAGCCCTCCGCTGCCGCCGCTGCAAGAGCCCAAAAAAGACTGGCGAATCGCTTGTACTGGCGGTTTGTTAACCCTAGACTGAAACGACTGTTCTTTTCTTCGCCAAGCCCCTTATTTCTCAGGATCGCCGATGCCCAAAAATCTGTTCCGTTTGCTGGCTATTTTCTCGGTTTTCGCCGCCCTGGCATCGACGCCGCTCCTCGCCAAGAATTCACCGCCGGACAAGAGTGCCGCGGACGCCGCCGCCGCGAGCCAGGATTCATCGGATACCTTCAAGCAACTAACCCTGTTCTCCGACGTTCTCGAACGGGTGCGGTCGGATTATGTCGATCCCGTCACCGACGACAAGCTGATCGAAAACGCGTTGAACGGCATGCTGTCGGCGCTCGACCCGCATTCGAGCTATATGAACAAAAAAGAATTCGCCGACATGCAGACCCAGACGCGGGGCGAGTTCGGCGGTTTGGGCATCGAAGTGACGATGGAAAACGGCATCGTCAAAGTAGTGTCGCCCATCGACGATACGCCCGCGGCGCGCGCGGGTTTGCAACCCGGCGACCTTATCACCCATATCGACGAAAAACCGGTCAGCGATTACACGCTCAACGAAGCGGTCGATCATATGCGCGGTTCGCCCGGCACCAAGATCAAGCTCACCGTCCGCCGCGGCGGCATTTCGGGCCAGCCTTTCGACGTGACTTTGACGCGCGCGATCATCCGCGTGCAGTCGGTCAAATGGGAGCCCAAGGATAACGTCGCCTATATCCGCATCACCGCTTTCAACGAACAGACCCAGACCGGGCTGGACAAAGCTCTCGACGAAGCCGACAAAAAGATGGATGGCAAGCTGATCGGCTATGTCGTCGATCTGCGCAACAATCCGGGCGGTTTGCTCGACGAGGCGGTGTCGGTTTCCGGCACATTTCTCAATGCCGGCGAAGAAGTCGTCTCGACCCGTGGCCGCCACAAGGAAGAAGACCAGATTTTCTACGCCAAGAGCGGCGACAAATCGCATGGCAAGCCCATCGCCGTGCTGATTAATGGCGGTTCGGCCTCGGCTTCGGAAATCGTCGCGGGCGCTTTGCAGGATCACAAGCGCGCCATCCTTGTCGGCACCAAGAGCTTCGGCAAGGGTTCCGTGCAGACCATTATCCCGGTTTCAGGCGGGGGCGCGATGCGCCTGACTACCGCGCGTTACTACACGCCTTCGGGGCGGTCTATTCAGGCGCTCGGCATCGAGCCGGATATCGCGGTGCAGCCCGCCAAGCTGGAAAAAATCGCCGGCGGCCCGGGGTTGCATGAGGCCGATCTCAAGGGCGCTTTGACCAACGACACCGCGACCAAGGACGAAAAGGACAAAGCCGCCGCACCCGAAGCCGACAATGACGAAGACGGTTTGCCCCCGATGGATTCCGACAAGGGCAAAGCAGCCAAGGACAAAGACGGCAAGGACGCCAAGAAGGACGACAAGCC
>JARLJC010000222.1 GCA_031291435.1 Alphaproteobacteria bacterium | reverse complement strand
GAAACATTCGCGCTGGCGCGGGTCTGCGCGCTGTTCGACGTGCCGCTGATGGGCCTGCGCGGGATTTCCGACGGTCCCGAGCCGCCGACCGGGCTGCACGACTGGACCAACCTGCTCGGCCACCTCGACGAGGAACTGGCCAAGGCGGTGGACATGCTGCCGGATGCCCTGGCGCAATAAGCGCCCACCGAGTGGGGCTGGGGCATTCACACATCGGGTCATTTAACCTGTATCGCCCCCGCGCGCGGCATTCAGCTTGCCGCCGAAGATCAACCTGAGTGAACAGGCAGGGCTTGGTATGAGGCCGCCCGCGCATTGGGATATAATATTGTTTTTTCGGAAATATCCGCTCGTCCTGAGCCTGTCGAAGGACGCGCACCGAGGCTTGCGCTGTGCACTGACCTGATCTGCTGACGAACCGTTGCGCGCGTCCTTCGACACGCTCAGGATGAGCGGACCTATTTGATTACCATACATAAAATATGCGCAGTTGAGATATGGGGATCTGGTTGCTGCCCGGGGGAGGGGCTTTGTCAGGCGGTTGTCAGGTCTTGCGAATGCATCGGGGGAACGACCGGAATTGGAGGAAAGCGGACGCTCGGGCACATGAGGGGCGCGACGCGCGACATCGCGGCGCTGAAGTGTTCGATTTTTGTCTTGACCTCAAGTTAGTTTGAGTTTTTAGGATAAAGGCACATCTGTCTACTCGGTGATAAATAAATGGCATTTGAAATCAACCCCTTGGTTCCAGAACTGTGGTGTTGTGACTTCGAGAAATCGATGAAATTCTATACAGATTCCATCGGCTTCAAAGTGGCTCAACGACGTGGAAAAGATCCCCACGCCTACTTGTGCCTGAACGGGGCCCAAATCATGATCGCCCATTGGCCCTTGGATGGAAGTTGGGAGCCATGGCATCCCGAACCGATGGAACAGCCCTATGGTCGGGGCATCAATCTTCAGTTCATGGTCGACGATGTTCAACACATCCATGACAGGCTTCTTTCGAAAGGGATCAAGCCGTTCCGTGATTTTTATGCTTCAGAAGTCTGGAAGACCGACTGCATGGATACAAGGCTGCAGTTCATGGTCCTCGATCCTGACGGCTATCTCTTGAGATTTTCACAAAGCTTTGGCACGCGCCCGGTTACTGAGGCTGATCACGCAAGTCTGAATGACTACTACGGGACGAGCTTTCCATGACGCTATCATACGTAGCTAGGAATTGGTAACGGAGAGGACCCAAACGAAGGGCAGCAATTGGGCGTAAGCTGCCATTTGCCTTGCGGCGTGTTCGCGAAAGACCTGTTTCCCCCCTTTGGCGAGAAAGCCGCCTAAACCGTCAGAAACAACCCCGCCAATGCCGCGCTCATCAGGTTGCTCAGCGCTCCGGCGATCAGCGCGCGCAGGCCGAGGCGGGCGATGGTTGGCCGCTGGTTGGGGGCGAGGCCGCCGGCGACGGCCATCTGGATCGCGATCGAGCTGAAATTGGCGAAGCCGCATAGCGCAAAGGTCACGATCGCCACGGTCTGCGCGCTCAGGCCCTTGATCGCGCCGAGATCGATGAAGGCGACGAATTCGTTAAGCACGATCTTGGTGCCGAACATGCCGCCCGCGATTTCCGCCTCGCGCCAGTCGGGGGCGCCGAGCAGGCGGAAAACCGGGGCGAACACCGCGCCGATGATCTGTTGAAAGGCGAGGCCGGGATGGCCGAATAGCCCGCCCAGCCAGCCGAGCAGCCCGTTGGCCAGCGCAACGAGCGCGACCAACGCCAGCACCATCGCGCCGACCGCAACCGCCAGCCGGACGCCGGTCTGCGCGCCTTGCGCTGCGGCCATGATCAGATTGGCCGGTCGTTCCTCGCCATGATCGGTTTCGGCGATGATCGGCTCATGCGGGTCGGGCAGCGGCGCGTCGCCTTCGATCTCGGGCGGGGCGGGCGGCTCGTCGGGATAGATCAGCTTGGCCATCAGCACGCCGCCCGGCGCCGACATGAATGCG
>JARLJC010000221.1 GCA_031291435.1 Alphaproteobacteria bacterium | reverse complement strand
GACCGCACCTGGCGATAGACCGCCATGGCCAGATCGAAGGCATGGTCGGGATCGCCGCCACTCGTGACGTCATTGTCGCAATAGAACAGGACGGCGGAGGGATGATATTTCCCGATCACGTCGTGATAGAAATACTGCACATCCTCGATGACGCTGCCGCCGAATCCCCGGTTGATCACGCTGAAGCCGGGAAAGGCTTCCGCGGTCTTCCACTTCATGATGGTCGAACTGCCGACAAACAGGGCCGGGTTTTTCGGAAGCGCATTCTTGGAGTCGAATTCCTTGAAAAGCTCGATATCCTTCCTGTACCGCTCCGGGTCCGGTACCTGAAAGGGGCGCAGATAAAGCGCCTGGTTCGCCCGGTACAGCGCCATCACATCGGCGTAATTTTCCGGATGGAGCGAATAGTCCAGCCAGTGCACGCGCCAATACGCGCCGGCGGTTTTGTAGAAGGCCGCCACTTTGTCCTTGTCGGCGCTGGCGCCGCTTTTCGCCTGTACCAGAAAATCATGGAACGCTTGCTTGTCGCTGGCATCGTCTGCCCTGCCCGCGCCAATGCCCGCCAGCAGCAAAAGTGGCGCAAGCGCCAGGCTCACAAAATTCCGCATCCCTGTCTCCCCTAACGATGATCCGAGCCTACAATAGCGCCGAGCGAACGCCAACCGCCGAACAGTCCCGGCAGCCTCGCGCGCCGTCCCGGCATCCGTGTTAGCGTGGCGGGCCGCCCTCCTCGACAGGGCCCCTCAAACGGAGAAACGCACCATCTGAATGGGAGACGATCATGAGCGAAGTACAAGCCGGGCAGAAAAACTATCAGATGCCGCCGCGGGACGGCTTCACCATCGCGCATTTTCTCACCGTCGCCGACATCGAACGATCCGCCCGCTTTTACGAAACCGTTTTTGACGGCCGCGTCCTGAGCCGGGGCGACAGCCTGGGCGCGCCGGGCTACATCCAGATCGCCAACACCTGGCTCATCGTCAATGTCGGCGGCGGCCCGACGCCCGACAAACCGACGGTCACGCTCCGCGTCCCGCCCGATCCCGATGCCGTCAGCAGCTTCATGAACATCCGCGTCGCGGACATCAAAGCCTGTTATGAATTGTGGCGCAGCCGCGGCGCCACCTTCATCACCGAGCCGAAGGAAAAGTACGGCGAGATGCGCTGCTACAT
>JARLJC010000220.1 GCA_031291435.1 Alphaproteobacteria bacterium | reverse complement strand
GGCGGTTCGCCGGGCCGATTCCTGCCTGTATGGCGCCAAGCAGAATGGACGCAATCTGGTGATCTCGGAAAACGATCCCCGCATGGCGCTGCTGTCCACCAACGCGGCTTAATCCTTCCCCCATCTGTGCGGCACGCGGGCAGGCCCGCTACCGCACATCTTCCCCCGCCAATGGATTCGCCATGCGGGGGAAGAAATTCTCGGTTTGCTGCAAGTGTCTATAAAGCGATCTCCTTGGGCGCTATGCTGCGCCGAACCGATCGGGGGAGATGCTGCTGCGCACCGATTTCGACCGCTGCTATGTGACGACCTGGACCGGGGTTGCGGTACTGACTTTGAATCATCCGGAAACGGTCAACGCCGCTTCGCCGGCGATGATGCGCGGTTGCCTGGAGGCGATGGATGCGATCGAGGCCGATGCCAGCCTGCGCGCCCTGGTCCTTACCGGCGAGGGCCGCGGCTTTTGCTCCGGCGCAAACCTGACCGAAGCCCCTCCGGACGGAGCCGATGCCGGCGAAATGCTGGAACGCACCTATCACCCCTTCCTGCGCCGGTTGCGCGACAGCCAGATACCGGTCGTGACGGCGATGAACGGTCCTGCGGCCGGTGTCGGCATGAGCCTTGCGCTGATGGGAGATGTGGTGATCGCGGCCCGTTCGGCATTTTTTGCGCTGGGATTTTCGCGGTTGGGATTGGTGCCGGATGGCGGTGCAACCTGGCTCCTGCCGCGACTGATCGGCCTGGCGCGGGCGCGCGAATTGGCGCTTCTGGGCGACCGCCTTTCAGCCGAGAAGGCGCAGAGCTGGGGACTGATCCACAAGGTGGCGGACGACGAAATCGTGATGGACGAGGCCCTGGTCCTGGCAAGCCGGTTGTCGCGCGGACCAAAGGCCCTGGCTTTGACGCGCAAGCTCTTCTGGGAAAGCAGCCATCACAGTTTCGAGGAACAGTTGAAGCGCGAGCAGGCGGCGCAAAGCGCGGCGGGCGCAACGGCGGATTTCCGCGAGGGCCTGGCGGCTTTCTTCGAAAAGCGCGATCCGCAATTCAAGGGCGAATAGAGCCTGGTCTCAGGTCCGGCGCTTTTTCGCCGGCCGCGATTTTGCGACCGACGCCCGTGTCTTTTTCTGCGCCGTGGGCGATTGCAGCGCGACCGCGAAAGCGGCACGCACCCAGCCCGCCAATTGCTCCGGATCGTCATAGAGCCGGTCGGGAAGCGCATAATAGGATGTCAGGATGCCCTCGCCCTTTTTCATCTGATAGGTGAAGGGCTTCTGGCCTTCCGCGATAAAAACCTTTCGCGTTTCTTCGCTGGTCTTGAGGAAAATCCGTTCGTCATCGACCAGGCCGAACATCACGCCATCGCGGAACAGGCCCTCGCCGCCGAACATCCGGCGCACAGCGACCTTGCCGAACGGCGCGAACAGATCATCGAAGCGATCCGGGTCGGCCTTCGCGGCCATGTCAGCCGGCTTGGACCGGCGTGATGGAAACGGATTCGCCGCAGCCGCAAGAGGCGGTCTCGTTGGGATTGCGGAAAGAAAAGCGCGAGCCCAGTTTGCTGGTCTCGAAATCCATCTCGGTGCCGATCAAAAACAGGATGGCCTTGGGCTCAATGAAGATCTTGATGCCCTGATCCTCCACCACTTCGTCCAGGGGATTGGTTTCTTCGGCATAATTCATCGTGTAGCTCATGCCGGCACAGCCGCCATTGGTGACGCCGACCCGCACGCCGAGATATTTCCCGTCCGCGTCTTTCATGATCTGCTGCAGGCGCGCCGCCGCCGCCTCGGTCAGGCGCACGGGCTTGGGACGCTCTCTTTTCGGCCGGACGGCTTTGGTGATTTGTGTCATGGGCGGTGTTTCCATCAGAACATGTTCAATTCGAGCTTGGCTTCTTCGCTCATTCGGGCCGGCGTCCAGGGCGGGTCGAAGGTCATGTTGACCGTCACCGCCCCGATGCCTTCGACTTTTTCCAGCGCCGCCTTGACGTTGCCGGGCATCTCGCCCGCCACGGGGCAATTGGGCGCGGTCAAGGTCATGTCCACGGTGACGTCCTTGTTGTCGGCGACATCCACTTTATAGATCAGGCCCAGTTCATAAATATCGACCGGAATTTCCGGGTCGAAGACGGTCTTGAGCGCGATCACCAG
>JARLJC010000032.1 GCA_031291435.1 Alphaproteobacteria bacterium | reverse complement strand
GCCGCGCCCATCCCCTTGCTACCCCCAGTCTCGCCGTCGGGCAGGGTTTCAGCGGCGCTGAAAACCCAGCCCCAAGGAGAAGTGGCATGTCCTATCCGACGTTCATCGAAATCGACGGCAAGCGCGTTCTGTGGCGCGAGATCGTTCAGCGGCGCCGCGAGCAGCTAAAGGCGGCGGCGAAGGCCGCGCAGCCTGCCCTGTTCGAGCTGAAGGACGATACCCGGCCAGCTTGTGAGCGCGCCGCCGCGCGGCGTTATCTGGAGCCGTCGTTATCCACCCTCCTGGACGCGGAGGGCTGAGCGATGGGCAAGGAACAGCGCTTCGACATCCATCAGCTCATCGCCGACCAGATCGTCGCGACGATCGAGCGTGGCGCCCGGGAATTCCGCCTGCCCTGGCATTGCGCCGGCGGCACCATCATCCGGGCACCTACTGGCAAACTCGGGCGCCAATTCGCGACAAGTCGAGCGCGCGCCACGGCTCTCGATCGGCCGCCAGAATCCGATCGAACGTCGCCAAAGTGACCTCGCGGTAGGCGCGTCTATACGCGAACGATAATCGCTTCATCCGTGATCTCAACAGAGAACTGCCCTCTCTCGATGCGATCCCCGACCGCATACGCCGGCTCCGACCATTTCGCGCCATCAAACTCTCTCACGATTGGCAACTGAACCCTCGCTCTTGTCTTTGCAAATTCAGGATCGGAAACAGCCATTTTGTAAAGGCCGACCATGTAAGCTTCAGTATTGGCGCGCGATCTAGCACATTGCCGGTAGGTTCTCTCGAGATTTATTGCGGTCGTCGCTTTGCCTTGAGCTCTCAGAAACCGCTCGGCGAATCTGCGTGGGGGCAAGTCGCCGCGTTTGCCGTCTGGTGATAGAGCATCTCGGATAAACCCTTGCTCTATCTTACGCCGAACCCCGGCGAGCTCTGCGGGGCTGAGACCTTCGGCAATTAGCTGTTCTTCGATCGCTGTTGTATATGTGCAAGCCGAGCCATGCTCCGCGGCTAGGCTATAAAGATACTTGTGAATTCTGCATTGTTTCAATCGCTGTGCGAGAACTTCATCGCGGAGCTGGTTGGTGGCCAACGCTGCTAAGTCCTCTGCAAAGCGCGCATCCGCGTCGTGCAGCAAAAGGCATTTCCACCGCTGCATCGCAACATTCGGATCGTATCGCGGCTCAAAGACGAAAGGCGACACCACTGGCCATGAGTTCACTGGCGATAGCGCCGGCGGCGCCATCGTCACGCCTCGATGCGGCGACGCGAGTTGCGTCTTGCCCGGGGGCACATTAGGAGGTCGACCGCGCCGGCGCTTCTGGGGAGGCCCGCTAAGCCAAGCCAATGCTTCCGCAACAGAAATACTCTTTGCGAAGCCTTTACCGCCACCCGCCAAAACGGGCATTCCACGGTCGATGTATCTCTGGACGGTCCTCAGACTGACACCCAAGAACTCGGCGAAAGCCCCTGGTCGCATCTGGGAGGGAAAATCAGGCGGCAGCACAGGGATTGCCATCGTCAATCCATCCAATTTGGTTCAGCTATCCTCATTGTTCCGGATATAGGCGCCCGGACGATACGAATCCAGATATACGAACCCATGATGTGCAGTGTCGCTACTTACCGCAACCGTCGAGGTTTGCGTCGTTCCCCGGGCGGCTCGGCTCCTAAGTGTTCCATGCATTCGGTCCCATTTCGGTCCCATTTTTTACCGCAATATTTGTCGTCCTGTGTCTCAAGCTGTCGTCTCATGTCCGTTTATCATATTGATTTTAAATGTATAATATGAAATCTCAACGCAGACTCAATCGCGCTTAACCGGTCTTCGAAACCGAGGGT
>JARLJC010000219.1 GCA_031291435.1 Alphaproteobacteria bacterium | reverse complement strand
GACGGTGGCTTTCGGCCTGATCGACCTGCGCGCTAATGATCAGCCGGTGCTTGTCGAAGAGTTGGTTGCGAAACCGTCTTTGCTGGAGAATTTGCGTACGCTCGCCCATAACCGGCTTGGCCGCTCGCAAGTCCCTTATGATCAGGCTCTGCGTGAAGGCTTGGGCTGGTCGGCCCTGACGGGCGGCCTGATTGGCCTTGGCGTCTTTGCCGTGTCGGGCAGCGCGCTCGCCGGTATCGGGATGGGTGTAGCCGATGCGGTGCTGCGGCCATTTCTGCGCGTGGCCTATATTGAAATGGCCGATCGGATCGCCCAGCGCAAAGTGGATTCACGCGTCAAAGGCGATGGCGAGGGCATCTAGCTTGTTCCGCTCGTTTGCCACGGCCAAGCTTCAGATCAATAAAACGTGATCGCAGCCGCCTTCGCGCTTGCGAACAAAGCATTGGGACCGCAATGGACGCGATCGACCGGAAAATCCTGGCCTGCCTGCAGCAGGACGCCGGGATCGCTATCGCCGACCTCGCGCACAAGGTAGGCCTCTCGCCGACGCCCTGCTGGAAACGGGTGCAAAAGCTTGAAAATGCGGGAGTTATCCTGCGTCGGGTGGCTCTGGTCGATCCCCACAAGATCGGCCTCGGCCTGACGGTTTTCGTGTCGATCGAAACCGAGGACCATTCTGAGCCTTGGCTGGCGCGTTTTGCCGCCGAAGTCTCGGCCATGCCTGAGGTCATGGACGTCTATCGAATGGCCGGAGATGTCGATTATCTTTTGCGGGTCGTCGTCGCCGACACGGCGGCCTATGACGCTTTTTACCGCCGTTTGATCGCCTCGGTGCCGTTGAAAAAGGTCACGTCCCGCTTCGCCATGGAGCATGTCAAGTCGACAACCGCCTATTATCTCGCCGAAGCCGCTCTCGTTCGTTGATCCATCGCAACTTGTTGCAGTGCAACCCATTTGCGGTTTTGAAGGCGTTTGAATCTCCCCAAAACTATGCTACGACCAAAGAATAAGCCGCGCTAAAAAGCGGTGACTCTGGGAGAAACAAGATGCCATTGTGCCGTGAAGGGGACGCTGCGCCCCAAGACCGCCTTTTGAACCATGACTGCCTTTCCGAAAAAGACTTCATTTCGGAGAACTTGCCGGCTGGCCATGACACCCTGTGGGGCTGGGCGGCCAAATGGACCCCGCAGGAACTCCCGGCGGGCGATCTGGCCAAGGCTTTTGCTATTGAGACCAGCGAGTTGATCGAGCAGAGCGCCGCTTGCGGCTATTCGGTCATTGATGTCGATGCGCCTGCGGCTTTGCGCGCTTACGGCGCCACCAAGATTCCAGCCTTCGACAAGCAACTGCTGTTCATGATGTCGCGCAGCTGAGCGACGGCATTATCGGATTTCAAAGAAAGCCGGGCGTTTTGCGACGCCCGGCTTTTTTGCGTCCGGTTTTCGGCCTTTTTTAATTCGCATGTCCTTTTCGCAAAACCGGCGTCCACTTTTGCGGGACATGCGTCAGCTTGAAGCGGCGAGCCCGTCGATGACGCTGGCCCGCCAGCTCGGCGCGCCAAAGGCGTCATGCAGCAGCCGTGCGACAGCGCGCTGCAATTGCTGGGATTCTTGGTGGTCCGGCCGCAGCTCGCCGATATAGGCGATCGATTCTTCGAGTCGTCGCGCCTGCACGAACCGCGCGGCGCTCTGGCGTCGGATCGACTTTTCCGCGCGGTCCAGCAGGCGACCGAGCTTTTGCGCAACCGACTCCGGCTGGCTCGGCAAAAGCGCGCGGCAGGCCTGAAAGGCTTCAGCCAAATTCATCTGTTCGGGACGAGGGAGAACGGGGCTGGCGGAGGCCGAGGTGATGGCTGCAAACTTCATGCGTCGCCCCTTTGCCGAAATTGTCATCATACACCTTAGTTAAAGGAGACTTAAGGCATAGAGTTTTTTGGTATCCGGGGCAACAAAATTAGCGATGCTTGTGGGTATTACGGGTAACGTAAAGTAATGTGGGCAGAGTTTGGCGTTGAGTGCTTGCCGGCCAAGGGCGAACGCTTTGGCGTCGCTCTTGGTCGGCAAGGAAGAGTTTGTCACACGCCAACGGGCCGGCGCAGGTCCAGCGTCGTCGGGAACTCGCCGGTGACTTCATCGGCGGGCAGCCAGAGATGGCCGGGCGTATGGCCATGATCCTGGAAGCGGGCGAGGCGGCGAGCTTCGGCCTCGTAGGAGTTGATCGGGAAGGTCGAGTAATTGCGCCCGCCGGGATGGGCGGTGTGATAGACGCAACCGCCCAGCGACCTTTTGCTCCACCTGTCGATAATATCGAAGGTCAGCGGAACCTGGATCGGGATGGTCGGATGCAGGCCGGAAGCCGGCTGCCAGGCCTTGAAGCGCACGCCGGCGACGGCTTCGCCACGCACGCCGGTCGAAGTCATCGGCAGCTTGCGGCCATTGCAGGTGATGATATGGCGAGCCTCGTTAAAGCCTTCCACGCGCACCTGCATGCGTTCGACACTGGAATCGACGAAGCGCACGGTGCCGCCTATCGCCCCTTCCTCGCCCATCACATGCCACGGTTCGAGCGCCTGACGGATCTCGAGCTTGACGCCGGAATGTTCGACCGAGCCATAATAGGGGAAGCGGAACTCGAACTGCGCGCGGAACCATTCGGGGTCGAAATCATAGCCGGCCCGCTTCAGATCGGCGAGGATGTCGGAGAAATCCGCCCAGCAAAAATGCGGCAACATGAACTGATCATGCAGGGTCGAGCCCCAGCGCGCCAGCGCGCCTTCCTGCGGCTCGCGCCAGAACCACGCGACGAGGGCGCGCAGCAACAGCTGCTGGGCCAGCGACATGCGGGCGTCCGGCGGCATTTCGAAGGAGCGGAACTCGACGAGGCCGAGCCGCCCGGTCGGGCCGGAGGGCGAATAGAGCTTGTCGATGCAGATTTCGGCGCGATGGGTATTGCCGGTGACATCGGTCAACAGGTTGCGGAACAACCGGTCGACCAGCCAGGGCAACGGCGCCAGCCCCTCATTGGGGCGCGGCACCATGGCCAGGGCGATTTCGAGCTCATAGACCGAATCGTGCCGCGCCTCGTCGACGCGTGGCGCCTGCGAAGTCGGGCCGACGAACAGGCCGGAGAACATGTAGGACAAAGCCGGATGGCGCTGCCAGTAGATGATCAGGCTCTTCAGCAGGTCGGGTCGACGCAGGAAAGGTGAATCGGCCGGGGTCGCGCCGCCGATCACCATGTGGTTGCCGCCGCCGGTGCCGACATGGCGGCCGTCGATCATGAATTTTTCG
>JARLJC010000218.1 GCA_031291435.1 Alphaproteobacteria bacterium | reverse complement strand
CTCACCTTGCGCTGCAGCTTGGGCATATGCGGGAAGCGGTTATTGACCGCGTAGTTGCGCTGGAACAGGTCGAAGCGGCACAGCCAGAAGGGCAGCCCCTCGCCGCCATGCCCGGCAATGATCTGCAGCTTGGGGAAACGGTCGAACACGCCGCTCATGATGATGCGCAGCAGATGCACGCTGGTCTCCACCGCGAAGCCGTAAAAAGCGCCTTCCAGTCCCTTCTCGATCATCGGCCCGATCATCCGCCTGGGCGCGGTGGCCGGATGCAGATAGATCGGCACGTTCAGCGATTCCGCCGCCGCCAGGATGTCATAGAATTTCGGGTCGTCGAGATATTCGCCATGGGTGTTGGAATTGATGATCGCCCCCTTCAGGCCCAGTTGCGTGACGCCGCGCTGCAATTCCTTGGCCGCTGCCGCCGGATTCTGCGGCGCGATCGCCGCCAGACCGGAAAAGCGGTCGGGATGCTTGCGGCAAGCTTCCGCCAGCTGATCGTTGAACGACGTCGCCAGCGCCGTGCCGGTGGGCGCGTCGAAAATCTGCACGCCGGGGCTGGTGAGCGACACGATCTGCCGCGAGATCCCCGTCATGTCCATGTCGCGGATGCGGCCCGCGTCCAGATTGTGAAAGCGCTCGGCCAGCACCTTCATCCGGTCGGCCTGGCCCAGAAAATATCCCCATTGGGAAAGAAAGCCCGGATCGTCGGTGCCCTTCTCGTCGAGCAGCTTGCGGTAGAGCCGCAGCATTTCCGCCGGGGCATAGGCTTCTTCCGTCGCGATACGCTGATAGGCCGCGTTCTTCTGAATCAATGGTTTTACAACGTCCGCTGAAGCCGCGCTCATGTCATTCCGCCCTGTTTTACGCGCTTTGGTTTTTTTGGCAGCGCGTTTCGCGCGGGACATTACCACGGCCAGCCATTTCGTCTACGCCTTCCAGCGCCACGGCCGCGTCGGATAAACATTCCTTGTTGTCTCTTCCTCAGATTCCACGATCCGATTAATGTCATTCAAGTCCGTCAGATCTGGTCAAAGCGATCACGCTATTGCAATGAACACGTCGATTAGAAATCACGCCTGCCACAAGGCTCGCTCAAATGTTTACTGGTGCTGACGAACAGCTCTCGGGCCGCTGGAGGTGTAGCTGGTGCCATGTTTTGCCACATGTGCATTGACCGATTGCGATCTTTCGGGAAAATGTCGACCAACAGCGGTTTTTGGCGAGGATGACATATGACGAAGCGCAACGATGAGCTCTCGGTCGGGCGCCGCGCCTTCCTCAAAAAGGCAACGCTCGCCGGCGCGGGCGCCTTGGCCGCGCCATTGACGGCGACCGGCCCCGCGAAGGCGCAAAATGCCGCGCCATCGATCCCTGCACCCAGCATCCCCCCCGCCCCCGATCGCGAGGCCGAGCGCGGCACGCCCGCCGATGTCCAGGCGATCACGCAATCAAGCAGCGGCGCGGATTTCATGCTCGACGTCATGCGCGGTCTTGGGATCGAGCATGCCGCCGCCTTTGTCGGCTCGAGTTTCCGCGGCCTGCATGAGTCGATCATCAATTACGGCATGCTGACCGATCCGGAGCTCGATTTCCTTTCCTGCATGCATG
>JARLJC010000217.1 GCA_031291435.1 Alphaproteobacteria bacterium | reverse complement strand
TGTCGCGCGCGACCTGAAACCATTGGATTTCAAGGACACGCTGCATGCGACCGCAAGCAAGGCCAGCAACCTGACGGTGACGGATCCGCACCACATTTCGATCCGCCCGGCGGGCAGCACCAAGTTCGACGATGTCGAAACCCGCGACGTGGAAGCCAACCCCAACGGCAATTCGGTTTCGCTGGAAGCGGAGATGATCAAAGTTTCCGACACCCAGGCGCAGTTTCAGGCCGCGGCGAATATCTACGCCAAGGCGATGACCTTGATGAAAACCGCCATCGGGCACTAAGAAATACAGCTAAAGGAGATCAAGCATGGACTTCTCGACTTCCATGGCGGTAACCGCCGCCGGCATGCGCGTTCAGTCCGAACGCATGAAGGTGATTTCGGAAAATATCGCCAATGCCGATTCCACCTCGCCGACGCCGGGCGCCGATCCCTATCGCCGCAAGGTGCCGACCGTGACCTCGAAATTCGACCGGGAGCTGGGCGCCAATCTGGTGCAGACCGGCAAGACGGTTGCGGACAAGAGCGAATTCCGCAGCCAGTACGACCCCGGCAATCCCAACGCGGACAAGCAGGGCTATGTGAAGCTGCCCAATGTCGATCCCCTGATCGAAATCATGGACATGCGCGAGGCGCAGCGTTCCTACGAAGCCGATCTCACCGTGATGGACGCGACCAAGCAGATGCTCGCGAAAACTGTGGATCTGCTGAATAAATGATAATCATCGTCGCTCGCCTTTTTTCTTGCCCCCATTTGTCTGCCACGGCCGCAAGCGGCCTAGCAGACATCTTCCCCCGTCAGGCCTTCGGCCACGGGGGAAGAAAGCCTGTGCGCGTTTCAACGCCCCTAGGGAGAATGTAAATGGCACTTCCCGCCGCCGCCGCCGCCGCTTACCAGAATGTCGCCCGCATGGCGCAGGCCGCGTCTCCGCCAGGCATCGCGCCGGCTGATCTGCCGGGCTCCAGCTTCTCGGATTTTCTCTCCGGCGCGGTGAAGGATTCGATTTCGACCATTCGTCAGGGCGAACAGGCCGCCACCGCGCAAGTAAGCGGCAAGGCCAACATCGTCGATGTGGTCAATTCGGTGAATTCCGCCGAGCTCACGCTCGATACCGTGGTGGCGGTGCGCGACAAGG
>JARLJC010000031.1 GCA_031291435.1 Alphaproteobacteria bacterium | reverse complement strand
CAAATCGAATGGGATGCTCGTGAAGGATAAAGATAGGGTGATACAAAAAAATCAGCAAAACAAAGGGCAACCGAGTTTCTGGAACTGCCTGAGGCGCCTGAAACGATAAATGGTGCCTGGGGACGGAATTGAACCGCCGACACGGGGATTTTCAATCCCCTGCTCTACCAACTGAGCTACCCAGGCGACACGGCAGAAGTCCGTGTTTATAGGGAGGGAATGGGGGCTTGTCTATCCCATTTCCTCATCGTTTTCAGGGTTAAAATCACCGGGTCGTTCGGGCGTTTCGATGCGGTAGCCCTCGCCCAGCCAGCGCCCGAGATCGACCTGAGCGCAGCGTTTCGAGCAGAACGGGTTGAATTGTTCGGTCGCCTGCTTGCCGCAGATCGCGCATTTACCAAACTGCGGCATGCTATGCCTCCCAGCCCGCACCGCGCAGCATCTGCGCGACGTCGAACAAAGGCAGGCCGACAATGTTCGACTGGCTGCCCGAGATGAAGCGGATGAGCGCCGCGGCGCGCCCCTGAATGGCATAGCCGCCTGCCTTGCCGATGCCCTCACCGCCCGCGACATAGGCTTCGATATCGGCGTCGGAGAGCTGCCGGAAAATCACGGTGCTGTCGGCGACACGGCGATGGATTTTGCCTTGCGGCGTTTGCAAAGCGACGCCGGTATAAACATGGTGCCGCCGCCCGGACATCAGGCGCAGACACTCGCGCACATCCTGCGCGGTTTCAGCCTTCGGCAATATGCGGCGTCCGACGCCAACAACCGTATCGGCGGCGAGGATGAAGGCGTCCTCTTCGCATTCGGGCGCCACTTTGAGCAATTTCTGAAAAGACAGGCGATGCGCGAGTTCGCGCGGCGTTTCGCCCTTGCGCGGAGATTCATCGATATCGGCGGCCACGACTTTATCGGGCGCGATGCCGATATCGGCCAGCAGCGCGAGGCGGCGCGGCGAGGAGGAAGCGAGGATGAAAAGCGGCTTGGGCATGATCATTTAAAGATGGATCCCCGCCTGCGCGGGGATGACGCCTTCGCTCGTCACTTGTGCCGGAACGTGATGCGTCCCTTGGTCAAATCATAGGGCGTCATTTCGACATTGACCTTGTCGCCGGTCAGAACGCGGATGCGGTTCTTGCGCATCTTGCCGGATGTGTGGGCCAGCACTTCATGCCCGTTATCGAGCTTGACGCGGAACATCGCGTTGGGAAGGATTTCGCTGACGATGCCTTCGAATTCGAGGAGGTCTTCTTTAGCCATTCAAACAGGTGTCTTTCTTTGTTAGGGGCCGAAAAATGGCCCTTTTATATGGTTTCGTCAAGCCACAAGGCTCAGGCGGCGGAATCGTGGCAGGGATTGCACAGCGCGGGCCACGCCTCGCCGAAATCCTCGATCAGCAAAACCCAGTCGCCGAGCGCCAGGCGAATGCGCGCATCGCCCGCGAAAACGAAGGTCAGGCGGTCTTTTTCCAGCATAATCGCCAGCAATTCGAGGATCTGTTCGCGGTTCTTGAGGTCGATGCCGTGGGTTTCGGCCCCCGTCACGCCGCGCAGATTGACCGCGCAGCAGATGCGCTCGCAGGGTTGCTTGTCGTCGTCGGCACGGCGCAGGCGCTGGGTCGCCATGACGAAACGCTGATTGTCCGGCTCAAAAGCCAGATCGCAGACCGGCACGATGGCGTCCTGCAGCACGGCGGAAATCACCTGCAAATCTTCGGCATCCTTGGCGCGGAGTTTAAGCATATCGGTCATCACGCGGCCTCTTTGATGCGTTCGATATCGGCGCCGCAGGCCGCGAGTTTTTCCTCCAGCCGTTCATAGCCGCGATCGAGATGATAAATGCGGTTGAGCGTGGTTTCGCCGCGCGCGGCCAATCCCGCCAGCGCCAGCGAAACCGACGCGCGCAGATCGGTCGCCATGACCGGCGCGCCGGTCAGCAACGGCACGCCGCGCACCAGCGCCGATGAATTATGCACGGTGATATTGGCCCCCATGCGTTTCAGTTCCGGCACATGCATGAAGCGGTTTTCGAAAATGGTTTCCGTAATCATCGACGCGCCATTGGCAACGCACATCAAGGCCATCATCTGCGCCTGCAGATCGGTGGGAAAACCGGGATAGGGTTCGGTCATCACATCGACGCCGTTGAGGCTGTTGAGGCGGCGCACCATCAAACCTTCGGATGTTTCGGTGATATCGACCCCGGCTTCGGCGAGAATGGTGGCGACGCTGTTGAGATGTTCGAGTTTCGCGCCGATCAGTTCCATCTCGCCGTTGGTGATGGCGGCGGCCATCGCGAAGGTGCCTGCTTCGATGCGGTCAGGCACTACATTGTGGCGGGCGGCGTGCAATTTATCTTTGCCCGTGATGCGCAAACGATCGGAGCCGATACCTTCGATCTGCGCGCCCATCGCCACCAGGCAATGCGCGAGATCGACCACTTCGGGTTCGCGCGCGGCATTCACGATCGTGGTTTCGCCTTTGGCGAGTGTCGCGGCCATCATCGCGTTTTCGGTGCCGGTTACCGTCACCATCGGGAAAATAATCTCGCCGCCGGTCAGGCCTTTGGGCGCGCGGGCGTGGATGTATCCATTATCGAGCGTTATTTCCGCGCCGAGTTTCTGCAGCGCCGTGACATGCAGATCGACCGGGCGCGAACCGATGGCGCAGCCGCCGGGCAGCGAAACCTTGGCCTCGCCCGCGCGCGCGAGCAGCGGCCCCAGCACCAGAATGCTGGCCCGCATCTTGCGCACCAGATCATAAGGTGCGGTGATGCCGGAAAGGGTGGCGGCTTTCAGTTCCATCACGCGGCCCGTGTAACCGCCGGGCGCGGTGCCGTTCAAACTGATTTCGACGCCGAGCTGCCCCAGCAAATTCGACATCGTGATGATATCGGCCAGATGCGGCACATTGCCGAGCGTCAAAGTTTCTTCCGTCAAAAGGCATGAAGCCAGCAAAGGCAGCGCGGCATTCTTGGCCCCGCTAATGGGAATGCGGCCCTTGAGTGTCTTGCCGCCTTTAATGCGTATGCTGTCCATAAGATATGTCCTGTTAGAAATCGAAAATTGGGTTACGCCC
Source organism: Alphaproteobacteria bacterium (assembly GCA_031291435.1). Classification (GTDB taxonomy): domain Bacteria; phylum Pseudomonadota; class Alphaproteobacteria; order UBA9219; family UBA9219; genus CAIXLI01. Next base: position 31,101 of record JARLJC010000031.1, on the reverse strand, counting down.
GTTTTTCCATGCGCGGCAAAGTCACGCCGGTCTGGCCCATATATTTGCCGCCGCGGTCGGCATAGGAAGTTTCGCAAAGGCTGTCGGCCTTGAGGAACAGAAACTGGCACACGCCTTCATTGGCATAGACTTTGGCGGGCAGCGGCGTGGTGTTGGAGATTTCCAGCGTCACATGACCTTCCCATTCGGGTTCGAGCGGCGTGACATTGACGATGAGGCCGCAGCGCGCATAAGTCGATTTGCCGAGGCAGATCACCAGAATGTCGCGCGGGATTTTGAAATATTCGACCGTATGCGCCAGCACGAACGAGTTCGGCGGAATGATGCAGACATCGGTTTTACGCGTCACGAAACTGGCGTCGGAAAAATTTTTCGGGTCAACCAGCGCATTATCGACATTGGTGAACACTTTGAAATCGTTCGACACACGGGCGTCATAACCATAGGAGGAAAGCCCGTAGGAAATCACGCCGTCGCGCTGCAATTTTTCCTCGAAAGGCGAGATCATGCCCTGTTCGAGCGCAGTCTTGCGTATCCAATGGTCGGGCATTACCGGCATTATCTGTCCTCATTCTTGTTGGCAGCGTCGCGGATTTGCTGCTGTTGCTTCCGTTTCCGCAGATTTTCCCGTAGAGCAGCGGCATCGCGCTCTTCGCGGCTTGACGCATCGTTTTCAGGTTTCGCTTTCATGCTTTCTGTCTATCCGTTTTCAGGGGCGGAGGCTAGGGGACATTAAAGGGCGAGCATAGCGGCTGGGTGTCCCTCTCCCGCTCTTCGGCGGGCGCGGAACGACACAACTACCATATGTTCGGCAGTTGCAGCTCCGCGGGTGCCTTGCGCCCTTTCTTGCGCAAGGCGGGTGAGGGTGCGGTTGCTGTTATGAAGTGTCGTTTGTTATGGCAACCGCGCCCTCACCCTCCCAAACCTAAGCAGGTTTGGGTCCCTCCCTCTCCCGCCATGCGGGAGAGGGACACCCAGCCGCTATGCCCGTCCTCCCCCTGCGCCAGTCTTGCGCCTTTCCCTTTCGATTGACGCCTGAGCCTCAGCCGTTATAGGCTTGGAAGGTAAGAGATTCGGGGGCGCTGCATGGAACGTTTGAAACAAGCTTTGGAAGACCTCGATGAAGCGATTTTCGCGCTCGAGGATAAGGTCAGCCTCGATGCCGCCACCCAGCGCGACGCGCTGAAGCGCCAGTCGGAAATCGCCAAGCAAAGCCGCGTGCGCGAAGGCGAAGTTCTCGCCATGACGCAGAAAGTCGCCGCCCGCCTCGACCACACGATCGAGCATGTCGAACGCATTCTGCGCCATTAAGGAAAAATCATGAGCAGCAAATCCACGGCCACCAAACTCGCGATTACCCTTAATAACCGGGAATATGTGGTTAATTGCGGCCCCGGCGAAGAAACCCGCCTGCGCCAGGTCGCCGATATGGTTCAGAAGGAAATGAAGGCCGTCGCCGACAAAATCGGCAATCAGACCGAACCCCGCCATTTGATGCTTACCTGCTTGTCTTTGGCCGATAAATTGCTGGAAGCGCGGGCCCTTGCCACGGTCGAAATGGGCAAACAGGAAGATTTGTTCGTGGCCGCCGTCGATCATCTTAAGCAACGCGTCGCGCAACTTGCATCGCAGGTCGGCAGGGCGTAAAATCAGCCTTGGAAGACATCTGCGCGATACGACAGGCAGCTATATCCCCGGGGCCGATAACTAGATTCTCCAGGGAGCTGTCACTGACCGGGATCGTGGTCCCGGATACACGGCGCCCACCTGCTTATGCAGGCCACGGAGGAATACACGCCAACGGTCGATGTGGGGTCTTCCACCCTTTTTTCCGGGCATAAGATGCAGGCCGAGCCAATGTCTTTAGCCGAACAAAAACGCCGCCTGCGCATCTCGCTGCGCGCCGCGCGTCTGGGCATCGGACACGAAAACACCTCCGCTTTCAAAGCTTTGACCGATCATTTTCGAGAGAATGTTTCACTTGAGCCGGGAGCGGTGGTGGCCGGATACCGCGCCTTTCGCGGCGAGATGGACCCCGCTTTGCTGATCGAAGCGCTGCGCCAGGCGAGACACCCTATCGCCCTGCCCGTGGTCACGCAAAGGGGCCAGCCTTTGATCTTCCGCCTCCATGGAGCCGACGATCCCCTTGCCGCCAACGCTATGGGCATTCTGGAGCCGCTACCATCCGCGCCTGTGGTCGAGCCAGATGTGTTTCTGGTGCCGTTGCTGGCGTTCGACCGCGCCTATAACCGACTCGGCTATGGGGCGGGTTTTTATGATCGCACTCTGACCGATTTGCGGGCGCGGAAACCCCTGCTGGCGGTGGGGGTTGCCTTCGCGGCGCAGGAAGTGGCCGCTGTGCCCGTGGGGCCGTATGACGCCAAACTCGACAAAATCGTGACTGAACTTAACGTTTTTTAACGTCCCCTTTGCCACACTAGCGACACGCTTTCCTGCCACGTTTTGCCTCGTGCAAGAAATATCCCTGAAGGAGCCTTCCATGATCCGCCCGCTTTCGCGCCGCCTCGCTTTGACGGCTGCCGCGTTTTCATTCGCGCTCTGCCTTTCGGCGCAGGCGCAAAACAACACGCCGGAATCCGCGCCGCCGCAAATAGCGGGGGCAGGCGAGCATCAGGACGGCGAGCGCGGGCAGGAAAATCTCGACCGTCAGGATCTGCGCGAGGAAATCGAGCAGGTGCGCAAGGAGCACGACGACGTCGAAGCTGCGCGCGACAAATTATGGGATGAATGCGTCAAGAGCCGCGACAAAAGCGTCGATGCCTGCCAGCAGGAAAAAATGGGGCTCGATGAACGGCGCGAGAAGCTGCATGTCCGCGCCGTAGCCCTGCATGAAAAACTGGAAGGCGTGCGCAAGGAAATGCGCGAGGAGCGCCGCGAAGAGCATGGCGCGGGCGAGGCCGGCGGCATGCATCAGCCGCCAGCGCCCATCCCGGCCAAATAACCAGAGCTTTATCCCGCGCGCGGCGGTTTGCGGCCGAACGGCTTGCCGCCGCCACGATAGGGCTTGCCGCCGCCCGGTTTGCCGGTACGGGGACGATCCCCCAGCGGACGGTCGGATGATTTAGCACCGTCGCCCCGCGGTTTGTCGCTGCGGGGTTTATCGCTGCGCGGCTTGTCGCCCCAGGGTTTGGGCGTATAGGCGCGTTCGGTGCGCGGCTTGTCGCTATGCGGGCGGTCGCTATGAGGCCTGTCGCTACGGGGACGGTCACTCCGAGGTCTGTCGCTATGCGGCTTGTCGCTATAGGGACGCTCGCCGCGCGGCTTGTCGCTATGAGGCCTGTCCTCACGCGGACGGTCGCTATGGGGGCGGTCGCTGCGCGGACGATCTCCCTGCGGGCGGTCGCCGTCTTTTTTCCAGAAAGGTTTGCGTCCGCCGCCGCTGCCGAAGCCGCGACGCGCGCCACCACCGCCGCCGCCCGAACGCGGGCCGCGCGGCTGCGGCGCGTTAGGATCTTCGCCCGCCATCAAACGCTGAATGGCGCGCCATTTCTGATTGTCGGCCCCCGTCAGGAAGCTGATCGCCTCGCCTTCCGCCCCGGCACGCGCGGTGCGGCCGATACGGTGGATGTAATCTTCCGGCGCCTGCGGCATGTCGTAATTGATGACATGGGCGATATGCGGAATATCGAGGCCGCGCGCGGCGACGTCGGTCGCCACCAGGATGCGGAATTTCTTGTCGCGGAAATTCTGGATGACTCTTTCACGACGCCGCTGCTGCAGATCGCCATGGATGGCTTCGGCCTTATGGTCTTCCTTGCTCAGTTTGACCGCGAGTTTCTCGGTGCCGTATTTCGTTTTTACGAAAATGATGATCGAGCCTTTGCGGGTATCGAGCTGCTCCAGCAACTTGCCGTATTTGTCGGCGTCGGTGACGGGGATGACTTCCTGCTTGATGTTGACATGGGCCGCCGAAGTCGAACCCACCGCGACGCGCACCGGGTCTTTCATATATTTGCCCGACAGTTTGGTGATGTTGTGCGGCAAGGTCGCCGAGAACAGCAGAGTCTGACGGTCGCTTGAGACATGTTTCAGGATGCGTTCGATCTGGATGCCGAAGCCCATATCGAGCATGCGGTCGGTTTCGTCGAGCACCAGGAATTTCACGTTGCCCAGTTTAAGGCTGCCGCGTTCGAGATGGTCGTTGATGCGGCCGGGCGTGCCCACGATCAAACGCGGGTTGAAGCGCAATTGATGCAGCTGGCGCGGCATCGGGTCGCCGCCGATCAGAAGCGCCGTGCGGATATCGACGGTCGGGATCATTGGCTCCATCGCAGCCATCACCTGACTCGCGAGTTCGCGGGTCGGAGTCATAATCAAAGCGGCGGCTTCGGGATTGTTCATCAGGCCGGCAATCACCGGAATGCCGAAGGCGCCGGTTTTGCCGGTGCCGGTCTGGGCCGAACCCAGAACATCGTGGCCTTTGAGCGCGACCGGAATGGTTTGCGCCTGCACGGGCGTCGGCACCGTGAATTTCATGCGCATGAGGGCATGGGCGAGCTTTTCCGGCAGGCCGTAATTATTGAAACTGCTATGGGGCATTGATCTAACTTTCAAAACATAAAAAGGGCTGGCCGGGATCGTTCCCGGAGCCTGATCGTTTGGTCATTGAACAGAAATAGAGAAACGATCGGGCTCTACCAATGTAAGCCGGGCGGGATACGTTTCGGGAAACGGGCCGCCGCGCGCCTGGGAGTCCACCGATTTACGTTTCGAAGTTACGTTTCGCGGACTTCACTCTCTTCACGAGGAAGAGAAGTTTTATTCTAAACAGGAGGGGCGTAAGCGGCAAAACCGCCCACGCCCCTGCCCATTCATTGTGATCGAAACCGCTTATTAAGCAGCGTCGACAACCTTGAGGTTAGCGGCCGAGGTTTTACCCTTTTCGGTCGCCAGCTCATAGCTGAGCTTCTGGCCTTCGCGCAGATCGCGCAAACCGGCGCGTTCAACTGCGCTGATGTGCACGAAAACGTCCGCGCCACCGGCATCCGGCTGAATGAATCCGTAACCCTTGGTGCCGTTGAACCACTTGACTGTACCTGTCGCCATATTCGTATCCTTTAGTCTAGCATTGGCCGGCATCACCACGACACCCGCGCCGAGTTAGCGCCAATCCCCCGAAAAACGTGTTTCGGGCCTTCCTGGCGGTCCCAAAGCATCCCTTGCGGAACGAGGACCTCCTCAACTCACCGGCATCACTAAACAAGAAACAAGGAAAAAGCAAGGGGAATGGGGAAAAGCCGCAATTTTAAGGGTACGGGTGTATCGCGGCTGGCCCTAATCGTTAACCTTCACATCGACCCGGTCGATATAGCCGGAGGTCGTATTCGCCCCCTCGGCGCGGACATCGACGCGGCTGGTCGCCACCCCATGCGCGGCAAGGTAATCGCGTACCGCCAGCGCCCTTGTCAGGCTGAGGCGGCGGGCGTCGCGCGGGCTCGACCCGGCATTGTCGGCATAGGCAAGCAGGGTGATGCGGACATCGGGATTCGAGGTCAGCACCGAGGAAAGCTTGTCGAGCGTGGTGAGAACCGTTTCGTCGATATTGCCCGAACCGCGCGTGAACAGAACCGTCGAGATGGTCGGATCGAGCGTCAGGTGATTGCCCGCGATATGCGCGGCATGTTCGCCTTCGGTTTCCTTGATCGCGGAATCGTCGAGCGGCGGCGACACCATGCCGGAATCTTCGAGCGTCGAGGTATCGGATTCCGCTACCTTGCCCGCGAGTTTCGGCGTTTCGAGCGTTTGCGACGAAGCCGCCGGAGGTGAGGCCAGATCGTCATAGGCCGGTGCGGCCTTTGGCGCGGGCAGATGCGGCGTCACCAGACCGTTATGTTTCGGCGTGATCGGTTTGGCGTTGGCGTCGTTGGCAGTCGAGTCGAGCGGCGAGCCGGCGGTCGTCACCGAAGGTGTGGCGCTGCTGCGGCCCGCCACGGGGGCGACGCAGGAAACAGGGCTGCCGCCATTGACGCCGGAGCAAGTCCATGTCCACGGGCCGCGCCCGCTGACGGTGCCGGTGATGCCCGAGGCACAGAGACCACCTTCGGGTTTGACCAGAGTTTCGATGCCGCTGGCCTGACCGCAGATGCCGTCGATGGGTGCAGGCGGCTGCATGGGCGCGGTGCAGCTGACGGTCATACCGCCATTTTCGCCGAGGCAGCTCCAGTTCCACGGGCCGTCGCCGACCACGGGGGTGACGGTGCCGTTGGCGCACAGGCCTTCGGTAGGTGCTGAGGTTGCCATCAGGCCGTTAGCGGTGCCGCAAAGGCCGCCGACTTTGGGGCCGGGCGGTTCGGTGGCGGCGACTTTGGTAGCCGCGCAGGAACTGACGCCGCCGCCCGCCGCACCCGAGCATGACCATGTCCAGGGGCCGGCGCCGTTGACGTCGCTGGCGGTGCCGGTCGAGCACAGACCTTCGCTCGGTGCGTTTTCGCGCACGGTATTGGCGGAGGAGCCGCAGGTGCCGTCGACGCGGCCCTGACGCGAGGCGGCGCAGCTGACATTCACGCCGCCGCCGGTACCGGCGCAGCTCCATGTCCAGGGCCCGTTGCCTTCGATGCCGGTCGGCGTTCCCGCCGAGCACAACCCGGCGAAAGGCGCGGATTTAAGCGCGGTGCCGTTGGCGGCGCCGCATGAGCCATCGACGATCTTCGGCGTTTCGCAGGCGACTTTATGTTTGCCCTTGGTGCAGGTCCAGCGCCACGGGCCGCTGCCGCGCACGGAACTGGCTTTGCCGTTGACGCAGAGTTCGGCGGCGGGGCGCACCAAAGTGCCCTGCGAGGCGGCGATGCCGCAAGTGAGTTCGGTGGAAACCGGCGCGGGCGGCGGCACGGCATCGACGCGCGGGCCGCCCCTGGCATGCGCGGCTTCGGGTTCTGGCAAAGCTGCGGCGGTTTCGGCGGCAGACTTGACCGGCGCGGCTTCTTCGGCGGCGGGCTTGCCTTCGGTCAGAGAGAGCGTACGGCAATGCGAGCTGCGCCCATCATTGTCAGTACATGACCAAGTCCACGGCCCTTCGCCGTCGATGGCGCTGGCATTGCCGACGCGGCACAAATCTTTTTCGGGGGCCTGATAGGCCAGCGTTTCCGCCGCTTCGCCGCACAATTCGCCCTTTTCGGTAGGGGCAGCGGCAGGCGCTTGCGTCGCCGCGACGGCGGCTTTTTCGGCCACAGCCGGCTTGCTGGCGACAGGTTTGCTTTCGGCAGGTGCAGGATTGGCGGCCACGACCGCAGCGGCAGCGCCAGCCGCCATCGCGGCGGCGGTGCGCGGCGCGATGCAGCTTTCGCTGCTGCCGTTGCCGCGGCCCTTGCATTGCCATGTCCAGGGGCCCGAACCGCTGATTTCCGACGGCGCGCCCGAGGTGCAAAGATCGTCGATGGGTGCGGTATCGGTGGCCGCGCCGTTGGCGCCGCCGCAGATGCCGTTGCTGATCGGTTCGCGTTTACGCGCGGTGCAGGCGGCGGCGTTGCCGCCGTTAGCGCCGGAGCAGGCCCATGTCCACGGGCCTTCGCCGCTGACGGCGCTGGCCATACCCTGCGCGCAGAGATTGGCGGCGGGGGTGGCATCGAATTCATTGTTGGAAGCGGGGCCGCAGACGGCATCGACCTTGGGGCTGTCCGCCGTCGCGTTTTCGGGCGGCACGCAGCTGTTGCTGACCCAGATATCGTGCAAAGCGCCGTCGGCGCAGCCGGTATGGGTTTCGCCGACGATCTGGCCGAGATAATTAGCGGGGTAACCGGCGTCGCCGCAGGTCTTTTCCCATTTCTGAACTTTTTCGTCGCAATTGCCGCCGGCAAGCGCGGGCGGCGCGGCGGGAGTCGAGGAACCGGTGGCAGCGGGAACCGACGAACCGGCGGCGACAGGCGCGGCGGAACTAGCGGGCGTGCCTGTCTGCAAATTACCGAGATTTTTGGGGGCCTGTCCGGGCTGATACTGGATTCCGGCAACCGGCGCGGACGTTTCCGCCGGAACTAGCGGCGTGGGCGCATGCAAAGCCTGCGTCCCGACCACGGGGCCGACCTGAACCGGTGCGGCGCCGTTATCTACCTTCTGTAATACGTCCTTCATGCCCTGCGACATCATCAGGCTGGTCGAACTGGCCTGCGTCTGCGGCGTGAGAATGGGCGCGGTCGTGGTCGCCGAGGGGGTGGGCGCGCCGATCACCGGCAGCATCGCGGGTTCGGCCGGTTTATGGGCTTCGAGCACGTCCTGAAGCGTCAGCGTCCCGGCGGCCAATGGCGAATTATAATAAGACTGCGCGGGCGGGGGCGCTACCGGCACCGCCTGCTCGGCATAGGTCTGGACGGCGGGCACAAGGCGCGCATCGGGAGCGGCGGGAATATCCGCCTGGGTCGCGGCGCACAAAATGAAGGCCAAAAACGCGGCGGCTAAAGCTGGGGAAAGTTTACGCAGAGACATGTGCGGGGCGCGACCTATCGGGAATCAGCAAGTTACAGTTCTAGGGCCCGTCCCGCCAAAGCACAAGAGGATATGAGCATAAAGGGCCTTTATCCCCGGCCATGCGCGCTCAAAAAGACGGACTGCGACATAAATTCACAAGCCGCGATTCGGCATCGGCTTCGTCGAACACGAGCGTCACCGGCAACGTAAGAATGTCGGCGAGGAAATCCGGCGGTAGGCGCATCGCATCTTTTTCGGTGGTGAGCAGGCGCGCGCCCTGCTCTTCAGCGCGGAGCTGCAGGTAATCGAGATCGGCAGCGGTGTAAGGATGATGATCGGGGAAATCGGCGACGCCCGCGAGATCGAGGCCGAGTTCGCGGATGGTGGCGTAAAATTTTTCCGGACGCGCGATACCCGCGAAGGCCACGAATTTGCCTTCGCGCGGGAAACCCGGCGGCAACGGATTGGGGTGTATATGCGCATGCAGCGCGGGTTTGCCCGCGCGCGCGGCGAGTTTGTGTTTGTCCTCGCCGATAATCACCAGAAAATCGGCGCGGGCGACGGCTTCGGCGAAAGGCTCGCGCAAGGGCCCCGCCGGAATCACGAGGCCGTTGCCGATGCCGCTGGGGCCGTCGAATACCAGCAGCGAGGCTGTCGGCGCGATATGCGGATTCTGGAAACCGTCATCCATAAGAATAACGCTGGCGAATTTTTCCGCCTGCCGCGCGGCTGCGGCGCGGGAGTACCCCGCCCATGTCGGCGCTACCGCCGCCAGCAGCAGGGCTTCGTCGCCGACATCCGCGGCGCTGTGCTGCGCGGGATCGACAAGGGTGACGTTCCCCCTGCCCCCATAGCCGCGCGTGATGAAAGCGGGTTTATGTCCGGCTTTTTGCAGGATGCGAGCGACGGCAAGCGCGGTCGGTGTTTTGCCCGCTCCGCCAGCCACCGCGTTGCCTATACATATAAGAGGAACTTTGGCGCGATAAGGCCGCGCCACCGCGCGGCGCAGGAAGGCCCCCGCCCGCCATGCCGGCGACAGGAACGACAACAGGTTGGGGATCAGCGGCGAGGTATCTTCGCCTTCACGCGGATACCAGAAGGCCGGGGCTTTCATTGGCGTAACCAGGGTTCCATCTCGACGATGATCTGATCGAGGATATGGCGTTTCTGGTCGGCGATCATATGCGCGGACTGGCTGAGTTTGGCGGCGTCATTGGGCTGGGCGATCAGCCGTTCGACCGCGAAGGCGATCTCGTTGGCATGCTGCAATTGAAGGGCGGCACCTTCGGCGAGAAATTCGCGGGCAATTTCGGTGAAGTTGAACATAAAGGGGCCGACCAGAATGGCGGCGCCCAGTTGCGCCGGTTCGATAGGGTTGTGCCCGCCGATACGGACGAAGGAGCCGCCCATCACGACGATGGGGCACAGGCGGTAGAACAGGCCGAGTTCGCCCATGGTGTCGGCGAGATAGACCTGCGTCTCAGGCGCAATCGCTTCGGTTTTCGAGCGTCGCGCGACGCGAAGTCCGGCATTGGTCAGCAAAGCCGTGATTTCATCGCCGCGCGAGGCATGGCGCGGCACGATCACGGTGAGGATATCGGGGCGCGTCGCGGCCAGGCCTTTATGCGCCGTCACCGCCATATCTTCTTCGCCGCGATGGGTCGAGGCCATTACCCATAGGGGGCGCGCGCCGATTTCGTCGCGCAGTTTCTGCAAGGCGGCTTCGTCATGCGGCAAGGGCATCGCCGCATATTTCAGATTGCCGAGATATTTGACCGGCTTTGCGCCCAGCGCGACGAGACGCGAACGGTCTTCCTCGGTCTGCGGCAGGCACAGAACGAAGGTCGAAAGAATTTCCTGCACCCAGCCTTTGACGCGCCGCCAGTTGCGGAAAGATTTTTCCGACATGCGGGCGTTGAGAAGAATGGCGGGAATATCGCGTTCGCGCAGCCCGGCCAGAAGATTGGGCCAGAGTTCGGATTCGACCCACAGAACCAGCGCAGGATCCCAGTAATCGAGAAAGCGTTTGGCATAGGCGGCCCGGTCGACCGGCACATATTGATGAAAGGCATAGGGCGGCAGGCGCGTTTGCATCAGCCGCGCGGCGGTGACGGTGCCGGTGGTGACGAGAAAAGACAGATCGGGATAGGTGTCATGCATTTTCTCGATGAGAAAGAGCAGCGATACCGACTCGCCGACGCTGGCGGCATGGCACCAGACCAGACGGCCTTCGGGACGTTCGCGGCCCGGTTGCCCCAGCCTTTCGGTGAAGCGCGCCGCATCCTCGCGCCCGATCGCCAGCCGCCGCCATAGATACAGCCGGATAAAAGGCGCGCCGAGATCGGTGAGCACACGGTAAAGGATTGATAACATTACAAAGACCAAACCTGTTCACTATTTGTCAACATTATCGGCATTATTATCCGGACTCAAACCTGAAATACAGCACCATCGCACGCCATGACACGAAGCCCCGACAAAGACGACGGCATCAGCAATCTGGTTCAGCGCCTCGATATGGCCATGGACCCGTCAGCCACGCGAATCATCACTTTTATCTCGGCCCGGCCCGGCGAGGGCACTTCGACCGTGGCGCGCGACTATGCCCTTGCTCTGTCCGATACGGTCGAACATAAAATCCTTCTGATCGACGCGGGCAATCTCGAAGAAGATTATTTCGCGTCGCATCAGGCCGACCCCACGGTAACGATTGCCGATATTATGACAGCGGGTCGCCCCCTCGCCGATGCGCTCTATCCTATCGGCACGCATGTTCTGCTGGGGCGCTGGTCGTCGCCCGGACGCGGGCGCAGCGCCGCGACCAAACTGCTCAATGACGACGCGTTCTGGAAAAATCTGCATGAATCTTTCGGCGCGGTGGTGATCGATGCGCCGTCTTTGAAAGAATCCGCCGACGGCATTGGCCTTGCCGTGCGCGCCGACGCCACCGTTCTGGTGGTCGAAGCCGAAAAAACCCGCCAGCCCGTGGTCGAGAATTTGCGCGACACGCTGACGCAGGGCGGCGCGAAAATCGCGGGCGTTGTGATGAACAAGCGCCGTTATTACATCCCCGCCAAAGTTTATCAGAATATGTGAAGCCGCTTTTTGATTTTGCTCCACAGAAGAGACGGAGCAAAAGTCAGGCGCATGCCGTCGACCAGGCATTTGTCGCCCCATGCCGTGACTGTGTGAAAACCGTCGGGATAACGGCGCGAGGTCGGCTTCATATAAGTGACTTCTTTTTCTTCGTAGGAATCCACCGTGCAGGTGGTGATTTCCATGATGCGCAGCGCGCCGCCGTACACTTCCGAGCAATCCTGCGCCGGGCGGTAGAGCTTGCCTTCGGCTTCGAAAATGTTTCCGGCGCCGCGGCAGCGGTCGCGCCCAATCTGCACCGGATTGGCAGGATGCGGCTTCCACGGCCCGGTCAGCGATTCCGCATAGACCAGATTGACATTGTCGTGCGGATCGTGAGTCACGTCGGTATAGAAAATCCAGAACAGCCCATCCTTGCGGAACAGAACCGAGTCGGCCACCGGCTTGTTGTCGAATACTGTGGCGTGATGCCGCCATTTACCGTCCTGCCAACGGAAAATGTCGAGGCGCGAGGCGGCGCAGGATTCCGGCATCGCGAAAACCTCGCCTTCATGCGCGAAGGTGAACGGAAAGGACAAATGACCGGCGAGAGGAAAATCGACGGGGTCGATGCCGACGACGCGGCCCGCGCCCACTTGCAGCGCGACGATGCGGCCCTGCTGGCGGCCGATGTCGTATACCTCGCACAACACAATATCGGGGCGGCCTGGCCACGGAAACGGGTCGGCGAAATAGCAGCTGCGGTCGAAGGGCGTCAGCCATTGCACCGGCGGGGCTTCTTGCCATGCCAGCGAGGCCGCGATCGGCTGATCGACAAAGCCTACGACCCAATGTTCGTAAAAAAGGACGCTGCGCAGCCAGCGGCGGAAACGCGTCAGCGGAGAAGAGGTACAATAATCAACGGCCATTAAGAACGCCTCGCGCGGGAAGGACTATCCATAACCGCAAGATAGGCCTCAAGGCAACGCGAAACGCCAAAGGCGGCGGCACGCAGGCGCAAACCCGCCGCATCTGACACTTCGTCGAGGGCGGCCCGCATGGCGCGGGCCATGGCGGCGACATCGTCAACCGGCGTAAGGCGGCCATAGCGCCCGTGATCGAGAATTTCGGCGGGGCCATAGGGACAATCGGCGGACACCACCGGCACCCCTTCGGCCAAGGCTTCGACAAGAACATTGCCGAAACCTTCGCGCTTCGAGGGACACACCAGCAAGGCCGCATAGGCAAGCCAGCCGCGTGGTTCGGCAGCAAAACCCGGCAACAAAACGCGGTCGGCGACGCCGAGTTCGCGCGCGAGATTTTCGAGTAGAGCGCGCTGCGGCCCTTCGCCGAGAATGACCAGGCGCACATCCCTGCCCTGCGCGACCGCGGCGAAAGCGCGCAGCAGCAGGGCGAAATTCTTTTCTTCTTTGAGCCGGCCGATGCCGAGAATGACATTCTTATTCTTCAGCCATTCATGCGCGGGCGGCGGCACGGGCGCGGGCTGATCGGCCACCACCGGATTATAAATCGCGTTTATATCGAGACGCGGCGCGGCCTTGCGCCATTGCTCCGCCAAGGCGTGTGAGACGCAGATAAGAGCGGCGCTTCCATAGGCATAGCGCACCAGCGCGGCAAATAACGGACGGCACGCCAAGGCCGCGACGCCATCGATGCCATGTTCGGTGACGATCACGCGCATCGCAGGCGGCGCGGCGAGAGCGGCGACAATATTGGTGTGGGTCAAAGCGGAAATAACGACAGGGAAATTCTTACGGCGCAACAGGCGGCGCAGCGGAAAAAACGCGGCCCATGTGCGACGCGCGCCAAGATCGATGATGTCGCCGCCGAAGCCGAGTTCGCGCGCCAGTTCGGGATGCGCGCCATAGGCCGCCACCGTCACGCCACGCCCGTGCGCACGCAAAGCTTCGGCAAGGCGCAGCATCGAGATTTCCGCGCCGCCGCGATCGTTAAGGCAAAGAAAGAAAAGAATGTCCGCGCCCGCCACGGAACCGGTCACTTGCGGCGCAGGGGCAAGGCGGCAAGGATGGGCAGACCAAGATTATGCTCCATCCGTTCGGGCGTGAGGAAACCGCTGCGCGAAAATTCCGTGAAAGCGGCGACCAGCGCCGTGAAAACCAGCGACAGCATAAAACCGGCGACGATGATCATGCGCTGCAGCCGCTTGGGTTCGGGCGGGGCGGCAGGCGGCTGAATCACGCGCACGCTGCCGGCGTGATCGCGTTCGAGATTGTCATAGGCCTGCGCCTCGTCGAGCTTGTGCGTATAGAGCGTATATTCGTCGTTGGTCATCTGCACGTCGTGCTGCAGCATGCTGAACTGGCGGTCGAGGGCGTCGAGCGCGTCGAGCTGGCGCGTGATGTCGGCGAGCTTGTCGTCGAGGCCGCTGTTGGACACGTTCATCATCTGCTTGCGGACGTCTTCGCGCTGCGCCAGCAACTGGGCGCGCTGGGCGTCGAGCGAATAAAGCTGATGCTCGCGCTTGAAGTTTTCCACGGCAGCCTGCGCTACCGAGGCGCGCTTGCGGATGGATTCGGCCTGTTCCTTGGCGAGCGTACTGCGGGTATCGAGATAGAGCTGCTTGCGTTTTTCAAGATAGAGGTCGATCAGCGTGTTGAGCGCGGTCACGGCGACGTCGCGATCTTTGTGGTGGAAAGCGAGGCTGATCACCGACGATTCCTTGCCCAGCGAGATATTGAGATCGTGCTCGAAAAGCTGCACGGCGATGGCGAGGCGGCGGCGGGTTTTTTCCTCGTCGCTGAGATTGCCGGCGCTGTCGGACGTATCGAGTATCTTGCGCAAACTCGCGGCCGGTTCCGCGGCATCGTCATCGACCATATTATTGAGCATATCGAGCGCCCAGCCGCGCAGCGGCTGCACGATGCGGTGCAAAAGACCTGGTTTGCCGGGCGGATACATGTGGTCGAGGCCGACGCTTTCGATCACCTGCTGATGCAGATCATAACTGCTCAGGATGGCGACTTCGGCCTTGTAAATCTGGTCGCGGTCGAAGGGGATCGGCGAGGCGCTGCTGCTGTTGGTGCTGCCGATTTCAGGCTGATAGACATATTCCGAACCGAGACGCACGACCAAAGTGCTGTCCGCCTCATAACGCGGCGTCGGCACGAAGGAAATGCCGATGCTCAGCAGGAACGGCAGCAAAAAAGCCAGCACAAGCCGCATCCGATATTTGTAATAAAATACCAGAAGTTCGCGTTTGGGCGTCTCAAAGCTGGCGGTGCGGCGCATTATTGGGTCGGGGTGCGGTTGAAGTTGTAGGAAACGCCCGCGCTGGTCGAGAACGGGATCAGCTGGCGGATATTCTGATCGACCCAGCGATCCGACTGCACCGCCGAGGAAGGCGGCACCAGGATCAGGTCGCCCGCCTGCACGGGAATATTCTGGGCCATGTCGGTGCCGTTTTCGAGTGCGGCGAGGCTGACCGGGTAAATTTTCTCTTCGCCGGAACCGTCGCGGCGCACGACCACGATTTTATCGGAGCCCGCAGGCGTGACCCAGCCAGCGGAAGCCAGCAGACCGAGCAAAGTTTCGTTGCCGGTCAAAGCGATGGGGCCGGGTTTCGACACTTCACCGCCGACATAGGCTTTCTGGCTGGCGAAGCTGCGGATGATGACGACGAGGTCAAGCTGCTTGACGTGCGGCGCCAGCACGGCGCGGATATCGCTGGCGAGTTCGTCGGCGGTCAGGCCTGCGGCCTGAATATCCTGCGCGAACATGATGGAAATCTTGCCGTCGGGGCGCACGGTCAGCTTGTCGTTGAGTTCGGGCGCGAAGAAAAATTTGACTTCGAGTTCGTCGCCGGGGCCGATGCGGTAAGCCGTTTTTGGCATCTGCAAGGGGGGAGGATCGGCTTTAATGGTGGCGAGCGGCGTGTAATTGCGATCATCCTGCGCGCAGGCCGCAAGCCCGCAGAGGCACAGACCACCCAGAAGAAGCGTGATGATTTTCGATAAAGACTGGCTCACGAACATTCTCCCCTGCCGCAGGACTTTATAAGTAGGGCATCCTATCGGCAGGAATTGGTTTCAGCAACGGATGGTGCTAGGTGGAAGCGCAGTATAGGCGTTAAAAAGTTTATGGTTAATTAAACTGTTGTTCCCATTATGAAGATAAGATGAGGTTTTACAGGACATTGCCGTTATTCGTAAGAAAGTGCAGGTCATGACCTCTTCCCCCAAACTTGACCGGAATCTGCCCGTACTCGACGGTATGCGGGCGGTTTCCATCCTTCTGGTGCTGTTTTCGCATGCCGGGCTACAGCATATCGTACCGGGCGGGCTTGGCGTGGTGATCTTTTTCGTCATCAGCGGCTTTCTTATCACCCGGCTGATGCTCGAAGAAATGCAGCTCACCGGCGATCTCAGTATCCGCCTGTTTTACATCCGCCGTATTTTACGTCTGATGCCGACCGTGGTGCTGTTCATGGCGGTGGCGATTCCGGCGCTTCTGCTGCTCAATGTGACGGTGACGGCGGCGCAGGTGGCGAGCGTCCTGTTTTATGTGACCAACTATTATCACATCTATATCGAATATCCGTCCTACAACCCGTTCCCGATTTTCTGGTCGCTGGCGGTCGAAGAGCATTTTTACATTATCTTCCCGTTCCTGATCTGGGTGTTGCGCAAGCATCTCGGAGTGCTGGCGGGGCTATTGATCGCGCTGGCCGGGATCATTCTGGCGTGGCGGTTCCATCTCAACGCTTTGTGCCTGCACGGGCCCGCGCCGTGGGCCGTATGCGGGGTGACGCCGCAGCTGGATATGCGCATCTATCATGGGACGGACAGCATCGCCGACTGCATCCTGTTCGGCGTGCTGCTGTCGCTGGCGCTGCATCTGCGCGGCACATTCGTGCGGAAATATTTCGTCAATAATGTGGCCTTTTATCTTGGCGGCGCGGGGCTGCTGTTCACGCTGGTATGGCGCGATCCGGATTTCCGCGAGACGGTGCGCTATACGCTGCAGGCGGCCAGCATCGCCGTCATTCTTCTCAATCTGGTTTACGGCAGGCAGGCTTTTTTCCAGCGTATTTTGCAGCATCGCCTGCTACTGACGATCGGGCAATGGTCCTATGCGCTTTATATGTTCCATTATCTGGTGCTGGTGCTGATCGAGCGGACGCAGGGCCACGCGCAGGGTCTGGAAGGGCCTCTGGATGTGGCGATTTACTTCGCGGGGTCGTTCGCGCTGGCCGGGGCCGCGCATATTTTCCTTGAAAAGCCGCTGCAGAAAGTGCGGCGCCGTTTCCATCCCCATGCTATCGTCCTGCGCAACCCCAAGGAATTGTGACGGCGGAGAATTCCGATGCTTCCCATACGCCTGCTCGTTGGTCTTTTGCTGCTGGCGCTGCCTGTGCCTGCACAGGCGCAACAGGAACCGGTTCTTCATCGCGGCCTCAACCTTGCCGGCTGGATCGCCAACGCGCCGCGCCAGCCTTTGTTCCTCCGCGATTTCATGCAGATCAAGGCGGCGGGATTCGATCATGTGCGGCTGCCTTTCAATCCCGAATATTACGGATTCAAACTGACGCAGGAGGGGGGCGACACGTCGCATATCGATTTCATCGCCCTCGACCGTGCGCTGGCGATGGCCGATCAGGCGGGACTGCCCGTCATTCTCGATATTCATCCCAGTGACGAATTCGTGGCGAAGATTCAGAATTACCCGTGGGCGGAACGCGAATTCATCGATTTATGGAAAGCCATCAATCAGCGTTACCGCGATCATTCGCATGCGGCGTTGCTGTTCGAACTGCTCAACGAGCCGCAATATTATAAATCCGAGGCGGGCTGGACGGGGCTGGCCTCGCGCCTCGTCGCCGCTATTCACGGCACCGATCCCGAACGTGTGCTGATCGTGGGCGCGCCGCACGGCTCGGATATCGACGCGCTGCCTTATCTCGAACCGCTGATCGCAGAGACCGGCAACGACCCGCATATTCTCTATGCGTTTCATTTTTACGAGCCTTACGTCATCACATTGCAGGGCGTGCATATGGGCTTCGACGGCAAAGCGGTGCGTTATTTCGGCAACCTGCCCTATCCTTCCGATCTCGCCGATAAACCGGTAACCGCCTATCTGCACAATGCGCCCAATCTCGCCGAAGCGCAGAACGAATTCGCCGATTATCTGCAGGCGCCGTGGAACGCCGATCATGTCAAAGCGCGCATTCAGATCGCCAAGGACTGGGCCGACGCCCATCATGTGCGCGTGATCGCCGGGGAATTCGGCGTGCTGCGCAACCATATCGATCCGGATTCGCGTTATCGCTGGATTCACGACGTGCGGGCCGCCTTCGACGCCGACGGCATTGCGTGGGAATTGTGGGATTACGACGATCTGTGCGGCATCGCGCCGCCGGTGGGCGCCACCAGCACCGACCCGGTCGATGGTTCGGTGCGTCTGGTCGATCCCGAAAAAGGGTCGCGCCGGTTCGAACCACAAGCGCTGACCGCGCTGGGGCTGGCACGATGAATACACGCGAACCCTTTGTCGTTTCCTACCGCCCGCCGCCTGCGGAACGCTCGCTGGCGGGCGAGGTCTATCCGGTTGCCGTGATCGTCTGTGCCATCGGTTTTTTCCTGCGCATTCTTCTGTCGGGGCCGGTGCTGAACATCATCGGCATCCCTTACGGCAGCGAGGACGCGCCGACCATCGGCAAAATCCACCCCGGCACTTACTTCATCATCGCCTCGCTGCTGGTTCTCATTCTGAGCCGCGGCAATCCGCTCGACGGACTGTTGCGCGTTGCGCGGCGGCAAACCGCGTTCTTCATTTTCTTGGCGATCTATGTCCTCATCATCTTCTACTGGGCGCTGCGCAACCCCGAGGGCATCGGCGTGCTGATCGACACCCACATCGTGATACCGATCTGCGCCATCGTTTTCTCCTATGCCACGCTGCGGCAATGCCGGATGATTGTTTACAGCTATGCCGGGATCGCCATCGTCAACAGCGTCATCGGCATTTTCGAGTCGCTTACCCATATCCGCATCTTTCCGTTCGATCCGTCATGGGAAGTGTTGCAGCAGGATTATTTCCGCGCCTCGGCTTTGCTCGGCCATCCGCTCACCAATGCATGCTTTACCGCCGTTTCGCTGTTCATCGTGATGGGTTTGCGGCTGCGGCCCGGGCTGAAGGCTTTCGCCTTTGTGGTGATGCTGGTGTCGCTGGTCGGGTTTGGCAGCCGGTCGGCGCTGGGCTTTGCCGCGATGGGCCTCGTGGTGCTGGGCCTTATCGGCATCCGCAAATCTTTCCTGTCGAAGAACATGACGGTGATGCGCTTGATGCTGATCGTTCTCGGCGTCATGCTGATTCCGGCTTTGTGCGTCGCGCTGATTTACGCGGCGATGCATAGCGAGATGGGCGCGCGGCTGATGGCCTATGATTCGCTGCATGACGAAAGCGCGACCGCGCGGCTGGTCGCGCTGCATGTCATCGATTTCATGTCGCCGCACGATCTGCTGTTCGGCATGAGCAGCGACCAGATCACCGCCATCAGCAGCCAGGAAGGCCTCGCCAACCCCGCCGATATCGAGAATCCGTGGATCCTGATGTTCATGTTTCTGGGCATCTTTATGTTCACGCTGTGGTTCCTGGGGCTGGCCGGGTTCGTGTGGCGGCTGATGGCGGGGTCGTCGCCCGCGCTGCAGCTGGCGATTATCGAATATTTCTGTATCGCCAGCACGTCGAACTCTTTTGCCCGCAAAGACCCCATTCTCATCTTCCTTGGCGGCATCGTGGTATGCGTCAACCGCCTGCAAAAGTTAGAGAATATTAACCATCGCGAAACCCGCCCTTAACATGTTGCGGGGTAAACTGCGCAGGTCTTTAATGTATTTCTACGCGCGGTAAATTCATGAAAATCAGTATTTTCGGTCTTGGCTATGTCGGATCCGTCTCGGCCGCCTGTCTCGCGGATCGCGGGCATAGTGTCATTGGCGTCGATCCCAATCCGACCAAAGTCGATCTGATGAATGCGGGCAAGGCCCCCATCGTCGAGCCCGAACTGGGCGAGCTGACCGCGCATGCCGTCGCCAAAAACCTGATGAGCGCCACCACCGATGCCGCGCAGGCCATCGCCCGTTCCGACCTCACCTTTATCTGCGTCGGCACGCCGAGCCAGCGCAACGGCAGCCTGAATTTCGTGCATCTGGAAAAAGTGTGCGACGAAATAGGATCGGCGCTGGCCAAAAAAAATACGTTCCATGTCGTCGTCGTGCGTTCGACCATTCTGCCCGGCACGATGAAAAGCATCGTCATCCCCCGCCTTGAAAAACACAGCGGCAAAAAAGCCGGCAAGGATTTCGGCGTCTGCAACAATCCGGAATTTCTGCGCGAAGGCACCGCGATTTACGATTTCCGCAATCCGCCCAAAACCGTGATCGGCGAAACCGACCCGCATTCGGGCGATCTGGTGCAGGAACTTTATGTGGGGTTGCCCGGCCCCATGATCCGCTGCGGCATCGAAGTCGGCGAGATGGTCAAATATGCAGATAACGCCTGGCACGCGGTCAAGGTGGCCTTCGCCAATGAGATCGGTAAATTCTGCAAGGCGGCGCAGATCGACAGCCATAAAGTGATGGAAATTTTCTGTCAGGATACCAAGCTAAACCTGTCGCCTTATTACATGCGGCCCGGCTTCGCCTTCGGCGGGTCGTGCCTGCCGAAAGACGTGCGCGCGCTGACTTACAAGGCGCAGGCGATGGATGTTTCGACGCCGCTTCTGTCGTCGTTGCTGCCGTCCAACCGCGACCAGATCGAGCTCGGCATCGAGATGATCATGCGCACCGGCAAACGTTCGATCGGCATTCTGGGATTCAGTTTCAAGGCCGGGACCGACGATCTGCGCGAGAGCCCGCTGGTCGACGTGATCGAACGGCTGATCGGCAAGGGTTACGATCTGCGTCTTTACGACAGTAACGTCAATCTGGCCCGCCTGACCGGGGCCAACCGTGAGTATATTTACAAGATCATTCCCCATATCGAGCGTTTGATGGTCGATCGCATCGAAGATGTTCTGGCACATGCCGAAATTATCGTGATCGGCAACAACGCCCCCGAATTCGCGGCGGTGGCCGCGCGGCTCAAGCCCGAGCAGCGCGTGATCGATCTCGTGCGCATCAAGAAGATCGAGCAGGAACACCGGAATTACGACGGTATCTGCTGGTAATTTTGTTATGAATAAAATGACGAATTTTGCTTCACATTCCACCGCCTCTCCCCTGCGCATGACGCGGAACGGCAGGCGCGTGCTGATTATCGTCCAGAATCTGCCGGTGCCGTTCGACAGGCGCGTGTGGCAGGAAGCCAGCGAGCTGGCCGCGCACGGCTATCAGGTCTCCATCATCTGCCCCAAGGGGCGCGGGCACGAAAGAACTTACGAATATCTGAACGGCATTCATATCTATCGCCACCCGTTGCCTTACGAAGCCAAGGGGGCGCTGGGCTATCTGCTGGAATATTCCTGGTGTCTGGCGTGGGAGTTCATGCTGGCGTTGTGGGTGATGGGGCGGCGCGGATTCGACGTCATTCACGCCTGCAATCCGCCCGACGATATCTTCATCATCGGCGGCTTTTTCAAATTCATGTTCGGCAAGAAGTTTCTGTTCGATCACCATGATATCTCACCCGAACTCTACGAAGCCAAATTCGGGCGGCGCGATTTCTTCTACAAGGTCATGCTGTTCTGGGAAAGACTGACCTTCCGCATGGCGGACGTTTCCATCGCCACCAATCAGAGTTACCGCAAGATTGCCATCGAACGCGGCCGCATGCCCGTGGACAAGGTTTTCATCGTGCGCTCCGGCCCCAGCCTCGACCGGCTGAAAATCATTCCGCCGGTGGAAGCCCTGCGCATGGGCAAGAAATTTCTGGTCGGCTATGTCGGCGTGATGGGCCAGCAGGAAGGCATCCAGTATCTGATCGAAGCGGCGCGGCACATTGTTTATGACCTTTGCCGCACGGATATTCATTTCACTCTGGTGGGCGGCGGGCCCGCGCTGGAAGATTTCAAGGCTTTGGCGGCGGCCAAGAAGCTGGGTGACTATATGACTTTCACCGGACGCGCCGACGAGCAGACTTTGCTGGAAGTTCTCAACACCGCCGATATCTGCGCCAATCCCGACGAAGCCAATCCGATGAACGACAAATCGACCATGAACAAGATCGTCGAATATATGGCGCTGGGCAAACCCATCGTGCAGTTCGACCTCACCGAAGGGCGGTTCTCGGCGGGCGAGGCGTCATTGTACGCCAAGGCCAACGATGCGCTCGACTTCGCCGACAAGATCATCGAGCTGATCGATAACCCCGCCAAACGGGCATCCATGGGGGCCTTCGGGCGCGCGCGGGTTGAGCGCGAACTGGCGTGGCCTTATGAAGCGCCCAAGCTTCTGGCCGCCTATGACGCGATTTTCGCGGATAAATAAAACTTGCGGCCTGTTCCCTTCCGGCGGCGGGCGCGGTACATAGAAGGTTCCGTTCCCGAGTCCTTCCCCCATGTCTTTTTCCACCCGCCTGCGCTGGTATAAAAACCGCCTTGCCGCCATGTCGGCGGCGGAGGTGGCGCATCGCGTCTGTGAGGCCTTGCGCAAGAAAGCCGATGCGGCGGGCGCGCGGCAATTTATCGCGACGCCGCGCGATTACGGGGCGTTGCCGCAGATTCCCGGTTTGCGCGAGGCGGTCGATGCGTGGCGCGTTCCCGAGCCTTTGCTGGCGCAATGGGCGGAAGATGCGCGGCAGGCGCAGACCGGCGAGCATGTCATCTTCGGGCAGAAAATCACCGGCCCGCGCGACTTGATGTGGCATCGCGACCCTTTATCGGGAACTTTGTGGCCGCGCAGCCTGTTCTGCTTCGCCGTGGATTACCGGCATGCACGAGATCGCGGCGATATCAAATTCGTGTGGGAGTTGAACCGGCTGCAATATTTGCAGCCCGTGGCGGCCTTGGCGCGCAAGCGCAACGACAAGGAACTGGCGGCCTTCTGTCTCGATGAAATCGAAAACTGGATCGACAGCAATCCGCCTTTCCTCGGCGTGAACTGGAATTCCGGTATCGAACTGGCGTTGCGCGCGATCAGCATTCTGACCGTCGTGACTTTTGTCGGCGAGCATGCCACCCGCACCGCCCGCGCCAAGATATGGGCGACGCTGCAAACCCATGCGCGGTGGATCGCGCGTTACCCGTCGCTTTACAGTTCCGCCAACAATCACCGCACGGCGGAAGGGCTGGGGCTGTTCGCCATAGGCGCTTTGTGCCCCTATTTCGCCGAATCCGGGGAATGGAAACAAAAAGGCTGGGCTATTCTGTGCGACGCGGCGCAGAAGCAAATCCTTGCCGACGGCGCGGGCGCGGAGCAGGCCACCGGCTATGCCGCCTCGCTGCTGGAAACATTGCTGGCGGGTCTGAAAATCGCGCAAGGATGCGGCGTGGATGTGCCGGATTATTATGTGCGCAAATTAACGCTGGGCGGCGAATATCTGCGCTGGCTGACCGATGCGGGCGGCCATCAGCCTGCCATCGGCGACGACGACAATGCCTGCGTGTTCGGCGTTTATCACAGCAATGATGCCTATGCCGCATCGGTGCTGGGCTGTATCGCCGCCTTGACCAACCGCGCCGATCTGACGCCGCCCGGATGGCGCCCTCATCTGCGGCAGGCTTTGTTCGGCGCGCCGCCCGCGCCTGATTTCATGCCTTACGGCGTGCGTTCATTTCCGCAGGGCGGCATGACGGTCGGACGCCATGCCAGCGCGCGCGGCGATATTCTTCTGGCCTTCGATCACGGGCCGGTGGGTTATCTGTCGATAGCGGCGCACGGGCATGCCGATACGCTTGCGGTATGGCTGCATGTCGGCGATCAGCCGGTTTTCGTCGATGCCGGCACTTACATCTATCACTCACCCGACAATGCGCGCGCTTATTTCCGCGGCACCGCGGCGCATAATACGCTGACTCTGGAAGGTGCGGATTCCAGCACGATGTCCGGCAATTTCAACTGGTCGCGCAAGGCGACACCCGCCTTGCATCATTTCTCGAACGAAGGCGACGCGTGGTATGCCACCGCTTCGCATGACGGTTATGAAGAAAAATATGGCGCGGTGCATCGCCGCGCATTGGCGGTAGCACCCGCCACCGGGGCCGTGATCGAGGATACCGTTCTGGCAACGGCGGCGCGGCGCGTCGACATCGCGTTCCTGCTGCATCCCGATCTGACGGCGCGGCAGGAAGGCGCCGATTTGATGATTATGAAGGGTGAGCAACTGGTGGTGCGCCTGCGCCATGAAAGCCCCCTCGCCGCCAAAATCGGCCTGCCGGGAACACCGGAAGGCGGCTGGTATGCCCAGGAATTCGACACGCGGCAGCCCGCGACGCGTATTGCCTTTACGGGCACGCTGCCGCCCAATCAGAAGGCGGTGACGCGGATTTACTGGGTAGCTTAGGCTTCGGAGGATTCTTCGGGCGCTTCGGCTTCCGGCGTTTTCGCAGCATGCAAACCCGCACCCCATACCGCCGCCCGGCCCAGCAACGATCCGCCCGCGACAAAAACCGCGAGGGCACGCGTGCCGCTGGCGAAACGCTGTTTATAACTTTCGTCGCCGCGCATGAAATCGAGTTCGATAAGGCCCGCATCGATCGCACTCTTGATGGTTTCGATCATCATGCTGTTGCCCGGCGAAAACGCGCCGAAATCGGCGTCGTATGTGGTGTGATAAAGGTGCAGAACCCTGCTGCGGATAAAGCCCATGTGGCAGGCGACAATCGTATCGCCGCAACTCATCCACGCCAGATAGAGCATGCCGCGCGAAGCCGCATCCTGCGCGAGGCCGTGCAGAAATCCCTTCACCGCGGGACAGGAAAATACGCCCGACGCGCCGCGCGCCTTGAACCAGGCGGCTTTCTGCGCGTAAAGCGCGTCGATTACCTGCCCGGGCACCGGGTCGCCGTTTTTGTAGACATGGAGCGTGACCGGGCCGCGCGCCTGCATTTTTTCGGTCTTGCGGCGGGCGTCGCCGCGCAATTTGCGCGACTGCGCCGCCAGCCATGCTTCGCCCGAGGGGCAGTCGAAACGCAGGAAATAATTCTTGCGGGAATCGCGCTGCTGCAAAATGCCGCGCAGCAGACCCAGCGACAAAGCGCCTTCATGCACATCCTTGATAAGGACGATATCGTGCGCCACCGCCTGCCGCGCATAAATCCACAGCGCGGCGGCGACATCGGCATTTTCGGCCAGCACATCGCCGTAATCGAAAACTTCATGCCCGGCATATTCGACGAAACGCAACACGCCGCCGCGCCGCACCGCCAGCGGCAGCACCCCTACCAGCTTGCCGTCCTTGCGCGCGATGACAATGCGCAATTCGCCTTTGCCGGATTGGCCGAGATGATCCCACCAGATGCGGAACCATTCGAAGCGGCCGAAAACGCCATGCCCGGCGCGTTCATACAAAGCCCGCCATTCCGGGGCGATGGCTTCGACTTGCGCGAAATTGGAGAGCGTTTCGAATTCCGCCTTCGGCGCAAGGCCCAGAAGCCGCGCCTCGATCAAACTGCGCATGCCCATGACGTCGAAGGCCAGCAGGCCCGCGCCATAGACCGCGGCGCCTATGGCAATCATCAGCCCGAGGCCGAGCCAGCTTTCGGGAAAGTCGAACGCCGATAAAATGAACGCCATCAGCCCGGCGGAAAAAGCGATCTGCAGCGCCGGTTTGAACGGAAACTTGATGGGAAACGCGCGCCGCCCGATCACGATGCTGAGAAACAGATACAAGGCATAGGAAGCCAGCGTGGTGTAAGCCGCGCCCATATAGCCGAAATGCGGAATCGCCCAGAACCAGTTGACGCCAAGATTGAGCAGCGCCGCCGGGCCCAACGTGTAAAAGAACAGACGCGTTTTTTTGGCGAGCAGAAAAGCATGATCGAAATAATGGGCGGCGATGCCGTTGAGAATGGCGGCGCAGGTGATCCACGGCATCACCTGAATGGCGCCGTCGCGGAAGGCTTCGCCGATGAAAGTCGCCGCGATCTGCCGGTTGACCAGCAGCATGCCGATGCAGGCGGGCACCGCCAGCGCCAGCACAGCGATGCCGTTGGTGTAAGTCTGGTCGCGGGCGGCCTCGACGCCTTCCTGCTCCAGCCGCCGCACAGTCAGCGGCAGCGAGGCGGTCGCCACCGCCATGAACAGATACTGGCCGATGCGGTCGGGGAAAGCGTAACCGGCGCTGTAGATGCCGACCTGATCGGAGCCGCGCTGCAATTCGATGATGAATCTGTCGGAACCGGCGAGGATAAAGCTGAACGCGTAATTGGCGACGAAAGGCAGGCCGAAATGCGCCACTTCACCGAACATCTTGCGGTCGAAGTCGCGCCAATGAATGCGCGTGAACATGCGCCAGTCGAACAAGGTCATCAAGGCAAGGCCGATCAGCATGCCCAAGACCGGCCCCGACGCCCCGCGATGCAGCAGGATAATCAGCGCCAACGCGGTGCCGAGGCCGACCAGCGACTGGCCGATCTCGATGATGTTATAGCGCGTGATGCGGATGAAATTGCGGTGGATCGACTGGTTGATATTGAGGAACGCGCGCAAAATCGCCAGCGGCGGCGCGAACCATGCCGCCAGATGCCAGTCGCCAAGCGGGAAAAACGCGATGAGAAAGGCCGCCACCGCCAGCACGCCGAGCGCGCAGGCCGCCGACGCGGCATAGAGCGTGGCATAGAGCTTGGCTTCCGTTCCTTCGCGCACCGCCTGCGGGGTGAGGCGCGAGGCGGCGCTTTGCGACCACGAAAAAAACACGCCGACCAGCATCGTCATCGCGGTGATGGCGAGGGCGTACTGACCGAACTGGGCGCGGGTGAGAAAATCGGTGAACAGCGACAGGCTGGCCAGCGAAACGATGCCGGTCACGACCAGCGACGGCGCGTAACCGAGCATATGGCGGCCTAGCATCGCGCGACCCACGCATAAAGATTTTCGATATCGTTGGTCACGCGGCCCGCTTCATATTGGCTCCAGGCCAGTTCGGCGTTGCGCTTGCCGGCGGCGCTGGCGAACATTTCGTCGTCGAGCAGAAGGCGCAAGCCTGTTTCCACATTGCGGGGATTGATCTCGCCCAACACCACGCCGTTTTCGCCGTCGCGCACGACCGATTTCAACGCGCCCGCCGAGCCGACCAGCAGGGGTTTGCCCGCCCCCATCGCTTCCAGCACCACGACCGGCATGCCTTCGCTGCGGTAATAAGTCGGCAGCGCGAACAAGATACAATCGCGCAGCAGCCGCCATTTATCGGCCCCGGTGACATAGCCGGTGAAGCGCACCTGCGCCGCGAGGCCGAGACGCGCCGCCTCGCCGCGCAGAAAATCCGCATCCTCGCCCTCGCCCGCCATCACGAGATCGATATCGGGGCGCTGCAAGCTTGCGAAAGCCTGCAGCAATTCGCGGCCGCCTTTTTCGCGGTCGAAACGCGACATATAAAGAATGAAAGGCCGCGAGGATGCCGGGGCTTCGTTCTGAACGGCATGCAGACCCGCGCCGTCGAACATCGTGCGGGTGACGATAACGCGGTTGGGCGCGACGCCGAGGGCGATAAGCCCTTCGCGGAATTCATCGCCCAGCACCGTGATAAGCCCGGCCCCATTCAGCATCCAGCCGGTGAGCCAGCGCAGGCCCTTATGACCCGCGATACGCTCCTGCACGGCAAAATCCCAGCCATGGAAATAGACCAGAGTGCGGCGATAAAAAATCCCGCGCAGTTTGAGCAGCAACAGCCCGTCGCGGATCAGCGATTTGGCGTCGAAAGTCGGATTGAGATGAACGACGTCATAAGGGTGCGTAAGGACATGCCAGGCCAGCCGCGCCGGGGCGCTGAGCAGCCGCCACGCCACCCTCCAATGCGGTTCGCCGGGGCGGCCCATGCTGCCGATATAAAAAGAGGTCATGCGGCTTTGCGCGGCATGACGCTTCATGCTTTCGACGAAAACCGAAACGCCGCCGGGCACGGCGGGATCGGGCGAGACGACAAGGACAGAAAGCATGAAACCTTACAGGCTGGCGCAAAGCGGGCAGATTACTCTTTTCGAGGCTAGCCGCCGTCCTTTAATATTCAGTTAGCGGGTCGCGAAAGCGCCTTTATATCCTTGCCCCATCGGCATTCCGGGAAAGATTCCACATGCGCAACATCGTTAATTAACCCTTTTACCGCGCCGCCGCTTTTGATACCCTTGGCGCATGGACGAAAAACCGATCCCCCCGATGCTTCGCCTGACGCTGCTTGAGGAGTTTTTGCTGCTGGCGCTCGACGACCAGACCGGGCAATTGCACCCGCTGGCGCGCAGCACGCTCGATTGCGCCGCAGCGGGCGCTGTTTTAATGGATCTGACCCTGCGCAACCGCATCGACAACGATCTGCGCGATATGTTCGTGGTCGACGCCACGCCAACCGGCGACGATCTGCTCGACCCGGTTTTGCAATTGATGTCGCTGGCCCCGGTTCTGACGCCGCACCCTATCGCCTACTGGCTGCGCCAAATGGCCGACGAAGGCGAGGCTTTGCGCGAAAAAGCCCTGCGCCGCCTCGAAAAACGCGGAATCATCAGCCGTCAGGATAAAAAGATATTGTGGGTTTTCGGA
Organism: Alphaproteobacteria bacterium; assembly: GCA_031291435.1. GTDB lineage: Bacteria > Pseudomonadota > Alphaproteobacteria > UBA9219 > UBA9219 > CAIXLI01. The sequence continues at coordinate 2,938 of JARLJC010000031.1, read as the reverse complement.
AGCCGCCGCTATCCCCTGATTGAGGATAAGGAAGTGCGCGAAGTTAAATTGCGCATTCTCGCCGTCGTTCTGGGCGAAGAGATTCCCTCGCCCCACGATGTGATGCTGACGGGCCTCGCCGAATCCTGCGGCCTGTTCCGTTATATCCTCAGCGCCCACGAGGCCGAAGCCGCCAGCGCCCGCATCGCCCAGGTGGCGCGCATGGATCTGATCGGCCAGGCGGTCGCCAAGGGCGTGACCGAAATCGAAGCGGCCATCGCCATGGCGTCCGGCTACAGATAAGAATCGGAGTTTACGACATGAAGAAACTCATCCTCGCCTGCACGGCTCTGGCCTGCCTGTTCGCCCTGCCCGCCGAAGCGCAGATGGCGCCGCCGCCGCGCAAGATGCCGCGCATCCCGGTCGCGCGCCAGAGCGTCGAGATCAATCACGAAGCCATCCCCGCCTCGCGCGAAGTCAAAGGCCCCGCCTCGATCATCGACGGCGAAAAACTGCATATCGGCGCATTCGATCTACGCCTGTTCGGCATCGTGCCGCCGCAACTGGCGGCAAGTTTCGGCCCGCAGGCGCGCGCGGCGCTCGACCAGATGGCGAATGGAGATTCCGTCACCTGCCATATCCGCGACCGCGATCGCGACGGACGTTTGCTGGCGACCTGCAATTCCGCCAAAGGCAACGATATGGCGCTCGAACTGCTGAAACGCGGACTTGCCGTGACCGCGCGCGGATCGATCGCGGGCACCGATCTCGCCGGGCCTTATCTTTCCGCCGAACTGGCGGCGCAGAATCAGAAACTGGGACTGTGGTCGGTCGCGGTACCGCTGGCCGCCAATGTCGCCGCCCCTGCCCCCGCCGCCAAGGTTGAGACGCCTGCGCCCGCCCCGGTGGCCGACGTCAAGAAAGACGACAAACCGATTGCCAAGCCTTCCGCCGAGGAAACGCAGGCCAAGGTCGCCGCAGATATCGTCAATCAACGGGCCGAGGCCGCCAGCAACGAAGATATCGCGCCCGCGAACGATCTGGGTTTCTTCGAACGCTACCAATTGCTGCTTGCGACCTGTTTGATGCTGGCCACGGCGCTGTCGGTCATCGGTGCGATGTGGGCGCGCAAACGCAGCGAGAAAATCGACGAACATCGGAGCCTTGCCGCCGCCTTGCGCGGCGAATTGATGGCGGCGCGCGGCGTCTGCATCGGTCGCATCAAGAATATCGAAAGCGAAGAAGACGACCGCGCTTCGACCTGGCCGCGCATCCGCGCTACTTTGTATCAGGCTTATGTCGGACGCATCGGGTTGCTGGGCGCGGAACTGGCGCGGCAGGTGACCTCGATCTATGGGCAGGCCAGCGATTATGCCTCCTTCTACAGCCCCACCGGCGTCGCGCATGACACGCCGAAAAAGCACGCCCTCGAAACCCTCGTGCGGCATATCGACGAAATCCTGCCCCGGCTGGCGCTGATCGAACAAAGCGGCAGCCTGCCGCATTTCGTGCCGCATGCCATGCCGCGTTCACGTTACGACCGCCCCGCTTTGCCGCGCCGCGCGGCCCCGCCGCAATTGCATTACCAGCCGCAACCGGCGCCCCAGCCCGCGCCGCAGCCGCAGGCCGAAGCGGAGGAAGAACCTTTCATAACGGAAGCCGCCGCCCCGGAATCGCCGCCGCCCGCGCCGGTTGTTGAGGCTGTCTCAACGCCGGTGCAAAACGCCGTCAGCGCATGGGAAGCTGTGCGCGCTTTCATCCAGAACCACACGCCGGTGGTGCGGCAGGCTGAGATGCCACCGCAGCAGCAGGAATATGTTTCCGATTACGCCGCCATCATCGAAGCCGACATGGCGCGCTACACCTATGCCGAAGGGAGCGAAAGCCCTGATCTTCCCTCGCAGAAAAAACGCAGCTGATAAAAGAACAAAAACAAAAAGGGCGGCAGGAATGTTCCCGCCGCCCTTTTTTAGTTCCGGATGTTCTTACGCGAACATCTTGCCAAAGCTGCCCAGCATGGCTTTCAGCTTTTCTTCCGTTTCCGGCTTGATGGCTTTGTCGGCGCGGATGGCATCGAGGATACCCTTGCCCGACGAGCCGCGCAGTTCCTGCAACAGGCCTTTTTCGAAACGCGAAATGTCTTCGACCTTGACCTTGTCGAGGAAGCCTTTCACGCCCGCGAAAATCACGCACACCTGTTCTTCGACGGCGAGCGGCGCGTATTGCGCCTGCTTGAGAAGTTCGGTCAGACGGCGGCCGCGATTGAGCAATTGCTGCGTGGTCGGGTCGAGATCGGAGGCGAACTGCGAGAAAGCTTCCATTTCGCGGAACTGCGCGAGTTCCAGCTTGATCGAGCCCGCGACCTGCTTCATCGCCTTGATCTGCGCGGCGGAACCGACGCGGCTGACCGAGATGCCGACATTGATGGCCGGACGCACGCCCTTATAGAACAGGCCTGTTTCAAGGAAAATCTGGCCGTCGGTGATCGAAATCACGTTGGTCGGGATGTAGGCGGAAACGTCGCCCGCCTGCGTTTCAATGACCGGCAGAGCGGTCAGCGAACCGCCGCCGTTTTTGTCGGACAATTTCGCGGCGCGTTCCAGCAAACGGGAATGCAGGTAAAACACGTCGCCCGGATAGGCTTCGCGGCCCGGCGGGCGGCGCAGCAACAGCGACATCTGGCGGTAAGCCACCGCCTGCTTGGAAAGATCGTCGTAAACGATCAGCGCGTGCATGCCGTTGTCGCGGAAGAATTCGCCCATCGCGCAGCCGGTGTAAGGCGCCAGGAATTGCAGCGGTGCCGGTTCCGAAGCGGTCGAAGCGACGACGATGGAATATTCCATGGCGCCGGATTCTTCCAGCTGCTTGACGATCTGCGCCACGGTCGAGCGTTTCTGCCCGATGGCGACATAGATGCAATACAGTTTCTTGGATTCGTCGGTGCCCTTGTTGGCTTCCT
>JARLJC010000216.1 GCA_031291435.1 Alphaproteobacteria bacterium | reverse complement strand
CAATTTAAACGGCGGCTTCAAGCCCACAATGAAAAGGTTCGCTGATCTAAGCGGACCTGATTTTTTCCCGACGCCGCGTTGGGCAACATTCGCTCTAATCGAAAACGAGAAATTCAGCGGCGAGATTTGGGAAAGTGCTTGCGGCGATGGCACTATGTCGCGAGTGCTAGAGCAAACCGGCCAAGCGGTCCGTAGTTCTGACCTGTACGATCTCGGATATGGAGAGGTCGGCTTTGACTTCTTAGAGCCTCAGTGGTCCGCCGATAACATCGCTAATACAGTGGAAATCATCACAGGTCTAAGCCAAAGCCTTCGAAGGCGACCGTATAATTTGCGTGAGCTGATCATTTGCGGCGTCCGTCCGGCTGCAGGCGCCGCAAGTGCTTCAAAATAAGATAGGCCAAGAGGGCCAGCACCGAAAATCCCATGGCGATTGCGTCAACCAGCCTGCAAACCCTGCGCGAAGAGGCTGCCAATTGCCGCGCCTGCCGGCTCTGGAAAGATGCGACCCAGACCGTGTTCGGCGAAGGGCCTGCGCATGCGCGAGCCATGCTGGTCGGCGAGCAGCCCGGCGACAAGGAAGACCTCGCCGGCAAACCGTTCGTGGGACCGGCGGGGCAGATGCTCGACCGCGCGCTGGAAGAAGCCGGCATCGACCGCAGACAAGTCTACGTCACCAATGCGGTCAAACATTTCAAATTCGTTCCCCGTGGAAAAATCCGCCTGCACCAGAAGCCGACGACGCCTGAAATCAAGGCCTGCCGGCAATGGTATTAGCGCGAACTGGCCGCGATCAAACCAACGCTTGTTGTGGCGATGGGCGCTACCGCAGCGCAAAGCGTGTTCGGTAAAATTACGCCGATCAACAAAAACCGCGGCCGCCTGATCGATCTCGATGACGGGGTCAAGGCGCTGGTCACGGTGCATCCATCCTATCTGCTGCGGTTGCCCGATGCCGACAGCAAGGCGCGGGAATACAAACGTTTTGTCAGTGATCTCAGGATTGCCGCGGCGCGTTTGTGAAAACCGGCGAGCGCTTAAGTTCTGTCCCAGATGTTGCGCAGCACAAAGTGATGCGCTGTTGTCGAACATGTGTACGGACGGGACATCACCGCGGCTGTCACATAACCTTCAAATCCATCGTTCAATGATGAACGCTCACCGTATCAGGGGCGTCAGCATGACCGATTTCACAATCAATCGAACAATGGACGGGACAGACGGTGGGCCGATCCAGCCTGCCTCGCGGCCCAATCTCGACAAGGGTTTCAACCCACTGACGATGATCATATTTTTCGGCATTTTAGCCGCCGGCCTATTGTTTGTGGCCTACAGCATTTACGTCGATGTCGACGCCGCCGGCACCAAGGTCACGACCTATCTGCCGTACCTGCTGTTGATGGTGGCGTTTGTTTTTTCCCTTCGGATCGAATTACTAAACCGGTTACAACAAAACCCCAAACGCGTTGCCAACCT
>JARLJC010000215.1 GCA_031291435.1 Alphaproteobacteria bacterium | reverse complement strand
CAACGCCCAGCGCGTCGCCGGTCGTGATTCCGGTATGAGCGGCCTTCGCATGGAAGACCTTTCGCGGCGTCTGGTCGGCGGCAACGTCACGCGCGAAAAGCTTTCCGAAGACTTCGTTCGGCAACAGGATTTGCTTAGACAGATTCAATCCGATCCGCAGCGCAAGGAGAACGCCAAGCTTCAGGCGATCTACGGTATCAGCGCCTTCGGTGCGGACGGCAAGCCGCTGAATAACGTTCAGTTCTTGTCGGAGCGCTGGAAGCACTATCAGGGCATGTCTGACGCGCAAGTTCAGGCCGAAGCGCAAACCCAAGGCCTTGACCGTGACGTTGCTTTGTCGCTGAAGCGCCAGTCGGACCCGATGACGCCGACCATGACGCAAAAGGACGTAGACGCATACCAAAAGGGCGCGGATTCGACGGCGAAGTTCAACGATGAACTTGCACAGTTCAACGAAAATCTTCACGAACTAGCCGTCACGCTTGGAACCGAAGTTCTCCCGAAGATGGACGGCCTTCTTAATAAGCTGGGTCACGGTGCGAAGGAAATCAATGATGGTCTGAAGGAAACCCCGCAGCAAATCAAGCGCGATCAGGACATTGCGACTTCGATTCTGTCTGCGAACCTGAAGGCACACGGTGCAAGCTGGTCGGACGGGAAGAGCGACGCTGATTATCAGGCTGACGTAATGCGTCAGGCAATCGCCCAGCGCAAGGAAGAGGAAACGAAAGCGGCGGCGGCGAAGGCCCAAGCGGATAAGGCAAAGAACAAGCCTACCGATCAAGACGCAATGAAGAAGACGTTCGCCAGCCAGGACGCGAGCAACGTAGACACGCAGCAAGCCGCGACGACCATGTTAAGCGCGGCACAGCTTTTTCAAATGACAGTTAACGGCCTTACCGGCGCGCTGACGCAATCTGAAATCATGGGCGCAATGTTCGCCGGTCAATCGGGCGGCATGGGTTCGAATATGGTTGCGGGCGCGAACGTTGGCGGCGCGGGTCGTAGTGGCGGCAAGTATCCCAATGTACCGGCATCGCTTCAGCCCCTGTTTGACGCTGCGAATCGGGCGCATGGATTCGCACCGGGTACGCTTGAAGGGATCGCGAGCCGTGAATCGACGTTCAAGCCGAACGCGGTCAGCGGTAAGGGCGCGCAAGGTTTGATGCAAGTCATGCCGTCCAATTCGAAGGCGCTGGGGGTGTCGAATCCCTTCGACGCTGCGGCGTCAATCAATTCGGGCGGGCAGGTTTACGCGGACATGCTGAAACGGGCGGGCGGCGACCCGCGTAAAGCGCTCGCCATGTACAACGCGGGAACTTCTCCCGCCGCGTATAACAAACCGGGTCCGCGTGGTTATGCCGATGACGTTTTGTCCCGTCAGGCGGCATACGCAAATCAAAAAGACGCTGCGCACCCGGCGACACCCGGCGCGACTGGTCTTCCGGGCGCGGGTCTGCCTGGACAATTGACGTGGCAACAGCATCAATACGCCGAAGCGCTCGCGAAGCGTACCGGCGAGCCGATCACGCAGATTGTGAATCAGGGCGTCAACAAAGGGGATATGGCAAAGCTTGGCCCCATGATGGCGATGCAATCTCATAACGATGCAACCGCCGCCGCGCTGAAGGCCCAAGGTATCAACGCGATGGCCGCAAACGTCGGCTTCGTTCCGAATGGGGCCGCAGCGCGAGCCGGTAATGATTGGAGAGTGGCGGCGGCGAATGAAAACGCTATTCGAAACGGGCTCGATAGCGGCATGTTCCAACGCGACGGCGGCGCTACCGCGATGACTTCGAACATTCCTTCGGGCATGGGCGGCGCGATCACCATCAACGCGCCGATCAATATTTCAGGCGTGACCGATCCACAAGCCGCAGCGAATCACGCGGTAACGGCCCTGAAGAGTCATTTCGCGAACGCGGTCAACCAGAACACTACGCAAGTGGTGCGATAAAAAAACAACACGCGCGGCGCTATCACAGGCCGCGCCATTCACAAGGAACATTGAGCAAATGGCAATCGAAACGAAACACTTCGTATCCGCTGGTATGCACTATCGTACGAAGCTTTACAGCGCGGTCTACGGCTTGAAGGTTCTGGCCGCTGAAGGCGAAGCGTAGCCGCTGGAAGTGTTGAAGACGACCGAAGTTGAATCGGGCGGCGAATGGTTCAAGCTCGACACAGAGAAAGCAATAAATGACTATGTTTTCGACGTACACGAACTAATGAAACCGTTCGCAATGCTCGAAGAGGTTACGAGTACCGTCAAGGGGATCAACTTCTCCTTTCTCGCGAACTGGAAAGGCGTCAAGATTCCGCCCAAATTCATTTCAGCGGCGAAGAGCGTTCAGACGGCCTACAGCGCGCCCATAGTGAGCAATCTAATTCAAGCGAGACAGGCGAAGCTTAAAGAACTCGAAGAGTATTATTCGGTAGAAGACGCGTTTAAACTGTTCGACGTTGTTCTAACGAATACGGTCAATAAGGCTTACGCCAACGATTTCGCACAGCAGGAAGCCAAGCGGAACCGCAAATAACGCTATTGCCAAGGATCACGAAGGATTATAATGGAAACTTCATTTGTGATTTTCATTGCCTTTTGTGGATGGTGTTTTGAACCGCGCCTGTCTAACCGACTCGCGCGGTTTCTTTTTTATTAGTTTGTGTCGGATTCATGTGATTTCTGAGATTCGAAAAGTCAGCGATTAAAACCGCTTGACGCCTATGGGTTAGCCCATGCATTATGTTTGCTCTTTCGCAGAACGAGCGCGGCACTTACCGACGCTGGGAAACGGAAGACGCCACCGGGCAGACCGCGCGGCGATACCCGAATTCGAACCCGTATGGGGCGTGTTGACCGGCTGACCGGTTGACGAACGACATATCAAGACTCACGCCTAGAACGTGCGTGACTTCCCCTAAACTTTGGTGGAGTCATCCCGCACATGCCAAAATCCGTTTCACCCGCTTACAAACCCGGCGCGCTCAATATCGACGCGGCGGCGCATTACGTCGCACTTTCCGTTACCGGCATCCGCCGCATGATCGCAACCGGATCATTTCCTAAGCCGCGCGAGTTGTCGCCGCAGCGTGTTGGCTGGCTGGTGCGCGAGCTAGACGCCTGGTTAGACTCGCGCACGGTCGCCGATATGCTACCTGTCGGCGGCGCATAGCCTGTCTAGTTCGTCGGAAAGCTTGCTAAGCCAAACGACCTTTTCCTCGTCGTATGCGTGCCGGTTGTAGACCCCTGCAACGCCCGCTATGACGTGACCCAATATAACTTCGCCAATATCGTTCGGACAACCGAGTGTTGCGAGCATCGTTCGGCACGTCCTGCGCAGATCATGGGCGGCCCAATGCGTAACAGTTAGGCCGCTCGCAACATACTGTTTGTGATACGGCATTCTCCGTGACAGGGCTTCGCCAATCGCGCCTTGTGTAACGTGCCCGCCCTTCGACCCCGGAAAGAGATACCCCGATTTGTGTTCCAGCTTGAGCGCAGAAACGATGGCGGCGGCGCGCCCAACGAGCGGCACACGGTAGTCCGTCGCACCTTTCACCTTGGCGTTTTTCGTCTTCGCCTTGGGCAGTGTCCACCACAATACGCCGTCGTCCTCAGTCACCTGATTGCCCCTCATCTGGACGACCTCACCACTACGCGCGCCTGTCGTCAGCGTCAGCGTTAAAACTCCCGCCAGCGGCTTAGGTTGCGTAGGGAACCATAAGAGTACCGCCGCTATCTCCAGCGGCGTCAGCACGCGTTTTACATCGGTTTTCTCGCCGCCGCGCATGTGACCGGCTGACTTCAATTTGCGCCGCCAAACCACGCTCCACCAGTTCTCTACCTGGCCAACAAGATTGCCGCTGTCGATTGCGTAATCCCAAGCTTGGGCGAGTTCCGCTTTGAGTTTGCGCGCCAACTCTGGTCGGTCGGAAACGCCTTCAATCAAACCGTATGCGGTGCTACGCGTCACGGCGCTTGCATCGAGCGCGGCGATAGGTTCGAGCAAACGTTTAAACATCGCCTTGACCGCTCGCAAGCTGGATGGCGATCTAGTGCGCTCGATGCTCGCAAGATAGTCAATGGATAGTCGTTGCACGGTGTAGGTCGCTGGGGCTTCGGCAGACGCACGCTTCGCCCTCTTTACCGCTCCGACATCGATACCCGCCGCGCGGCTTTCTCGCGCGCGCAACCATTCTGATTTGGCGTCATCCCAAGTCATGTCGGGCCACGCCCCTAGCTTTGTCTGTTTAACCTTGCCGTCAACCGGCGAGCGGTATCGATACGTCCACGTCCGCAGATTGCCCGATACGATTATTCTCAGACCGTCGTATCCTTCGACGGCCGCATTCGTTCCGTCTGATAGCTCCTTGAACGTTCTAGGGCTGAACTTGATTGGCTTGGCGACGATTGGCTTTCTGTTCATAGTGAAACCCCGTTTGGTGTAGGCCGGATGCTACACCAAACCTACACCGAATGTTCGCGCGCTATGGTCGGCTATGGTCGGCTATGGTCGAGAGTTCAGGATTTGCTACAGGCGGAAAAGTCAAGCTGGGCGGGAGTTTGATGGGCGCAAGGCCATTGCTGGTGCGGCATTTCGGGAACGTTGTGAAATTCCCAAAGAAGCCATAATCGAGACTCCATGGTTGAGTGTGAAAAATTCACGGTGACAGAGCTTAGTCGAAGGTTATGGGACAGTCCATAT
>JARLJC010000214.1 GCA_031291435.1 Alphaproteobacteria bacterium | reverse complement strand
TGTGAACTTAGGGGATCCAGTACGACAAGCGCCACAAGGCATGACTCATGGGTACTTCGCGACTGGATCCCGGCTTGCGCCGGGATGACGGCGCGCGCCGTCCTTAATTCTCCGAACTCGCCGCCTTGATGCGGTAAAGAATATCCAAAGCATCCTTGGGGCTTACGGCATCCGGCTCAAGTGACGCGAGAATTTGTTCGAGAGCCGCACCTAAAACTTTCTCTTTTACTTTCGCCGCCCCCTTCGCATCGAATGCGGGCAACCCATCACCGACATTGCCCTGACCCGCCTTGTTTTTTTCCAGACCGGCCAGAACCTGTTCGGCGCGCGCGACGACCGGCGCGGGCAACCCCGCCATTTGCGCTACATGAATACCGTAAGAACGGTCGGCAACCCCTTCGATAACTTCATGCATAAACACAATCTCATCCTGCCATTCGCGGATGCGCATGGTGGCGCGGCGCAGCGCAGGCAGACTTGCCGCGAGCGCCGTCAATTCGTGATAATGCGTGGCGAACAGAGCGCGGCATTTATTCACCTCATGCAGATATTCGAGAACCGCCCATGCAATCGACAATCCATCGTAAGTCGATGTCCCACGCCCGATCTCATCGAGAATGACCAAAGCCCGTTCCCCTGCCTGCGTCAAAATCGCCGCCGTTTCAACCATCTCGACCATAAAGGTCGAACGCCCGGCGGCAAGATCGTCGGCGGCACCCACGCGGCTGAACAAACGGTCGATCACGCCGATATGCGCAGCAGCCGCAGGCACGTAAGCCCCCATCTGCGCCAGTAAAGCGATCAGCGCATTCTGCCGCAAAAAGGTCGATTTACCGGCCATATTCGGGCCGGTCAGCAGCCACAAATGCTGTTTGCGCGCCAGATCGCAATCATTGGCGATGAACGCGGCACCGGCCTGTTTCTTCAAAGCCTGCTCGACGACAGGATGCCGCCCGCCCTTAATCTCGAACGCCAGCGAGGCATCGACGACAGGCCGCGCGTAATTCTGCTCGACCGCCAATTCGGCCAGCGCCGAGGCAACATCGAGTGCCGCAATCGACTGCGCCGTGCCGCGCAAATCCGCCAGACGCCGCAAGACTTCATTCACCAGATCGGCGAACAATTGCATCTCGACCGCCAGCGCCTTGTCGGCAGCCTCGGTAATCTTGCGCTCCATTTCCGACAGTTCGACGGTCGTAAACCGCGCCGCGGTTGCCAAAGTCTGGCGGTGAATAAACGTATCCTTGTCGGCCAATAACCGGTCGGCCTGCGCGGGAGAAACCTCGATATGATAACCGATGACCTGATTATGCTTGATCTTGAGCGTCGCCAATCCCGACTGGCCCTTATATTTCTGTTCCAGCCCGGCAATCAGCCGCCGCCCGTCGTCGCGCAGCGTTATCAACTCATCCAGCTGCGCCGCATAACCGCGCGCGATGAAATTGCCGTCGCGCGCCAGCATCGGCAAATCCTGCGCCAAAGCGCGTTCCAGCCGGTCGATCAGCGCGTTATTCTCACCAAGATTTTTCACTTCGTTGCGCAACTCGCCCGGCATTTCCGCCGCGCTCAGCAAGGCGCTGCGCATCGCCTCGGCCTGCTTCAAAGCCTCGCGCACACTCGCCAGATCGCGCGGCCCGCCGCGTCCCAAAGCCAATCGCGCCAAAGCCCGTTCCAAATCCGGCGCGCGCCGCAAAGCTGCCCGCGTTGCCTCGCGCAAGGTACCATTCGCAACAAAAAACGCGACCGCATCGAGCCGCGCCGCAATCGCGCCCACATCCGTCAAAGGCGAAACGAGGCGCGACGCCAGCAACCGCGCGCCCGCCCCGGTTTCGGTTCTGTCAATCGCATCGAGCAGACTGCCGCGCCGGTCGCCCGATAAAGTCCGCGTCAGTTCCAGATTGCGCCGCGTCGCTGCGTCAATCGCCACCACGGCAGCGCCGGATTTCTGCGGCCGCGCGAAATGTTTCAAATCGGTTTTCTGCGTCAATTCGGCATAATCCAGCAACCCGCCCAGCGCAGCAATCTCACCACGCGAAAAATCGCCGAACGCCGCGATATCGCCGACATTATATACGTCCATAATCCGCCGCCGCGCGTTATCGCTGTCGAACCTTCCGTTCGGCTGCGGCACCAGACGCGCGCGCCACGGGGCGAACACTTCGAACAATTCCGGTTTCTCGATCACGCGCTGCGCCACCAAAATCTCGCTGGCATCGAGGCGCGCCAGAACCCCGGCCACATCGGCGGCCCCGACCCCTTGCGCGTAAATCTGGCCGGTGACGATATCGCACCAGGCCACCGCGATTTCATCGCCCACCGATACCAGACACGCCAGATAATTGGCCGCGCGGGCATCGAGCAAACTATCTTCGGTCAGCGTCCCCGGCGTGATAATCCGCACAACATCGCGCGTCACAATCGATTTCGCGCCGCGCTTCTTCGCCTCTTCCGGCGTTTCGCGCTGCTCGCAGATCGCGACGCGGAACCCGGCGCGGATCAGTTTCGCCACATAACCTTCGTAAGAATGCGCCGGCACGCCGCACATCGGCACATCCACGCCCTGATGCTGGCCGCGCCGCGTCAACGCGATATCGAGCGCCTTCGACGCCGTCACCGCATCCTCGAAAAACATTTCGTAAAAATCGCCGAGCCGGAAAAACAGCAGGCAATCCTGATGCTGCGCCTTCACGCTCATATACTGCGCCATCAGGGGCGTGACCGCTTCAGGAACATCCGGCAAAAGAGAAGCTTGAACAGAGCGCATAAATCAGGCATCCGGAAACGGAGAAAACCAATCGGGGAACCCACAATGGCAAAACTTCGCCTCGGCATCAATATCGACCATGTCGCCACTTTGCGTAACGCGCGCAACGCTACGGCTTCGGCCCTGCCCGATCTTCTCCGCGCCGCAGAGGAATCGCTCAAAGCCGGGGGCGACAGCATCACCATTCATCTGCGCGAAGACCGCCGCCATATTCTCGACGCCGATCTCGCGCGTTTGAAAAAGCATCTCAAAAAACCCATTAACCTTGAAATGGCTGCCACGCCAGCGATGGAAATTATCGCCCTGCGCACCAAGCCGCACGCCGTCTGCCTCGTCCCCGAAAAACGCAACGAGATCACCACCGAAGGCGGACTCGATGTCGTCAAAGGCGGCGCGAAACTTGCCGGCACGGTCAATAAACTGGCGGCGGCGGGCATCCGCGTGTCGCTGTTCATCAATCCCGACGCGGCGCAAATCCTCGCCGCATGGACATCGGGCGCACAGGCCGTCGAATTCCATACCGGCACCTACGCCAACGCAACGGGAGCCGCACAGAAACGCGAACTGAAACGCCTGCAATGGGCGGCGAAACAGGCGCATAAACTGGGCCTCGAAGTCCATGCCGGGCACGGCCTGACTTACGAAAACACACCCGCTATCGCCGCCATTCCCGAAATCGTCGAGCTTAATATCGGCCATTTCCTGATCGGCGAAGCCCTGTTCGTCGGCCTCAAAGCCAGCATCGGCCGGATGCGCGCCCTTATGCTTAAAGCCCGCAAGTAAAAAAGCGGGATTCCAGCCCTATTTCCTGCTATACTGGTCTCATTATTGAGGAGCTTCATCATGCCGCCGCGTCAGGAATTATCGGCGATTTATCGCACCCCGCGCCCCTACCGGGCCTTGCGCGAAACGGGTGAAGCGCGCGATGGCAGCGCACGTCCGGGTATCCTTCCTTCTTCCGCTCTCGGCAAAACCGAACCATCACCTTTGCCCAGTCCCGCAATCATCGGCGGCCTTGCGCGCCGAGGCGCAAGCAATGCGGCCGCGCTGAAGCGCCTTCCTCCTGTCATAGAAACACGACTTCCTCCCTCCCCCAGCGCCAGAAGCCGCAGGCTTATGGGGTTTCCGAATGCGTGAAGGCGTTCTTCCCAAGTCACGCGAACGCCATATCTCTGGCCGTTACGAAGTTTTGAATAACGCGCATCAGTCGGTCGACGCCCGCGCGCGCGCTTATGCGACCCCCATCATCCTGACCGGCGCAAGCCTCGACCCCATTCTTAAAAGAGCGAATTTCCGCCCCTCGCGCATGGCCGCATGGCTGGGCAATATCGAGAAGAGCAGCCAGCGCGCGGCAGCAGCCCAGAATATCCCCGCGCCAGAACCGAAACCCGCGCCGGGTGGCAAAGGCGGCAAGGGAGTTAAAGGCGGGGGCGGCAGTTCTTCCCCGCAAAAATATTACGAATATTACTTCTCGGGACCGTCACACCCCGGCCAAAGCCGCAAAAAGAAAGAATTCGATTTCATTGATTATGACTAACGGCCTTCATGCTATAAAACCCGCATGATCATCGGCATCGGCAGCGACCTCACGGATATCCGCCGCATCGAAAACACGCTCGCGAAATATGGCGAGCGTTTCGTGCAGCGCGTTTTCACGCCCGCAGAACAAGCCAAAGCGGCGAAGCGCGTCACCAAAGCCGAAACCTATGCCAAGCGTTTCGCGGCCAAGGAAGCCTGCGCCAAGGCGCTCGGCACCGGCATTTTCCGCGGCGTGTTTTTCCGCGATATGGGCGTGGTCAATCTGCCGTCGGGCCAGCCGACATTGGAACTGACGGGCGGCGCGCTGGCGCATCTGCGCGCCCTCACCCCGCCCGGCAAAACCGCGCGCATCCATTTGTCCCTGACCGACGATCACCCTTACGCCCAAGCCTTCGTCGTCATCGAAGCTCTTTAGCCACCGATCGTCATCCCGGCGCAAGCCGGGATCCAGTCCCGCAGCACCCGCAAGCCATGCCTTAGGGCACTTTTCGTACTGGACCCCGGCTGGCGCCGGGGTGACGGCTCCCATAGAGCTTAGGCTTTCCAATCGGGCAAATCTTCGCCGCGCTTGATGGCCTCGGCAATCGGCGCGAAACCCGCCGCCATCGCGTCGTAAACCGGCTTCTTGAACGGCACGATCAGATCGGGCGTTTCTGCCAGTTCGACCCATTTCCACGCCACGAATTCGGGCAGTTCCGGTTCATGCTCGCCCGACAGATCAATGTCCGCATCCGATCCCAGATATTTCAGCGCGAACCATTCCTGTTCCTGCCCGCGATATTTGCCGCGAAAAATCACCGCGCCGGTCGAACCGTCGCGCCCCAGCCGCCGGTTCTGCAGCCAGTCAGGAAATTCGTAACGCAGTTTTTCGGGCAGCTTGGCGATGATCCGCCCCTTGTCGGTGCCGATTTCTTCCTTCATTTCGCGCAGTACGGTGGCGGCGGTATCTTCGTCCTTGTTAACGCCGCCCTGCGGCATCTGCCACGATCCCCGCCGGTCGCGCCGTTCGGCCATCAGAACCAGCCCGGCATCATTGAACAAACACAGCCCTACGCCGCGCCGGTAAGGGAGTTTTTGTAAATCGACAGTATCCATATTGAATAAACCCACTCTAAATTTATTGAACCATGGCACTAATCGGGGCCAGCGCGATGCCGTGTGAAGGCAAATCCTTGGCCCAGGCCTCGATCTGATCGATCATCACCGGCGTCGCTTCGACAATGCCGGTGGCGCGGCCATTGAGCCGCGCGGTGCGCTCGATATCCGCCAGAGCCCCGGCGATCGCTTCCGGCGACAGATCGCCGTCGAGCCGCTGCGTCACCGTGGCCACGGGAATGCCGGCATTGTGCGACATATCGGTGACCGCGCTGTGCGGCGCGCTGCGCGCATCGAGAACCATCAGCCCGCGATCATGCACGACCTGCAAAATCGGCGCGAGCTTGGTCGAGTCGGTGGTGAAGCGCGAGCCGCTGACCGTCGTGATGCCGACATAGCCGGTGGCGCGGCGCATCGCGATCATCAAACGCGACAGATTATCGCTGTTGGGCAAACTGGTCAGAAGCGTATCGGGGCCGGGATCGCTGCGCGGATAATCGAAGGGCTCCATCGGCACTTCCAGCAATATCTCATGCCCGGCCTGACGCGCGCGGCTGCCCCACGCGCCCACCACGGGCCCCTGCGAATCGAACGCCAGCGTCACCGAAGGCGGCAGATGGCTGATCGCTTCATCGGTCACCGTGCGCGCGAGGCCGAGGCCGGTCACGACAATAGCGATGCGCGGCCTTTTGTCGGAAAGATTGAACGGGCGCGCGTAAACCTGCCACGGGCGCAACCCGCCTTCGCTGATGCGCGGCAGGCTGCCCTGCGCGTTGTCTTCGGTGATGCGGCTGTCGGGCGCGGGGTCGAGCTTGATGCTGGTGTCGTTCTGGTCGTTGAGCGCGGGCGCATTGACGTCGGTTTCGATCTTGGCGGTGCTGGGCGTGTAATCCTGTACATCCTCGCGGGCATAATCGGATGAAACCGACGGCGCCACCCGTTTATGCGCCCAGCCGCGCACGAAAGCGGGCGGCAGCACGACAAGGGCGAGCAACACCGCCGTCACCACCAGTTTCGTATTGCGCGGATAGCGCGCAAGGAAAGTGCGGTGACGCGGCGGGTGGGGCGAAGGGAGGCTTTCGGAATGGCTCATGGCGGCGGGAACCCTTGAATCTCACCCGAGATTAAAAGGTTTCTATCCGCGAAACCAGCGCTTTGTTAGCGGTTGAAAGGCTGGCCCTGCACGCGCAGCCCGCGTTTGCCAAGAACCGGGCCTCCACTCTCCGACTGGCGGATCGAATCCTGCAGCACCTGAGCAATCTTCGGAAGTTTGGCATCCAGGTGGAAAGTCTGTCCATCCATCTTATAAGAACCACGCGCGACGATCTCGCCCACAACTTGCGGCATCTGCGGCCCATAAGCGCCGCAAATATCCGTGACCGCAGTCGCGCCGCGAAGAGCCGTCCGCACGATTTGCATATTTTCCGGATTTTCTTTCGGGCCGCCTGCGTTCCTGGCCACATCGACAAATTCCCGCGCCAGCTCGGAGCGCACCACATGGGGATACTGCCCGACAACCGCGCCCGCCCCGGCCAGCGCCGCCTCGCGCACAGCGGCCACTTGCTTTTCATCGCGGGCAATACCCATAAAGGCGGCAATCACTTTCGTCGCCTCCGCATCATTCATGCGTTTGTGGGAAAGATCGCCGATTCTCGCCATTTTGGGGCCCATCGCCAGGCCCGGCCTGCGCAGCACGGCAAGTTTTTCTTCGATCGAGAAACCCAGCATTTATTCCTCCGCGGCAATGGCGCTAATCAAAAACAGCATTCTAGCCTCGTCGTCTTAAAATAGCGTTTCACTCTATCACAAAAAGACGCCGCGGTTTTTAAGTCATATATTTTCATATAAAAATGAAGGGCTTACAATCGGCGCGGCAACCACCAGCCGGTCGCACTTCGCTCGCCGCCCCGAAACCAGCGCTTTATTAGCGCGGGTCCAGACCGAACAGCGCCTCGACCGGCGCGGCTTTAGTCGTGCGGACCCGATAATGTGTGACATTTTTTAGCAGGGCAGCCGCCTGCGCGCCAGCATGGTCGCTGCGCGCGGCAACGATATCGAGCGCGGCGGTAACATCCGGCGCGGTCAGCTTGTCAGGCATAACGACAAACAACGCCTGAAGCAGAAGCACGCTTTGATACGCGATATTTCCAGTCGTATCGGGCTTTTCCATAATGGCCAGAACCGGCGCCATATCGACATCGGAGAGATTGGCGGCGGCATTCGCCGGCTGATTATAGTCGTTGCGCCGCGCGAGCATCTCTTCCTGACGCATGAGGCGCTTGGCGGCCATCAGTCCCGTCGCAACCGCATGTCCGCTGGTTTCGGCCGCGGCAGCCTCCAGCAGCCTGTTGATCGTCCCCGGGGCGTATCTTGTCCCTTTACTTTCAACTTCCTCAATGAGCGGATAAAAATCGGGGGCGGTTACAGGGCCTACTATGGTTGTCAGCATGAATATCTCCGTTGCAACGAGGTTCGCGGTACCGGCAAGACTAATAGCAGAATCGCCGACGGACTATAGGGTTCTATGGCTATTCCACACGCGGGATAGAGACTCGGCAATTCCGGAATTTCAGAATCGCGGGCACGGGGCTTTGCACGCAATCGGCCGTGCCGTGAACGGCGTGAAACTGGTTGACCACGTCCAGCATCTTATCGTCCAGAACCCCCGGGTGAGCCTGCACCACCGCCTTCATGGCTTCGGCTGCCAGATAACAGATTTCGGCATTAGCTTCAGCGCAATCGACCAGATGCTTGCGGGTGATAACGATCAAACTCTTGGCGACATCGCCGCTTTCTTCCGCCGTTACCACAATTTCCCCGAGCGCGAGGGAAGCAAGCAGCCTCTTCTGAGCCTCGGTGCTCCCCAGATCCAGCATAACCATGGTCATGGCGCTTCTTACTGTTGTCATCCCCTGCATATGATTCCCCAAAAATAGTTGTTTGTTCGCCAATCCGAGGAGCGAACTCTGCAATGGCATAAAAGCGGAATCCAGCGCCTTATTGCTTTCATCCCCATAAATCGTTTGTGCAGATGCGAAGGCGTTAAGCCTGCGCCTTACCTGTTTGGGGTAGGTACGATCGGGGTCGCCGCGGGCGCGGCATCGTCCATCCCGGCTCCGGCAGGAGCGGCGGGAGCCGCCGGCGCAGGCGCCAGCGATTGCCGCAGAAGAACAATACTGATGCGGCGGTTGCGCGGATCCTTAGGGTCGGGCGCGAAAGGATCGCGGTCGGCAAGCCCGGAAACCCGCGCGACGCTGTTTTCGTTAACACCCGCCTGCACCAGATATTCGCGGCTGACATTGGCGCGTTCGGTCGAGAGCGTCCAGTTATCGCGGCCCGAGCCGATGGGGAACGGGGTGCCGTCGGTATGGCCGGTAACCGAAATCTTGTTGGGCAAGCGCGCGATCACCTTGCCCACCAGCATCAAAAGATCGCGCCCGCGTTCGTAAGGCACGGCGCCGCCCGACGGAAACATCGAGAATTTGTCGCGGTCGATGATCTGGATGCGCAAACCTTCAGGCGTGCGGTCGATCACGATCTGGTTGGCGAATGCCTGCAATTCGGGGCTCGACATGATCGCCTGTTTTAAAGTTTCTTCCGCCTTCTTGAAATTCTCTTCCTCGGCCTGCATCGCCGCCGCCACCGCCTGCTCTTCCTTGGTGGCGCCAGCGCCGCTGGTGTCGGTGCCTTTATCGTTGGGTTTCTTGGCGTCGGCGCCTTCGGTGGCCTTGCCGTTGTCGGAATTCTGGCTCTGGCCCTTGGTGTCTTCGTCGCCCTGCTCGCCCTGGCCGATGGTGGGGATCGTCACGTCCTGCGTGGTGGGCGGCGAGCTGTCGTTGACTTCCGCGCCGCTGACGGTGATGGTCTGGCCGCCGAAAATGCCGCCAGCACCTGATTCCGATTTTGACACCGAAGCGGGCGCGAAATAATCGGCGATACCCTTGCGCTGAATGTCGGTGGTGACGTTGAGCAGCCACAGGAGCAGAAAGAACGACATCATCGCCGTCACGAAATCGGCGTAAGCGACCTTCCACGCGCCGCCATGATGCGCGGCATGCTGCTGCTTGCGCCTTTTGCGGATGATGATGATAGGCTGGTCGGCCATTCCAAAGACTCCTTAAACCTGATGAGGTTTCGTCACAGGCTTAAGCGCCGGGCGCGGGTAACGCACCGGTCGCCTCTTCAACCTCGATAAAGCTGGGCCGCACTTCGCTGAGCAAAGCCTTGCGGGCATATTCGACCGAGATCGAGGGCGCGAAACCCTGCAGATGCGCGATCATGCCGACCTTGAGGCATTGTATATATTTCGCTTCGGCTTCGAGAATGGCCTTGATCGAATTAGCCATGGGGCCGATGGCGCCATAGGCCGTCCATACGCCCATGAAAGTGCCGACCAGAGCGCCGCCGATCAGGCGGCCGAGAACTTCGGGCGGCTCGGTGATCGAACCCATGGTGTGAATGACGCCGAGCACCGCCGCGACGATACCGATGGCCGGCATGCCGTCGGCGATATTCTGAATGGCATTGACGATGCCGTTATCTTCGTTGTGATGCACGTCGAGTTCTTCGTCCATCAGGGCTTCGAGCTCATAAGGCTTGTCCGCGCCCAGCGTGACGAGGCGCAGGTAATCGCAGAAAAAATCCACCGCGTGATGATTGGCGAGAAAACCCGGGAACGGCGCCAGAAGTGAGCTGTCATTGGGATTTTCGATATGCTGTTCGAGCGCCAGCAGGCCCTTGGTCTTGGCCAGCTTGAACACCTGATACATCATGCACAGCAGCTCGATGTAGGATTCCTTGCTGTATTTCGGCTTTTTCAGCAGCAGGCCCATGGCCTTGCCGGTGCGCTTGATGACGATGCTGGGGTTGGCGACGATAAAGCCGCCCGCCGCGGTGCCGCCCATGATGACGATTTCCAGGGGTGCTGCCTTGGCCAGCACCTCGATATGCCCGCCTTCGAGCATATAGCCGCCGAAAGTCCCGGCGACGACGGTGATGATGCCAATAATCAAATTCATGGGGGAGCAGGCCTGACGCGAACAGAGAAATCCATCCCCAGAATGGCGCCCCTTTCGTTAAAATGGCTTTAACGGAAGGGAGAGAGAAAGAGCGAGAAGAAAGAAGGGACTAGAGAATACCCGCAGAACCAGCCCTGCCGCTTACCCTCTAGTCCCTATCTTTCTTCTCGTCCTTCCCTCCTTACTTCCGCCCTATTTGTCGGGCTTGATGTTTGGTCTCAGAGGGATTAGCTCTTAATATCTTGCAACCATAGGGATTCGCCAAAATGTCCAAAAAGATTCTGCTCGCTACCGCCGCCTTGCTGTCGCTGGCGATAGCTGCCCCCTCTTCCCCAGCTTTGGCCGCCACCGCGCCCGCTTCGTCCGACCCGGTCGTCGCCCGCGTCAATGGCGAGGAACTGCACCGCTCCGACGTGATGCGTGAATTGCAGATGGCCGGCCCGCAGATGCAGCAATTGCCGCCCGCGATGATCTACCCGCAGATCCTGCAAAAGATGATCGCCACCAAGATTGTCTCGCAAAAAGGCTATGCCGCCGGCATGCAGAACGACCCCGATGTCAAATCCAAGGTCAAGGATCTGGAAGATCAGATCGTCGCCGAATCTTTCGTCAATAAGCAGGTTCAGCCCAAGATCACCGACGCCAAGATCAAGGAACGCTACGACCAGCTCTCGGCCAAGTTCAAGCCGCAGGACGAAGTGCGCGCGCGCCACATCCTCGTCAAGACCGAAGCCGAAGCGCTCGACGTCATCAAGCAGCTTAAGGGCGGCGCCGATTTCGCCAAACTGGCGGAGGAAAAATCGAAAGACACCGGTTCCGCCAAGCAGGGCGGCGATCTCGGCTATTTCGTGCATGACGCGATGGTCAAGCCCTTCGCCGACGCCGCTTTCGGGATGAAGGTCGGGGAAATCAGCGACAAGCCGATCAAGACCGAATTCGGCTATCACATTATCAAGGTCGAGGATAAGCGCAAATCCTCGCCGCCGCCGATCGCCGAAGTGAAAGATCAGATCGCCAGCCAGATCGGCCAGGAACTGATCAATGACGAGGTCAAGAGCCTCGAAGCCAACGCCAAGATCGAGAAGTTCAACATCGACGGCACGCCGATGGCGGCTTCGACCACCGACGCCAAATAAGCCGTTTGCTGCTTACGAAAAAGCCCGGGGGTTCAGCCCCGGGCTTTTTTTATGCAATGAAGGCGCGCGTCAATCGATGCAGGTGACGAAGAAATCGGGGTCATGCCATTCGTAATAATTCCACGGCGTGTACCACCATTGATGTTCCTGCAACGACAAATACCAGTTATAGGCGCCGGGGGATCCAGGGCCGGAGCCCGCTTTTTTCTTCCCATGGCCGCTGCCGCCGCTGGTGGCAAGATAAAGATGGTTGGTTCCGCCTTCGGGACTGCCGGTCTCGCCGGAGAAAGCGCAGAAGCGATGCGTGCCGATGCTGCCGCTAAAACCATTGCCCTCATGATAGAACGTCACCACGCCGGTGCCGCCGGCCGGCCATGACGTATAGCAGTCGCCGTTCAGGCATATTGTATTGTTGATGAAGAGCGTCCCCTTGGTCGGCACCCCGCCATTATAGCTGCCCTCAACCTTCAACCCATTGCCGTTGAAGGTAATATAGCCGTCATTGTAATCGTAAAAACCGCCATCGTCGGAAACCGCCAGGCCGCCGCCGGTATGGTCGTCGCCGTTGGCAAGGATCTGCGGCGTGCCGCCGAACTGCCTGGTGACCGGCTGATAGGTGACGATGCCGCCATGCACATAGAGATGCGTGGCGGTGCTGGTCGACGAACCGATCACGATGGGGCCGTTGGCCAGCGGCGCCTGCAGATAAAGCGTGCCCGCGCCGGTCGGAGTCAGGCTCCATGTCTGGCCGGCGACGGCTACCGCTTCTTCGTTGATCTGATTCATGCCAAGCACGACGGCCTGGGTCGGCGTGGGGCTGGCCGCGCTGGTCGGGCTGATGCTAAACCCCGCAGCATCGAGTTGCATCTGCTGATAACCCTGCAAACTGAACGGCATGAAATTGGTGCCGGGCAGCGTATCGAGCCCCTGCGTCGACGCGGCATAAGCCGGAATCGAAGCCATCAACGCCGCCGTCAAACCGGCGATCAGGAACTTCATTTTGGGTTGGGTCATAGTCATGTTTTCCATCAATCCGTACACATGATCCAGAAATGCGGCGCGCTGTATCCGTATGTGAAAAGCGGAAATCCGTAGGAACCCGTCGAATTCATGGCCTGCCAGTCATAGGCGCCGGGCGAGCCGCCATTGGGCGTCACTTCCTGCCAGCTGCCGTTGGGCGCGCCCCAGCTTCCCGATTCGTAGCAGAATGAATGCAGCCCGAGATCATGCCATTTATTGTCGGGCCCGATATCATATTGCGTGATGGGGCCGGTGACGCCGGGCGGTTTGATCACGCAATGCGCCGCATCCACCGCGCCAAGACACACCTGACCTATGACATAGAGGGTGCCGTCGGAAGGCGTCGTCGCGTTATAGGTGCCTTCGACCATAAGGCCTCTTGTACTGACGGCCGGCGTGGTCGTGGCATCGGCGACATTCGACCCGTTATAAGTAATCCAGGCATCGTTATAATCGTAAAATCCGCCATCGTTGGAAATGGCGACGCCGCCGCCATTGGGGGCGGCCGCCGTCGCGGCGGAAGAGCCGTGATTGTCGCCATTGGCAAAAATGTGCGGATAACCCCCGAAAGTGGGGGCATTAAAGGTAGCGCCGGGCGAAGCGCCAAAATTGGGAATGGTAACGGTGGTGGCGGTCGGCATCGGCAGGGCATGATAAGTCGCCAGGCCGCCGCCCTGCGTATAAAGCATGTTGCCGCTGCTGTTCGAGGTGCTGGTGCCCAGCACCACCGCGCCGTTGATAATCTGCGGCTGCAGATAAAGCGCCCAGCCGCCCGTGGTGTTCGACATCCAGATGTCGTTGGCATTAAGCCCCATTGCCTGCGTCGCGCTTCCCTGATTCACGTTGAGCCACGAGCTCAGCGACATCTGCGTCACGGTTTGCAGGCTGAAGGGAATGGCGCCCGACCCCGTTCCCGCCGGCGGCGTATCGATGCCGACCCCGACAGTTGCAGCGAGAGCCGCGCCCGCGCCCAGCGCCGCCAGCACCAGAGCCAGACTTGAAGATTTCGCAAGGCGGAAGGGATGGGGCATGGCGTCAATCCACACACAAAACGGTAACGCTGCTCATGTAATAGGGGTTGGGCCAACCGGACACGGAACTGCTGTTAAGGGCCCAGGTGTAATTACCGGCGGTACCGCCGGTAATGACGATCTGCAGGTCGCCGCCCTTGGGGCCGGCATCCTGATAGGCCAGCGTACACATGGCATGGGTGCCGGGTATGGCGCCCGCGCCGTATTCGCCTTCAACGACACCGCCCGCCAAATCCCTGGTGCAGACATTGGGATCGTTGATGCAGAGCCAACCGATGATGGACAGGGTGCCCGTCGAACTGGGGCCGCTGTTGCCCGCGATCTTGAAGCCGCCGGTGTTAGCACCGATGGCGCCCATAGTGTTGCCGTTAAAGGTGATCCAGCCGTCGTTATAATCGTAAAAGCCGCCATCGTCGGAAATGGCGATGCCGCCGCCGGTGCGATTGTCGCCATTGACGAAAATCTGCGGCGAGCCGCCAAAGGTGTTGGCATTGGTGGTCGCGCCCGGCGAGGTGCCGAAATTGATAATCTGGACGGCGTTGGCCGCCGGAATCGGCAAAGCCTTGTAACTAATCAGCCCGCCATGAACATAAAGGTTGTTGTTGTTCGCGGTCGTACTGCTGGTGCCGATCACAACCGAAAAGGGATTGGCCCCCCCCGCCTGCCCTTGCAGATAAAGCGTGCCGCTGGTCGTCCATATCTGATTGGCGTTGATATTGATCCCTTGCGGATAGGTGCCCAGATTGATGTTGAGACCCGCCGGCGTGAGGCGCATTTGCTCGGCGCCCTGAATACTGAAAGTCAAAGTGGTGCCGCTGGCCCCCGGCAACGTATCGACGCCCGAAGGGGTGGGAGCCGCCGCAAAGCTGCACGGGGCCGTCAGCAATACCGCAAGGGCAGCGGCCACAAAAAATCTCGCACGACGCATAGCGCAGGCCATAAACGCCCCTTTGACCGGTATGGACTATGCCAATTTACCTGTGAGGGCTTAAGAATCCCTTAATTAATACGGACCCCGAAAAGCCGAAAATGCCAGCAACAACATATGGTTATTCATCAAACAAGGCATCGTCCGGCACCGCGCCCAGAGCCCGCCGCACGATACCCATCGAAAAGCCCGCCCGCGCCAGAGCGGCAAAATCCTTGCGCCGCCGATCCTCGTCGGCGGGGACTTTGCGGAACGGCCCCAGCTTGCGCCGCCGCGCCAAAGCCAGCGCCGCCTTCAATTCGATTTCTTCGGCGTCGCCGCCTTCTTCATGCTGGTCGAACGCCGCCTGCAGAACATCGCCCTGTATGCCTTTGACCGCCAGCTTCTGCGCGATCATGCGGCGCGACCGTCCCTGCCGCCGCAAACTGCGCACCTTGGTTTCGGCGAAAGCGGCATCGTTGACGGCGCCGGATTTTATATGTCCCTCGATGATTTTCTCGATCGCTTCACGCAGCCGCGTCTGCGCTTCCTTATCGGCGGCGAAATCCGGCAAACGCATCGCGGCGCGGCGCAGGCGGTTTTGCAGCACGCGGCGCAGCGAAGCCTCCGACGCCGCGAACCGCGCCAGATAATACAGCGCGATATTGGCGAGGTTCTGCGCCGTGGGGACTTTCGGCGGGCGTTGTTTTTTTGGCTGCGGCATGAGGCGCAAAGGTTACATCATCCGGAAAAACCCGCAACGTTAAACGAATCTTAAGCGGGCCTGGGCTATCAAACCGGTCAAAGGAATGATCATGGCCGCCACCAAGCACCGTTATTTCATCGAACTTCTTATGCAGGAAACCGCCCCGGTGCCGCGCAATCGCGAAGCCGAAATCCGCCGCGCGCAGGCGGCGCATTTCATCGACCTGATGGCGGCGTGGCTGCATGACGAGGAACTCAAGGACAAAGTTTCGTCGATGGCGATCACGGCGCTCGGCCAGATTCAGATCACTTGCGAGAAGGACATCATCGGCCGCCTGCGCGCCGACGACACGCTGCATATCGCCGCCATTCGTCAGGGCGCCGCTTTGTCGGATAGCCTCCAGCGTCTCGCCGGACGCTGATCAGGGCTTCGCGAATCCAGCCATAAAAACCTGCAATTCATCGAGGCCTTCGCGTTTGTCCGAGCTTGTCAGAATGACGCCCGCCAGCGCCGCCGGATGCCGCGCGATCAGATGCGCGATTTCCTCGCGGCGTTGTTCGCGCTCTGCCGGTTTGACCTGATCGATTTTGGTCACCACCGCTTTATAGGTAATCGCGGCGCGGTCGAGAATCCCCATCATCTCAAGATCGTTGGCCTTGGCCCCGTGCCGCCCGTCGATCAACAGGCACACACATTTGAGCGTGCGGCGCTGCCGCATATAATATTGCACGAGGGCGTTCCAGTTGTCTTTTTCTGCGCGCGGCGCTTCGGCATGGCCATAGCCCGGCAAATCGACCAGCATCAACCGCTTGGCAAGATCGAAGAACACAATCTGCTGCGTGCGCCCCGGCGTCGATGACGTCCGCGCCAGCCCCTTGCGCCCGGTCAGCGCGTTGATGAGCGACGACTTGCCGACATTCGACCGCCCGATGAACGAAATTTCCGGCAATTTCGTCTCGGGAAAATGCGCGGCCTCCGCCGCCGCCAGCACGAAATCGCATTCGCGCGCGAACAGCAAACGGGCTTCTTCTTTCGAAACGGGGACGGGATCGCTCATCGCAATAATTTCTTTCCTACCTGCGCCTGCCACAAAATCAGCGCCGGGGCATAGCATAGCAGATCGCGGCAGCGCCGCATAACCGCAAGCGCCGCGGCAATCCCGGGCGGCAATCCCAGCATCTCGCCGAAAAATAGGAAGCCCGCTTCCTGCACGCCGAGTGCTGCGGGAATGGCAAAAGCAGCGCTGGCCGAGCCCTGCACAACCGCCTCGATCATCACCGCTTCATTGAACGGCAGGGGATGGCCGAGGAACCGAAGGCTGATCCAGATTTCGACAGCCCCGAGACTCCAGGCCGCGAATTGCAGGGCGAAACAGCCGAACGCCCGGGCGTGATGCCGATACATCGCCCCCACCGCGTCGTCGAGCCGCACCGCGTCGCCCGCCAGATGCGCCCATTTGTCGCGGAACATCAAACGGAATAGACGCAGCATCAAACCGAAAAAACCGATTTTCTGCACCGCCGCCAGCGCCACGATCACGGGCAAAGTCAGCCCCACGCCCCACGCGAATTGCCTCACGGCGTCGCTGCCATTGACGCGCAACGCCAGCATCGCCACGCCGATCACCACGAACAGAAAAATCGCGGCGATCGAGAGAGTCAGTTCCGCCACCGTGGCGCCGATCGCCACTTCCCGCTTCATGCCGCGCGCCGTCATCAATTTCACGGCGGCCACTTCGCCGCCGATGCGCGCCACCGGCATCAGATTATTGATCGCCGCGCGCACCCACATGAAATAGAAAAACGCGCCCCAAGAGGGTTTGCTTTTACCGGCCACCAGCACGCGCCATCCCGCCGACGAAGTCGCGATCGAAAGCAGATGAAACAGCGCGACAAAGACGATGCCCCAGCCCGCCACCGCCAGCGCCTGAACCACCTCGCCCCAGCCGCTATAGACGATGAGGGCGGTCGCGCCGGCAAGCCCCAGCAATCCCAGTAAGGCGGCCCAGCGCAACATTATTTGCCGAAGGCAGGCATCGGCGCGCCCTGCATGGATGGCTGTTTCATAACGATACCCGGCAAAATCTGAAAATCGAGGCCGAACTTAGAATGCACGCCGCTTAATGTCGAGCATGAAGAAAGCCCGATCGCGTCGCATTTCATAAAACAAAAAAGAAGGGCGGTGGTTTCCCACCGCCCTTCAATTTTTTCAATCGACGTTAGCTTAGAACGCCAACTTCTGCGAAACGAGCAGGACATAGCCTTCGTTGTCCGCGCCGCTGTCTGTCTTCTGGTCGAAGTAGACGCCGTCGAGGTTCGAGGTCAAACCCGGGGCCCAGGTGTAAGAACCACCTGCGCCGTAGGAGTTGAAGTCCTTGACGTAGTTGGCGCTGCTGACCGAAGTCCCGGCAGCATTACCCGTGCTGAGGATATTGGAATATCCTTCGCCGCCGAGGTAGCTGACGCCGACACCAACCTTGTTAAATTCATATTTCAGGCCGGCGCTGTACTGATGCTGGCTTTGATCTTGACCAACGACCGCGTTGTAACGGCCCTGATCGAGATAGGTCGCACCAACCGTGAAGCCATCAAGCGCAGCTTGCGCGCCGACGCCCCACGAGGTGAAGCTCTGCACATTGCCGTTCGGAGCGAAAGCCGTCCAAGCACTAGCGGCATTGCTAACAGGTGTGCCGCCAATGGTAACACCTGAACCTGAACCGCCGCTGCCCGAGATGATCTGCGCGCTGGCGCCGAGAGCGACCTTGTCCATGTTGCCCTGATAGTTCAAAACGCCCTTGACGACGTCATGATAGGCCGAGATCAGGTTGTTGGTGCCCGAAAGGCCATTCGTTCCGTTGTATGAAACGACGCTGGCGCCCGAGTTGTAGAACTGCGGAATGTAGCTGACGCCCAGCTGCACCTTGTTGTTTTCGTTGCCCACCTTGGGGGTGTAGTAGGTAACGTTGGTGCTGTGGTCGAGGCCGTCGACGCCGAGGACGAAGTTCTTGGCGAAAGTCGTGGTGTCGAGGAAGTCGATGAAGCGGCCGGTAACCTGGCCTTCGCCGACGGTCGGAGCATTGACGGCGATATCCGTGGCGCCGTGCGAGTCGCCCAGCATCACTTTACCGAACGCACCCGACATCCAGACATAGCCCGCGTTCAGGAACGGGGTGGTGCTGTTGCCTTCGAACAGGTTCTGCGCATCGGCGCCGTTGGTCAGGTTAACAAGGCCACCATATTCGACGCCGTTGTTCGCCTTGCCGAGGATCGAGAAATTGAGGTTATAGATGCTTTCGAAATCGCGGTTGGTGGACTGACGGCCAATGAAAGTGGTCTGGCCCTGGTTCGAAGCGGCATAGTTGCCGGCCAAGAAATCGACCGAACCGCCGACATTGACGGTCAGCGGTGAAGTGGCGGCGTGAGCGCTGCCAGCAGCCGCGATACCGACGAGAGCCGTCGTGGCCAAAAGAAATTTACGCATGCTATCCCCCTAAAGGTTGTTTGATGGGTTATTGAACTTGAATAGTCGAGGACGAAGCCAAGAAGGGCTCCACGGGCGAGAATTTGCTTTGTCGGGGCTGCACAGACAAGCGCGAAATGGCTTCCCTGACGATACGCTGGCGGCATGTGGCATTCCGGCAACAAGAAAAACCGCAAATTTTTACCCAACCCCTTGTTAGATAAAGATTTCGCAATTGCGGGGGAAAGCCCGCCAACAAAATAGTTAAAGCGCCTTTTGCGCCTTTTACGCACCTTATCCGCCACCACCGCCGCCGGTCGCCTTCAAAAACACACCTTTTTGGGCGAGTCCGCGATCGTTTTTCATTGAAGCGTCCACGCTTCAATGAAAAGCGTGAATCGCTGGACTTGTATAAAATAGAGCATGATTTCTCGACTCCATCGATTCAAAATCAAGAAATCATGCTCTATAAGCCTTGCAATCCCCCTTGCCCGCCCTTTTAATGAGCGTCTCAAGAATCATCCCTGCCTTTGACCCTCCGGAACAACATGAAAACCGCATATCTGCTTATCCCCGTGGCGTTCGGCCTGCTGACCCTCACAGCCTGCGGCGAGGATACGGTCCAGACCGATCCGACCTACACCGACAAAATGCATGACGATATGTATAAAAACGGCAGCCTGGTCAGCGACAAAGGCGGCTTTAGCCTGTTCGGCGGCGGCGACAAGAAAAAGACCTCGGACGGCAGCGGCATCGGGGTCAACGGCTTCCTGTGGCGCGCCTCGCTCGACACCATTTCCTTCATGCCGATTGCTTCGGCGGATCCGTTCGGCGGCACCATCCTCACGGACTGGTACACCGATCCCAAGAACCCCAACGAACGCACCAAGCTGAACGTCTTCATCCGCGACCGCGAACTGACGGCGGACGGCGTGAAAGTTTCCGTATTCCGCCAGACCAAAGCCGCCAATGGGGGCTGGCAGGACGCGCCGGTGGCGGCCTCGACCGCGCGCGATCTCGAAAACGCCATCCTGACCAAGGCGCGCCAGATCCGCATGGCGCAGAAGCAGATTAAGTAATTATATTCTGAATGTCGGGTCGCCCCCCTCCCTAACCCTCCCCGCAAGGGGGAGGGAACACCATTCCTCTTGCGGCACGGAGATACTCTTTCTTCAACGTTTGCAGGAAGAGAACAAACCGTACCGCAATCCGGGTCGGATTCCCTCCCCCTTGCGGGGAGGGTTAGGGAGGGGGGGGCGGTAAGATTTGTCCCAAACTCAAACCTCTTCGACCGCCACAGCCAGCGCCGCCCTAACATCCGCAGCAACCCCCGCCCAGTCGCCGGGTTTCGGCTGGCCGAACACGCGCGCCGACGGATACCACGGGCTATCGGGCCGGTTGCCCAGCCAGCGCCAGCAGGCATCAAAGCGTGATAACACCCAGACCGGCTTGCCCAACCCGCCCGCGAGATGCACCACCGACGTATCGACCGAAATCACTAAATCCAATTGTTCGACAATCGCCGCCGTATCGTCGAAATTTTTGACATCATCCATTATGTCGATGATGCGTTCGCCGAGGCCGCAGGCCGCTATCTGCGCGACACCCGCGCCCATCTGCAAACTGTAAAACTGCACGCCCGGCACATCGAACAGGGGCAACAGCATCTCCAACGACATGCTGCGCCGCCGGTCGATCATATGGGCGTTGATCTGGTTTTCACGCGGATTGCCCGCCCATACCAAACCGACCTTGAATCCCTTCGCGCCTTCGAAACGTGGCGCCCATTTCGCAAGCGCTTCTTCGCCCGCGAACAGATAGGGCGTCGCCGTCGGAATATTTTCCAATCGCGTGCCGAACACAAAAGGCAAACTCATCAAAGGCGCATGAAGATCATAATCCGTTTCCTCGACGCTTTCCGGCACAGCATCGATAAAAGGACAATGGCTCAATAATTGCCGCAACGGGCGCGGGCACAGCAAAATCACGGTGCCGCCGCGCGCCTTGCACATTTCCGCATAACGCACAAATTGCAGACTGTCGCCCAGCCCCTGCTCGCACCACAGCAATAACCGCTTCCCGGCGAAACTTTCGCCCCGCCAGCGTTTCTCGGGCGAAGGATAGTCGCCGCGCATATGCGCGACGCCGAGCCCTATTTCATGCAGCGCCCAGCCTTCTTCATATTGCCCCAGCGCCAAGAGCGACAAAGCCTTGTTCCATTTGGCATCGAGCGACAAAGGCCGTTCAACCAGCGCCGCCTCGAAATGCGCCAGCGCCGCCTCATGCCGCATCGCCTCCTGCATGAAGGTGCCGAGATTGATATGGGCGTCATGCGATTCAGGCCGCGCGCGCAAGGCCGCCTCGCAGCTTTCAATCGCCTCATCAAGCCGCCCGAGATCGCGCAAACTGGTGGCGAGATTGACGGCGGCCTCGATATAATCCGGGCGCACGCGCAAGGCCTCGCGATAAGAACCCACCGCTTCCTCGGCCCGCCCCAGTTCGCGCAGCGCGTTGCCAAGATTATTCAGCGCCACCGTATTGGCTGGGTCTTTTTCCAACGCCTTCCGGAACCATTCGACCGCCTTGTGCAGCCACGGTTTCGATTTATCGCCCCGCCCGGCGCGGCTTTGCGCCATGCCGAGATTGACCATCGCCTCCAGATAATCGGGCCTGAGTTGCAAGGCATGCTCGTAACGCGCAATCGCCTCCGGCACCCGCCCGCTCATATACAAACTGTTGGCGTAACTGTAATGCGCGGCAGGGTCTTCGGGACCAAGCCGCAAAGCCTCGCCATAAACCTGCAAGGCCTCGGGCAGCCGTCCGGCATCGTGATAGAGCGACCCCAGATTATGCAGCGCTGTTTTATAGCCCGGCTGCGCCGCCAAAGCCTGTTTATAGCGGGCAATCGCCTCCTCGACCCGCCCCGTGCCGCGCAAAGCCAGCCCCAGATTGGCCAGAGTTTCGGCATCACCCGGCAGCACCCGCACCGCTTTTTCGAGGCATTCGACCGCCTTGGCCCATTGCCCGCTTTGCAGATAAAGCCCGCCCAGGAGCCGCAGCCCGTCGCTGTTAACCGCCTCGACGCGCAGCAATTTGCGATAGGCCTTCTCGGCGGCGTCGAGCTGCCCGCGCTGGTGATGACCGACGGCTTCCTGCAACAATTTGGCGGCATGGCTCATACCGCCCACCAAAGAAGCAAGCGCAGATTCTGTCAACCCTCTTGATATGCGCTGCCAAAAAGGTTTCTATCGCACTATTGTGAAAGGCGGCATCAAACAGAGCCGTCATCCCCGCGAAGGCGGGGATCCATCTTCCTTAGGCGCAGGATCCAGATCCATAATGACCACCCGTTACAACCCGCAAATCACCGAAGCCAAATGGCAGGAAATATGGGCCGCGAAGCAAAGCTTCAAAGCCACCGAGGACGCCTCGCGCCAGAAATATTTCGTGATGTCGATGTTCCCCTATCCGTCGGGCCGCATCCATATGGGTCATGTCCGCAATTACACTTTGTCTGACGTGGTGGCGCGTTACAAACGCGCGCAGGGTTTCAACGTGCTGCATCCGATGGGTTGGGACGCGTTTGGTTTACCCGCCGAAAACGCGGCGCGCGACCGCGGCGTGCATCCCTCGAAATGGACGCATGAAAATATCCGCAATATGCGCCGCGAACTCGACAGCATGGGCCTGTCGATCGACTGGTCGCGCGAAGTCACCACCTGCGATCCTTCTTATTACAAGCATCAGCAGAAACTGTTCCTCGATTTCCTGCAAGCCGGTTTGGCCTACCGCAAGGAATCCTGGGTCAACTGGGATCCGATCGATCATACCGTCCTCGCCAACGAACAGGTCATCGACGGCAAAGGCTGGCGTTCCGGCGCGACGGTCGAAAAGCGCAAACTGGCGCAATGGTGTTTCAAAATCACGGCGTTCTCGGACGTGCTGCTGTCGGCACTCGGCACCCTCGACCGCTGGCCGGAAAAAGTCCGCCTGATGCAGGAAAACTGGATCGGCAAATCGCAGGGCGCGCGCATCAAATTCGCGCTCGCCGGTCGCAGCGACGGCATCGAAGTTTTCACCACGCGGCCCGATACCTTATTCGGCGCAAGCTTTGTCGCCATTTCGCCCAATCATCCTTTGGCCGCGGAACTGGCGCAGAAAGATTCCAAACTCGAAGCCTTCATCGCCGACTGCAACAAAATCGGGACCTCCGAAGCAGCCATCGAAACCGCCGAGAAGAAGGGCTATGACACCGGCCTCAAAGCCGCGCATGTCTTCGACGCCAACTGGCATCTGCCGGTCTATGTCGCCAATTTCGTCCTGATGGAATACGGCACCGGCGCGATTTTCGGCTGCCCCGCGCATGACCAGCGCGATCTCGATTTCGCCCGCAAGTATAATCTCAAAGTCACGCCGGTCGTGTTGCCGCAAGACGCCGATCCTGCGACTTTCCAAGTCGGCAGCGAAGCCTTCACCGATCCCGGCACCATCTACAACTCCAAATTTCTCGACGGCCTCTCGGTCGATGACGCGAAAAAAGCCGCCATCGCCGAAATCGAAAAACGAAGGATCGGCACCGGCGTCACCCAGTTCCGCCTGCGCGACTGGGGCATCAGCCGCCAGCGTTACTGGGGCTGCCCCATCCCGGTCATCCATTGCGAAATCTGCGGTGTCGTCCCCGTTCCGGCCAAAGATTTGCCGGTTATCCTACCCGACGATGTCACTTTCGACAAACCGGGCAATCCGCTCGACTACCACCCGACATGGAAACATGTCGCCTGCCCGCAATGCGGCAAACAGGCGACGCGCGAAACCGACACCTGCGATACCTTCGTCGATTCAAGCTGGTACTTCGCGCGTTACTGTTCCGCCACCGACGAAACCCAGCCGGTTGACCGCAAAGCCGCCGATTACTGGCTCCCGGTCGATCAATATGTCGGCGGCGTCGAGCACGCCATTCTGCATCTTCTTTATGCGCGTTTCTTCACCCGCGCGATGAAACAGACCGGCCATGTCGGCATCGACGAACCTTTCACCGGTTTGTTCACGCAGGGCATGGTCTGCCACGAATCTTACAAGAGCGCGTCGGGCGAATGGCTCTATCCCGAAGCCGTGCAGAAAAACGCCGACGGCACCGCCGTCAAACTCGACGACGGCACGCCGGTCACGGTTTTCCGCGGCGATAAAATGAGCAAATCGAAAAACAACGTCGTCGATCCCGGCAAGATTATTTCCGGCTACGGCGCCGACACCGCACGCCTGTTCATGCTGTCCGACAGCCCGCCCGAACGCGATCTCGAATGGACGGATGCGGGCGTCGAAGGCGCATGGCGCTACATCAACCGCCTGTGGCGTATGGCCGAAGACGCCGCCGAAGCCACGACGCCATCCGCGCCCAGCGACAAGGCCGAGAAAACCAAACGCATCATCCATCGCAGTATCGCCAGCGTTTCCGAAGCCTATGAACGTTTCCACTTCAACGGCGCGGTCGCCAAAATCCGCGAGCTCAGCAATGCGCTCGACGAACTCGACGCCAAGAACCCCGCCGAATCCGGCATCTTCGTCGAAGGCATCGAAACGCTGATCCGCATCCTGGCACCGATGCTGCCGCACATCGCCGAAGAAATGTGGGCAACGCTCGGCCACAAAACCATGCTGGTGGAAACGCCGTGGCCGAAAGCCGACCCCGCCCTCGTCGTCGACAACACGGTGACGATCGCGGTGCAGGTCAACGGCAAATTGCGCGCCACCATCACCGTCGCGCGCGACATGCCCGGCAAGGATGTCGAAGCCGTGGCGCTGGCCGACGAAAACATCAAGCGCGCGCTCGACAACAAAGCGCCGAAAAAAGTCATCGTCGTTCCCAACCGCATCGTCAACGTGGTCGCATGAGCCTCATCAAACAACTCGCCCTCCTCGGCCTTCTGGCGCTCGCCGGCTGCGGCTGGCATTCCGTCTATGGCACGATGGGCGACAATGGCGACAAGGTCGCCGCCAATCTCAACAATATCGCCATCGCCAACATCGCCGACCGCAACGGCCAGATGCTGCGCAACGACCTGATGGACCGGCTCTATGGCAAGGAGCGCCCCGAACATCCGCGCTATACGCTGACCGTCAAGCTGACCTACAGCACGGAGGATCTCGGCATCCTCGCCAACGCCACCGCGACGCGCTCATTGATGAATATGCAGGCGGATTATATTATGACCGGCCCCGACGGCAAGGATGTCCTCCGTGGCGCTGCGCACAGCGTCGCCTCGTTCGACCGCCTCGACCAGATGTATGCCACGGTGGCATCGCAGGACGACGCCTATAACCGCACCATCCATGAAGTCAGCGAGCAGATCGTCAACCGCCTGAGCCTGTATTTCTCCGAACGGCAATGACGCGCCTTCTGCCCTTCGCGGTCTTCGCCTCTATCGTCCTCTGCTTCGCGCTGCATCCGCACAGCCCCATCTACACCCACCATCTCGCCGACCCCGACGATTACATGCGCCTCGACGAAGTCGTGGCATGGCTGCAGGGCCAAAGCTGGCACGATCTGTCGGTACCGCGCCTCAGCCCCGGCGCGCACACAATAGTGCATTGGTCGCGGCTGATCGATCTGCCCATCGCCCTGCTCGCTTTTCCCTTCACTCCCCTGTTCGGAGTCGCCAACGCGGCGATGGTCGCGTCATTCGTCGTGCCGCTGTTGTGGCTCGCGCTTCTTCTCATGCTGCTGCCCGCGCTCGCCCGCCCGCTTGCCGGGGATTACGCACCCTTCGCCTGCGTCTTTTTTATGTTCGCGCCCCTGCTGCTGTTCAACTATACACCGGGCCGCGTCGATCATCACGGCGCGCAGGCGATCATCGCGGGCTTCGGACTCCTCGCCCTCATCCAAATCCTGCGCCATGGGCGCGCCTCTCTCTTCGCCGTCCTTGCCGCGCTGACCTTCTCCTGCGGTTTCTGGATCGGCGCGGAATCCCTGCCCTGGGCGATTCTCTTCATCGCCTGCCTCGCCCTTGCCGCCGCTTACGATGCCGCCATCGCCCGCACCGCCGCGCTCTTCGGCCTGTGCCTGCCTTTGTTCACGGCACTCCTCATCCCCATCGCGCTACCAGCGTCCGAATTCTCCAGCCGCGCTTTGTCGTGGTTCTCGCCCGCCTATCTGATCTTCGCCGGTCTTTCGGGCCTCATCTTCCTGCTCGGCTACACCGCGACCCGCAACCTCGCGGCCCGGGCGCCGCGCATTTTCATCTATGCCGCGCTGGGCCTGGCGGCCGCCGCCGCTTTCTTCTTCCTCATCCCCGCCGCCTTGCACGGCCCCTTCGCCGATTACGACGCCTTCAACGCCACCGACGCGCTCGACAACATCGTCGAGGCCCAGCCGCTTATCCTCAGCCTGCATCTCAACCGCTTCATGCCCGCGACATGGCCGCAGCCCGCGCTGCTGATCCTGCGCCTGCTCGCCCTACCGCTGGCCGCGCTCGTCTTCTGCCTGGCCTCCGCCCGGCGCGAACGCGGCAATCTGCGCGCCCTCTATCTGTGCCACGCCGCCTTTCTGGCCGCCGCCACGGCGCTGGCCTGGTTCTGGCAAATGCGGGTCGGCGTGTTCATGGAGCTTTTCACCCTCGCACCGCTGACCGCCTTGTTCGCCGCCGCCCTGCGCCGCCTCGCATGGCAGTTCTGGGACCGCCGTTTATTCTGGGCCGAGA
This sequence comes from Alphaproteobacteria bacterium, assembly GCA_031291435.1. Taxonomy (GTDB): domain Bacteria; phylum Pseudomonadota; class Alphaproteobacteria; order UBA9219; family UBA9219; genus CAIXLI01. The sequence goes on along the minus strand of JARLJC010000214.1, from coordinate 3,392 downwards.
TCGCCGCTTTCTGCCTGCTCGGTCCGCTGCCCGCCCTGATCATCCCGGCATCTTTCGCCCACACGCCGCTGACCCCCGACCTCCTGCTGTTCCCTGCCGCGCGCGGCAAACCCGCCTGCGACCTCAGCGCCGTCGCCGCCCAGCTCAACAGCATACCGGGCGCGCCGACGATCATGAACCCGAGCGACACCGGGCCGGAACTTCTCTTCGCCACCCGCGCCAGCGTCATCGCCGGCAATTTCGACGTCCCCGGCAACGCAGACGCCTTTACCTTCTTCAACGCCAAAAACGACGCCCCCGCCCGTGAGATCGCGCATAAATGGAACGCGGGCCTCGTTCTGGTCTGCAAAACCGCGCCCAGCCTCTATCTCGGTAAGGATTATTTCACGCTTTCGCATGTAGCTTTGAAGCCCGGCGAGGACGGCAAATTGCATCTGACCAACACCGATCCGCGCCAGCCTTTGATCGAACGGCTGATCCGGGGCGAGATTCCAGCATGGCTCAAGCCGATTGAGATTCCGGACGGTTCGGACTACCTTTTATTCAGTATCGAAAAAGGGACAAAAAATAAGCACCCCATTGAATCTCGAACGCAGGAGAACAGAAATGAGATGGAATAAAACCCCGTTGGGAATAAAGATTTTAATAGGGTGGTGTATATTCGGACTTATAGTATTCATTAGCGAAAATCATGAAGAAAGCATAGTAACGTTTTTATTTATTACTGGTCTTTATTTCGCTCCTTATATTGTTGCTACACAACGATGCCTCAAAGATGCTTCATCGATTGGAGTAATAAATCTTTTCCTTGGGTGGACACTTATTGGTTGGGTCTTATCTTTGGCTAAAGCCGTATCTGGTACGGCTGAGGTAGAAGATTCAACACCCTGAACAAACAAATTGAAATGGTATCCTGTCAAATGAGTCTTGCATGACCCGCAAATATTTCGGCACCGACGGCATCCGCGGCCGCGCCAACACCGAACCGATGACCGCCGAAACGGCGTTGCGCGTCGCCATGGCCGCCGCCACTTTGTTCCGCCGCGGCGACCACCGCCACCGCGTGGTGATCGGCAAGGATACGCGCCTGTCGGGCTATCTACTCGAGCCCGCGCTCACCGCCGGCTTCATCGCCAAGGGCATGGATGTCGTCCTGCTCGGGCCGTTACCCACGCCCGCCGTCGCCATGCTGACCAGCAGCCTGCGCGCCGATATGGGGGTGATGATTTCCGCCTCGCACAATCCTTATGAAGATAACGGCATCAAACTGTTCGGGCCGGACGGCAACAAATTGTCCGACGATCTCGAACACCAGATCGAAGAACGCATGGATGGCGACCTCGCCAGCGACCATGCCGCCTCCGACGAACTGGGCCGCGCCAGCCGCCTTGACGACGTGATCGGCCGCTATGTCGAATATGCCAAGGCGACGTACCCCGGCGACAATCTCGAAGGCATGAAGATCGTGGTCGATTGCGCCAACGGCGCGGCATACAAGGTCGCCCCCACCGTCTTGTGGGAACTCGGCGCCGAAGTCATTCCCGTCGCCATTCACCCCAATGGCCGCAACATCAACGACAAATGCGGCGCCACCCATCCGCAATTGATGCAGGAAGCCGTGCTGCTCCACGGTGCCGATATCGGTATCGCGCTCGACGGCGACGCCGACCGCCTCATCATGGCCGACGAAAACGGCAACCGCATCGACGGCGATCAATTGATGGGCCTTATCGCCCGTTCATGGATGCGCGCGGGCCGCTTGCGCGGCAATGCGTTGGTCGCCACCGTGATGTCCAACCTCGGCCTCGAACGTTACCTCGCCTCCAACAATATCGTCCTGATCCGCACCCCCGTCGGCGACCGTTATGTGGTCGAAGCGATGCGCGAACATGGCTGCAATGTCGGCGGCGAGCAATCCGGCCATATCGTCTTCAGCGATTACTGCACCACCGGCGACGGCCTCATCGCCGCCCTTCAAGTCCTCTCGGTCATTCGTGAAAGCGGGCGCAAGGCGTCGGAAGTCTGCGCGGTCTTCAAACCGGTGCCGCAAATTCTCAACAATGTGCGCGCGCCGGGCAGCGTGCTCGATCATCCGAAAGTCCGCGAAGTGATCGCCTCCGCCGAAAAGAAAATCGGCGCGTCGGGCCGGTTCGTGATCCGCAAATCCGGCACCGAACCTTTGGTGCGTGTGATGGCCGAAGGCGACGACGGCGCTCTGGTGCAAAAACTCGTAACCGAAATCTGCGACGCGATCAAAGCCGTCGCCTGAGACTCAGTCGCCCTGCGTCGGCGCGGGCATTTTCGGCGCCGTGGGCAGACCGATCTTTGTCCCGTCGCCCATCACGGGCAATGGCCGTTGCGCTTTTTCAAACTTCGAAGCGTAAGCGACATGAAAAACGCCCTTCATTTCATCGAGCGCGGTCGTCAGGACGCCATAGGCGTTTTGCAAATTTGCCGGCAATTTCCCGAACATCTCTTCGGCGAAGCCGGTTTCGGCCTGATAAACCGGCCTCAGTTCATCGCTCATCAAAAGGGCTTCGATCGTCTCGCGCGCAAGGGGAAAGTCATGCCGTACGGGGCAGCCGAAACGGGGCGGGCTGGAATCGATGAAACGGGCGGTGCCGCCGGAAATACCGCAAAAATCGACATGATCCCCCTCGACAAGGAACAAGTTTCGAACTTCGTCAATGTTCAGCGATTTTTCGTCCATCGGTATACCTCAACAATAATCCATGAATTGTAGGACATATCGAAGTACCGGGGCGACGCTTTTTTTACTTTCGCGCGCCGAAAGACATGCTGCGGCTGCGAAGTTTTATAAATAACCCTCGGTTTTCAAGAGCTTCTCCTTGATTCCCGGCCCGCCGGAAAAACCGCCGATCTTGCCGTTGGCGGCCACCACGCGGTGACACGGCACGATATAGGCGACCGGATTGGCCCCGCACGCCGCCCCCACCGCACGCGCCGCGCCGGGATGCCCGATGCGCCGCGCGACTTCGCCGTACCCCATCGCCTTGCCGGAAGGAATCTGCGTCATCGCCTTCCACACCGCCTGCTGGAATTTCGTTCCCACCAGCATGACCGGCTTGCCGTCCAGATTTTTCGGCATCGCTTTCGCGCTTTCGAAAAGCGTGTGCGGCCATTCCGCCTGCCATTCGGCCACGGCTTCTTGTGGCCTGCGCGCGCGTAAAAAAGAAATGCGGCAAATCTCGCCTTTGTCCGTCAAGCCGACTGCCAGTTTTCCGGCGGGCGAATCAACCACGCCCCACATCACTTTCGCGGGCGCTTTATCTTTCATGAGCAATTTCATCAGCGCGCCTCCATGCTTCCATCGTCGAGTTCCCAGGCGCCGTTCGCCCCCTGCATCAAAACAAAACCGGCGTCGTTAAGCG
>JARLJC010000213.1 GCA_031291435.1 Alphaproteobacteria bacterium | reverse complement strand
GCAGATCACCGGCGGCAATCAGAATCTGAAGCCGGAGACGGGTTCTTCGCGGTCCTTCGGCCTGGATTTCAATCCCACCTTTCTGCCGGGATTGCACATGTCCGCCACCTATTGGATTTCCAAATATACCGGCCTGATCACCGCGCCGACTTTAACCAACGATGTGGTGACGCCTGGCTTGTATAAGAAGGTGACCCTGGGAGCGGGCCCGAACGGCACCGTAACAGCCGCGCAATTGGCTTCGACCCTGGCGCCCGGACTGCTGCAAACCAGCCCTCTGCCGGCCGCGAACTACTTCATTTACAGCTTCCAACAGGACAACGCCTATAACATCGACTCGGCGGGCATCGATTTCGATGCACACTACTTCTTCGCCACCGACGACTATGGCGCGTTCTCGACCGGCGTAAGCGGCAGTCAGAAGGTTCGATTCAAGGAAGTTGCCTTCGGATCGGCGCCCGGCACGCCGCAGATCAGCTATCTGAACCAGAATTTCAACACCACATTCAGCGCGCTGGCGTTGGTGGCGAGGTTCGACATCGGCTGGCAGTTCGATCCTATCAATGCCAATATTTTCATCAATTATGCGGCCCCCTACAAGCTGATCAATCAACCCGTGGCGCTCTATCCCACCGGCATCCAGCATGTCGGGCCATTCACGACGGTCGACTTCCATCTCGGTTATAACCTGCCGTTCCAAGACAATGTCTGGCTCAAGGACACCCAGGTCTATCTCGACGGCTCCAACATCTTTGACGAGGCGCCGCCCTTCTACGATGTGTCGGCCGGTTATGACGCGACCGACGCAAGCCCGATCGGCCGCGTCATCTCGGTCGGGTTCCGCAAATCCTTCTAACGGCCATGGGGGCACCGGTGAGACGCATCCGTACTCTGTTTTCAGCATTGCTGTTGATGGTGGCGGGTGCGTCTCCCGTTTTTGCCCAGGTCGACAATCCGATTGCGCCGATAGCCACCAGCGAAGGACTTGTTGCCGGCAATATTTTGCCGAGCGGCATCAAGGCATGGTTCGGCGTGCCTTTCGCCAAACCGCCGGTGAATGATTTGCGCTGGCGGCCGCCCCAGCCGATCCATTGGAATGGGGTTTGGAATGCTGACCGCAAGATGCCGGAATGTATCCAGGTTCTGCGCCCGCACAACATCAATCATTATTTCGGGGAAGAGGCGACAGGCGAGGATTGCCTCTATCTGAATGTCTGGGCGCCGGGCACCGCGCACGAAGGCTCGAATCTTCCGGTGATCGTGTTCATCTATGGCGGCGGCGGCACCATCGGCTCCAGCGGGATCGCGCTCTATGGCGGTGAGGATGTCGCCAAGACCGGCAAGGCCGTCTTCGTAAATCTCAACTATCGCGTCGGCATCCTGGGATTTATGGCGCATCCCGAGCTCACCAAGGAGCAGGGAGGGCATTCCGGTGACTATGCCTATCTGGACCAGAACGCCGCGCTGAAGTGGGTGCACGATAACATCGCCAAATTCGGCGGCGATCCGTCCAAGATCGTCATTATGGGCCAATCGGCCGGCGCCCAGTCCGTGACGGCGCAGCTGTTCAGCCCTTTGTCCAAGGGCCTGTTTCGAGGCGCGGTCATGTCGAGCGGCTGCAGTTGGATGGGCGCTGGCCCTTTGGGCGGGCCCATGCCGACATTGGCCGACGGAGAAAAAATCGGACTCGAAATTCAAAGACGTCTGGGCGCAGCCAGTCTGGAAGAGATGCGCGAGGTGCCCGCCGACCGGATTTTGGCAGTGCAATCCGAACGCCAGGTTGGCGTGAATGTCGAGGGCGTGCGTACGGGGGCGATCATCGACGGCTATTTCACGCCAAATACGCGGCTCGAAATGTTGCAGTCGCATGCGGAAAATGATGTGCCGATCATTGCCAGCTTCAATCACGAGGATCTGGATGCCGGCAGCCCTCTGGTCACCGCGAAAACGGTCGCGGCGTATAAGAGCGTCGCAGCGGCCATGTATGGCCCTGATGCATCCGAATTTCTGAAGCGCTTTCCGGTAACCCAAGATTCCGATATCCGCAAAGTCGGCATGGACGCGGCCCGCGAGGCCGATCTGGAACAGTCGGCGCGGATGTGCGCCCGCCTGCAGAACCAATATAACAAGTCGCCCGCCTATATCGACATGTTCGCGCGCAACCCATCCTTCGCGCCCGGCGTCAAGATTGCCGATATGAATCCGCAGACCGCGGGCGCCTATCACACTGCCGATATCCCCTTCTGGTTCGGCACAATGGACATGTTCAACATGTTCCGGACGACGCGCGCTTGGTCCGTCGCAGATCGGAAGATGTCGGCGGATATGATTGGGTCGCTGATCGCCTTCGCCGATACCGGCAATCCCAACACCGCGGACGTCCGCTGGCCGGCCTGGTCCCCGCGCGACGAGCGCAAAATCGAGTTCGGAGACACAATCCAGGTCGTCAAGCTTGATACTGCTCGCATGGACTGGTTAGCCGCTCACCCGGCAAAAGCCATTCCGCGCGCCAGTCCCGATCAACCCCGGCCGCGCGATTGATTTTCCCGCCCTTCTTCCCCGTAGGGCAACACCTGGCGCCGCATGTCCGCATGCGGCGCTTTTTTTTGACTGGGCCGCGCAAAGGATTGTTATCTATGATAAATACGGGTGTTTCGGCATGACGTCTCGCGTATGCGGGCGTTGGGAGGGGATTCGTGGCGACCAAGCGGACCAAGAAAAAGCAGCCATCGCGGGCAAAAAACCCCGAGAAAACGCGCGCCAATATTATTGACGTCGCGACAGCTGAGTTCGCGGAGCGGGGGCTTTCAGGCGCGCGCGTCGACCGCATCGCGGCGCGCACCAATACCAGCAAGCGAATGCTGTATTACTATTTCGGCGACAAGGACGGTCTCTATCGAGCGGTCCTGCTGTCCTATTACGAAAAGCTCCGGACCGCCGAATTGGCGCTCGATCTTACCCATCGCGAACCATTGGAAGCGCTCAAGCTGCTGGTAGATTTCACATTCGATTATCATCTCAAGAATGCTGGGATCGTGCGACTGGTGATGGTGGAAAATATCCACAAAGGCCAACACGTGGCCAAGCTGCCCCAGGTGACTTCGGTCAATACCAGTGTGCTGGACGCTGTTGCCAATATCTGCGAGCGAGGCGCGCGGGGGGGCAGCATGCGCGCTGGCTTAGACAATTTCGATCTTTACACAACCATTGCGGCGCTATGTTTCTTCAACGTATCCAATCGCTACACTTTCCGGTCCATTTTCAAACATGATATGGCCGATCCGAAGGAAGCCGAAGCGCGCAAAAAATCGATTTGGGAGGTCGTACGTCGTTTCGTAATCGCGTGAGGTCGCTCTCTGCCAGCAATGGAGTTGGACTTTGCCGAGTCACATCGGACGGCTCTACGACTCAAATAAAGTCGACCAACGATTGGGCTTTCGATACGAAACCGGCATTACTGCGGTACGGGAGGCATTACGAGTGAACCGCTGCCTGTCGTGCACGATCCCACATATCGTTCGCCGGTGACCCTGATGGCGATTTAAGGGTGAAGCGCTTTGGGCGACTAGGTGGGCTCGGGTCCTGACAAATCCTCCACTTGGCGGTAGCGGAAGTGGCACTATCGACCGAGTACTCATGAAGGCAGCAGACCTTGGTGCGAAGGGGTATGGCAGCCGTCCAAAATAACCGTTACGCTTCAATGAGCCTTAAACTGCCACACCTATTCGTAACCCATTGAAATCGTTAGACCATGGAGCCGCCCTAGGGCGCACCAGGTTTTTGAGGTCGGACATGCAATTGCGATGGCTGATCCTGGCCGGCATCCTCACCCTTCCGGGTTGCGTGGCGCCGCAAAAACTCCAGAAAGCGCGCACCGATTTTTCCACCTATTCCGCGCAGCAACGTCAAAGGTCGGCGGTCGAGCGTTGCGCCGATGCCGGGGCAATGCCTGGAACCACCGCCGAACTGCAATGCCGGATGGGGCTTGTCGGCGCGGCGCCGCAGCCCGCGCCCGCTCACTGAGTCCCGCTATTTGGGCGCCGATCTGACCGGCAGGGGAATATTGCAAGCATCGATCGCCCCGGCGGCACGCACAAACCAGTCATTGTGCCGGTTGCGCCGCGCTTCGACATAGGCGGCGAAAGAGGGCGTGTCGGTTTTCAGATATTGAAGCGGCAGCCGGTCCTTGGGCGCCAGCTCCGACGCCAGGCGAATGGAATGAATTTTCGTATATTGCTCGGGCTTGGCATAGAAGCCCATCGCGCCCGGCGCCGACCATTCCATAGCAATGCAGCAGCCACTCGCTCTTGCCGTCGCTGCCGGCGGGAAAGTCCCCGTCGAAGCCGGTCTGGCGCTAGTGAGCTGGTCGATCTATGGGAGCAATGTGATGCAGCGCCCGCTGAGTGAAATAACATTTGCGTCATTATGATCTCGGCAGCAGATGCGCTGTTTACGGTTCTGGTGGTGACGCTCATTGCTGAGAGACTAACTGCCAGCGCTCCCGAAGTGGTGCAGAGTTTACGGCCCCATTCATTGTAGCGTTGTCCCCCCGGTGTTGGCGGTGCTTGATGCGCAATAGAACACCGGCTGATTTGCCTATCTCAATATGGCTTAGTGTTAGATCGCTAACTACGAGCCCGTCGAACCGGGGCGCGCTTGCGCGAGCTCCAGTGGCCGATAATCATAGAGCGCTGGCAACGATTCAGCGCGGCAACGCGAAGACGGTGATTTGGTCCGACGTTACTGGCGCGGCAGCGTCGCCGCCGCCCGTGCCGACCACCGCCACATATTGTCTGCCGTCCTTGCCCAGATAGGTGCTGGGAACCGATTCCGCCGATGCGCCGAGCTTCGCGGCCCATAACTCCTTGCCGGTTTTTGCGTCGAAGGCGCGAAAGCGGGAATCGTCGGAGGCGCCGATGAACACCAGCCCCGACGCCGTCGCGATCGACCCGCCTTCGCCGGGCCGGCCTGTATTCTGTTTGTCGGCCGGCAGGCTGTCGGTAACGCCGAGCGGCACGTGCCAGGCGATGTCGCCGGTGTTCACGTTCACCGCCACAAGTTCACCCCAGGGCGTCTTGTTGCAAAACATATGCGTAATGGGATCGCGGAAACGGCCACTGGGACTCAAATCGAGGTATGGGCCGGTGCGACCGCCCCGATTGTTCGTGCCTGCCAGCTTGGCGACATCGACGGGACCGGATTCTGGATCCTTGAGGCCATTGAGCTGCCCCAGATCGTTCACGTTGATGAAGAGATAGCCGAGCGTGGGATTGAAAGAGGCCCCGCCCCAATCCGCGCCGCCGATCTCGCTGGGGAAGATCACCCGGATGCGGTTATAGGTGGGCGGCGCATAGGGACCGGTCTCGGTCAGAATATTATTGTCGCTGATGAGCTTGCGGCAATTGGCTTCCAGCTCGGGCGTCACCGTGGCGATGTCGGCCATGCTGAAGCCCACCCGCGCCAGATAGCCGGGCTTGGCCGGGAAGGGCTGGGTGGGCGAGAGCTGCTCGCCCGGCACGTCGCTCTGCGCCACCGGTTTCTCCGTGACCTCATAAATTGGCTTGCCGGTGACGCGATCGAGCAGGAACAGAAGCGAGCTCTTGCCGAACACCGCAACGGCGGGAACGGTCCTGCCGCCCTTCTTGACGTCCATCAGCACCGGCGGGCTTTCCAGATCGAAGTCCCAGACATCGTGATGCACGACTTGAAAGTGCCAGAGATATTTTCCGGTCTTGGCGTCCACCGCCACGATGCTGGAATCATAAAGATTGTTGCCCGTACGGTCGCCGCCGAACAGATCGCCGGAGGGTGCGCCAAAGGGGAGATAGACAATGCCGCGTTTGGCATCCACGGTCATGAAGCCCCAGACATTGACGCCGGTGCGTTTATTCGCGCTGTCACCGGTCCAGGTGCCGCCATTGGGTTCGCCGCTCTGCGGAATGGAATGGAAGGTCCAGACGAGCTTGCCGTCATGAATGTCGAAGGCCCGCACATCGCCCGCCGGTCCGGGGCCACCGCGCTCCGGCAAATGACTACCGATGATGATGAGATTCTTGTAAACGATGGTCGGCGAGGATGTGCCGGCGGCGCCCACGCCATGGGTGATTTCTGGCGTGTTGAGGTCCACCACGCCATCGGCGCCGAACTTGGTGTTGAGCGCGCCGGTCTTGGCGTCCAAGGTGAACAACTTCCCTTC
>JARLJC010000212.1 GCA_031291435.1 Alphaproteobacteria bacterium | reverse complement strand
CAGAACGCCGCCGGCCAGTCGGGGCAGGTTTCGGGCATGATGACCTTGCCGCTGAGGCCCATGCTTTCGATGGCCTTTTCGAATTCGGCGCGCAGGCCGGGGGCGTGGCGGTCGCTGCCGACCATAATGGCGTAAAGATTTTCGTCCTTAAGCTGCGCCATCGCCTGCAAAAACAACGCATGCCCCATGCCGGGTTCGAGCGGCATCGGCATCAGGGCCACCATCGCCTGTTCGGGCAAACGGAACAATTTGCTGAGATTATGCAGACGCTCGGCGCTGATGCCGCTGGCGTTATAAGATTGCAAATCGATGCCGGGCGCCACGCGCGCGATCAGCGCCGGGTTGATCTGGAAAGTGCCGGTCAGATGCTTGACCATGGTCTGCGTCGGCACCCGCACGGTGCAGGAAGTCTGCGCCACATAAGTCATCAGCCGGTGCGAGTTCTGGTTATCCGGCAAAGGCTGGGTGAGATCGACCACCAGCGGCAGGCGATGCAGGCGGCTGAGGCGGCAGCCCATTTCAATCGTATCAATGCCGTGCGCGTGAATCAAAGCGGGCCGTTCGCGCTGCAGCAATGTTTCAAGATGCACGCGGTTGCGCCAGCTGGCGAACACGCCATGCCGGTCGAGCGGCATGCGCACATGTTTGACGGCGGCGCGTTCCGCCTCCGTCACCAAGGCCCCGCCGCCCGAGGCGATCAGCGCGCGCCAGCCGAGGCGCTGCGTTAAAACGGCAAGGGTAACGGTTTCGCGCGAAGGGTCGCCATAATCGAGGTCGGAGCACAGATGCAGGACTCCCGTCCGCCCGCTGCGGCGCGACGACGATGCCGCCGTGACGGGCTTGAGGGGCTGCGGATTCCTGCTAGGGTTGGCTTTGTTCATCGCGTTCAGGGTATGATTTAATGGCCGTCGAGTTCCTCACTCTAGCGGATTGCAGCCTCGCTTATCAACGACAAGTTGGCGACGCCGATCGCCCCGGAATCGTGTTTTTATCGGGTTACGCTTCGGATATGGAAGGGCATAAGGCGCAGTATCTGGCCGAACGCTGCGCAGGCGCGCATATTTCTTTCATGCGATTCGATTATCGCGGCTGCGGCCTGTCGCCCGGAGTTTTCACCGACAGCACGATCGGCGCATGGCTGCAGGATTCGTTCGCCATCCTCGACATCTTAACCAAAGGCCCGCAGATCGTTGTGGGCTCGTCAATGGGCGGCTGGCTGGGCCTGATACTGGCGTCGGCGCGGCCCGAACGAGTCAAGGCGTTCGTCGGCATCGCCGCTGCGCCCGATTTCACCGAGGAACTGGTGTGGGAAAAACTGACTGATGCGGGGCGCAAGGTGCTATTGCGCGAAGGACGCATTTTCGACGGCGAGAATCCTTCGCATGAACGCGCGCCGATCACTTTGCGCCTGATCGAAGAAGCGCGCACGCATCTTATCCTGCGCACGCCTTTCACCCTGCCCTGCCCGGCGCGGCTCCTCCAAGGCAAGAAAGACGGCGAAGTGCCTTACGCCTATGCCCAGCGCATCGCCGATCATATCGGCGGCGACGCGCGCGTGACTTTGGTCGAAGACGGCGATCATCGCCTCAGCACGCCCGAAAATCTCGAGCTGCTATGGCAGACAGTCGGCGAGTTTTTGTAGATCACACCCGCCAGCCAGAGCCGTCATCCCGGCGCAGGCCGGGATCCAGTCCTAAATCATCCGCAAGCCATACCTTTTGAAGCCTGCGGGACTGGGCCCCGGCTTTCGCCGGGGTGACGCTAACGGATGAGGCAGCGCTCGACTACCAATCGTTCAGGCGGCGGCTTTGTATTCCACCTGCTCGGCCTGCATCGCCTTCTGGTAGGAAGGCCGCGAGCTGATCGCCTTGAGCATGCGTTTGGTATTGGGGCCGAGGGAAGCCGGCACCGACCAGTTCGCCATGACCGTCAGCAGGATATCGCCGATGGTGGGCTGATCGCCGCAGACAAAGCTTTGCGACGACAGGCGTTGCTCGACTTCGCTCCAGATTTTGTTGATGCCTTCCAGAGCCGCGTTCATCAAGGGCCCTTCGGTAACGCCGTTCTTCTTAAGAAAAAACACGCGGGCGTAGGCCGGATGCAGGCTGGCATTGGCGACCATCATCCATTCGATGGCGGAATCGCGCGCGGCCCCGCTTTGCGGCAGCAACGGGCTTTTATGCTTGTCGAGGATATGAAGAAGGATGGCGGCGCCTTCGCGAAGAGTTTGATCGCCGTCGATCAGCGTCGGCACCTGGCCGCGCGGGTTATGCTTGAGAAACTCGGCGGGACGCGGCGCGGAAAGATCCACTTTTTCCAGAACGACCGGCTGGCCGCATTCGTTAAGCGCGACATGGATGCTCATCGAGCAGGCGCCGGGCGAATAATAGAGTTTGTACATAAGAACCTCCGGGTTGGGGAATTAAGGCCGCATTCTAGGCCGGAACGGGCAGGAAAGCAAAAGCCGCCCTTATGCTTTCCTTGCGCATTGGGGCCTTTGTGCTTTTTGTTTTTTTATACCATCGGTTCGATGGTAGGTTTCTTATACAGATTCCTTCAACTTATGGAGATTCCCGATGATTTCGATCAAAAGAGCGTTACGCCACACCGCGCTGGCCGTGGCGTTGGTCGCGCCGCTGGCCGGTTGCGCCAATATGAATAGCCAGCAGCAAAGCATGCTGTCAGGGGGCGCCGTCGGCACCGTGGTCGGCGCGGCGGGTACCGTCCTGACCGGCGGCTGTGTCGCCTGCGGCGCGGCTATCGGTGGCGCGGTCGGCGTCGCGGGCGGCTATGTCGTCGATCAGATGCACAAGAACTAAAGCAGGAACCCCGGATAAAGCAGGGTGGGAAGGGCGACTTTCCCGCCCTCTCTTTTTGCTTTTTCAAAATCCTATT
>JARLJC010000211.1 GCA_031291435.1 Alphaproteobacteria bacterium | reverse complement strand
CCAACTGCAGCAACGTGGATCTCAAAAGCTTTCGCGACACTTTATGATAACCGATTCGAGGAATCATCAGGGAACCACCTGCAAGAAGGAGAGCAACTGTTCCAAGTGTCCACTGACATGGCAATATTCGGCTCAGCAAAAACGCGACGAAAGGCAGCAGCAGCTGCGCTGGTCAAACCAGATAAAATATGTTCCCGTCGATGTTGGCGCCGTTCAGCACCAGGGGCATTGCCCTGCATAATTGAGCACAAGGCTCGGAAAAACGATGAAGGTCCATGAGATTCGAATCGGCTTCGGGCCAAAATGCCCCATATCGGCATAAAGCGCTTCGGCACCCGTCACGCACAGGAAGACGCCGCCCATGACCAGAAAACTGGTGAGGCCGTTCGAGAATAGATATTGAATCGCGTAAAATGGATTGAAAGCGGCGAAAACGCTCGGGTGAAAGGTTACGCCGCGCAGACCGAGCAGCGCGATGGCGGCGAACCACAGGAGCATGACCGGCCCAAAAGCCTTGCCGATGCGCGCCGTGCCCATCGGTTGCCGCAAGAAGAGGGCAATCAAAATCGTCACGGCGGCGGGAAGAACCCAAGGCTGCAGGGCCGGCGCGACGATGTTGAGGCCTTCAAGCGCCGATAGCACCGAAATAGCCGGCGTGATGGCGCCGTCGCCGTAGATCAACGCCGCGCCGAAGAGCCGCAGAGCGACAATGGCCGGCCGTTTATGCTTTTTGAGGCCCAGCAAAGCCATCAGCGCGAGGATGCCGCCTTCGCCGTCATTGTCTATGGACATGGCGAAAATTCACATATTTGATCGAAGTGACGATGATCAGCGTCCAGAGCAGCAACGACAGGACGCCGAGCACGACATCAGCCGATGGCGCGCCGCCGGTCAGATCGAGCACGGTTTTCAGGGTATAGAGGGGGCTGGTGCCGATATCGCCAAAGACAATGCCCAAGGCGCCCAGCCCCAAGGCCGCCGTGCTCGCGTTGGCCGCATTTCTGGGGTTTTTTTCGACATCAACAGTCGTCAATTTCGTTTCCCCCAAATGTCGGCGTTGAACGGCGAGACGGCGCCGGTTCCTTCACAGCGGTTTCACATTTCCTCTGGAATATATTCCAGACGACGAGGCGTCGCTATGGGCAGCCGGGGGAGCGCGATTGCGGCTCTATCGCCGACCTTGCGACGGAGCACTTTCGT
>JARLJC010000210.1 GCA_031291435.1 Alphaproteobacteria bacterium | reverse complement strand
TCCCCAGTCAGCCGGTCGATCACCACCGGCACGCCGTCGCCGGCGTAATCGACGAACAGCCGTTCGCCGGCCGCATGCGACTGCCGCATCGTCGGCGACAGCTTGGATTCAAAGCCGCGATAGAGTTCGCAGAACCGCGAATAGCTGTAACCGCCGGGGGTGGCCGCGATATATTCGTCCCAAACGATCAGCAGGGTGACGTGCTTGCGTTTCAGCTCCTGGTGGATCGTCGGCCAATCCGGTTCGGCGTGGCGGCGATGCCCGCGTTTGCTGCGGCGATTGGCGTAAAGCGCCGCCTCCAGATCGCCATCGCTCATGCCTTCCGGCAATGGCCAAACCAGCCCGGCGCCATCCAGACGTTTCAACGTCTCCCGAACTGTCGAGGGCGCAAGGCCAAGGCGCCGCGCGATCTCCCGCGTCGGCACGCTGACTGAAAACTTCAAACGTATGATCTCGCGCGCCTGGCGCATCGCAACTCTTTCCGCTGGCATTGTCGCTCCTTGGGGTCGCCAAAGGAGCAAGCTTAACTGGCCAGCGGAGGCGCTCGTCGCCGTTCAGACCCCGGGCGGGATTATCCCGTTCCGGTGGGCGGCATCATCTCGTTATGGGTGGGCGACATCATTCCGTTACGACGGGCGACATCATCTCGTTATGGTGGGCGGCTTCGTCAGGAATCAGCATGCGAAACACCCTCGGGATAGAACACCCCCCGCCAGGGCTCGTACGTCCAGCCTCCAACGCCAACGCGAATTTCTCCCCTCGACGCGGAATCGTGACTGGCCTTCGCTGGACGCATCCTGGCGCCTTGTTGCTCTAGGGAATGTAATCATAGACCGCAACGCACAAGCGGGCCGATTGTTTCGAACGCGAAAAAGCGCTGACGCACCTTTATGCCGGCGGTCGCCACGGTGGACTGCAACCAGTTTTATCTGGAATGACCGTAGTAGTACGGGCAATTACGAACTCGACCGCGTTTTCTGTCCCGCCTACAAATTTGTGCAGCGCACACGCGTCAACGGCCCCGCCTCCACGGAAACAGAGGCTTATCGGTTTGAAGCATAAGCAGCGGGCGCGCCGCCATTAATGCGGCGCACAAAGGCAGCCGCACCGTCATGCAATGGTATTTCCGGGCCGTCTCGAAGCGCCTCGGGTCATGATTTCGCTATCACGCAGGCCTCGCATTTTTATTCGTCCAAAGGAGACCTATGTGGATCTTCATTTGAGCAGTACGCTTGCCATAGCAAGAAACAGAGCCGGCTCTGACGAATGGGATAATTTTGCCGAATGCTGCGGCGGCTCTTACCGATGCTCCTATTACGCGGCGCAT
>JARLJC010000209.1 GCA_031291435.1 Alphaproteobacteria bacterium | reverse complement strand
TCGGCCGGCGCGCGGCCGGCGAACCCGGTCCGGCAGATGAATTTTAAATTCGGCGAGCCGAGATCACAAACAAACCCAACCGCATAGTCGGAGAGTTCCGCATTGCCCCAGTTCGCGATCGTCGGCTTGGTAAACGCCTGGTTGGCATAGGCCGCGGCGGTTTCGTATTTCGCGCCGCGCACGATAATTCCTGCATCGGTCTCCTTCACCACATGCAGCAGCATGTCCGGGTCCTGGTCCTGCGGCTTTTTGCTGCGGTCACCCTTCGGGTCGGTATTTGCCGAGACATGGAACGGGTCGTTGCGAACGCTAAGGTCGATATGCCGGCGGATATTCTCCGAGAATTGCGGATTCACCTCGTTCAGCACGTCCTGCCCGTCATACAACGACCACATCTCGCCGATCGTCTCATCGCCGACGCGGGTGACGATGCCGCCCACCTCGTCGAGCACGGCATCCGTCGCGGCGCGTTTCTGGTGCCAGTCATTTTGCGTAAACGGGAGTTTCGAGCCAACCGCGCAAGTCTGGCCAAGCTCATCGCGGTAGGACATCACTGGCGCATGAGCTGCCTCATGCTGCATGTCATAAATCCGCGCGCGAATATCGACCAGCGGCTTGAACATGTGATGCGTGGTCACATCGGCTACGCGCTCGCCATTCACCCAAACCTGCCGGCCGTCACGAATTGAATCCCGATATTGCGCGCCGGTACGGATCATGGACAGACATCCTTTAAAAGTTGAGGGCCGAACATGGACGAAACCGTTAAAAAGATAAAATCGATACTATCATAGCCTAGGGTCATAAAAACCTATGCTAAAATAGTAGCCCCTTGCGCAACATGCCATGCACGCCCTTTTCGGCATTCACGGTCTGCGTCACATGAAAGTCCACGGCAAGCGAACAGGTTTTATACGCCTCGACCGCCGTTAAATCCGTGCGGCTGCAAATGAACGCAATCATCTCCCGCAAGGCAATCTGCGTGGCCTGGCCTAAATCTTCATGCATTCCCATGGAAATAAAATGCGTCGGCGTCTCGGCCCGCGGATAGCTGAAAACCTTCGATCCTGGGTCGGTGCGTGGATGCAGCACAAATGTAAACGTACCGGTCAGGCACATCTCCAG
>JARLJC010000208.1 GCA_031291435.1 Alphaproteobacteria bacterium | reverse complement strand
CGGCTGAAGACGCTCAAGGGCCTTACGCCCTATGAAGCCGTCTGCAAAATGTGGACAAAAGAGCCCGAACGATTCAGACTCGATCCAATCCATCAAATGCCGGGACTAAACATCTAATTATGTTTTCAAATGACAAAGAAGCCAAGGCCTCCGCATTTTTTCTTTGAATTATCACACGCGCGTATTCACTATGCCGCCTACAAGGACACCAATCATAATGCATTATTATTTATGACACCTCTCTACGCTGCAATTCATGATGTTAATTCTTAGACGCACGGCAATCGAGGTTCGACAGAATTCTCTTTGCAGCAGTCGAGTTCGTCTCGAATGACGCTGACGGGCGGGAAGCGGCAGTAGGCCTAACGGCAAGAATCGGCGGAAAGCGGAAGACCGCCAATGTCGTCGGCAAGGGCAAGGATGGGCGGATTCCGGCCATAGGCCGAAGGGAAGAAATAGGCCGGATAGCGGCGGCCTGCGGGCGAAACGGCGCACCGCGTGGGAGAGTCGTATCCGCGATTGTAAGCATCCATGGAAAGAATGGCGAGCAATAGGTCTTGTTGCGAGGCCATTAGAAAGACTCCCTATGAATAAAGTCGAATGGCTGTAACGCGTTGGCCAAATTTTTATGCGGAAAAGCGGAAATCATGGCGCCATCTAGATAGCTATCCTGCATCGTCTTCAGCCATGGCAGCTTTGCCTCAATTTCTGTCGTCAGCGGTTCATCCGTGATCTCGATCGTGCGTGTGCGCCACTTCACGCCGGGGCCGAAGAAGGCTTCGAGATTGTCGGGATAGACCGGAGCCACGGTCTTGGGGGCGTTGACGTCGGCGAAAGTCACGAGATTGGGCAATTGGTCCGCGGCAAGATCCAGAGGACGGCGAATCCGTGCGAATTTCTCGATCATCGCGATGTCCGGCATCCACTCGTGTTCGTGGCGGGGGAGATAGCCCCAGTCGAAAATGCTCGTCGGATTAGCGCCGCGCCAGTTCGCCCACCAAGGGTGCAAGGCGTTGGTCCTGTTCGCCATTGGGCTCTTAAAAATAGGCCAGATTTCTTTCTGGTATAAGGTCGCCACGAGCGGCTTCCCGTTCACGTCGAGGTAAAGCGCCTCGCCCTTGACGGAGGGATAATCCGCCTCTGCTGGCATGACGATCCGTCTAAGCGTGACCTCGACGACGTTGTATGCGCTCCTGACGCCCTGCGGCGTATCGACGGCCAGCGTGAGCTTATAGCGATAGCTCGCCTGTTTACCGCAACCCGAAAGCGCCGGCGCGACGCAGGCGAGCCCGAACATCTTCATGATGGACCGGCGGCTGCGCGCTTGTTGAAACGGCGGCTGCGCTTCGGGTCGTTCTTTCATCACGGCTGTCCTTGAGTCAGGGATGGCGACAAATGCCGTCGGTTGATCGACAAAAGGCACTGCGTTCGCCGCAAGAGGCGAGAACGAGCCCAGTTGCGAGCAGGGATGCGAAACGAAAAACATGCACCAATGGCTTTCTCCAAATCATCAAAATCTAAAATGATGACTGAATCGACGGAATGCGCACCACACGCGTGGCGCAGACTTATCGTTAAACGACGGCCCTCAATTTACTGTTGCCAAAACTGAGGAGAATTCGAAGATCTATTTCCTACCGCTATGTTCACCACCGCGAAATGGCGGGGCGCAATGACGGCTTCGGCCTCATGACGTGACGCCCACACCACCGGGCTGGCCGACGGCAAAGGGTCGTGATGAGACCATCGGCGGTGAGCGTGGCTATGGCGGCTTCGAGCCGAAGGCCGACGACCACGGCGGGCAGGAATCGGCGGATTTCGTTGAAAAAGTCGCCGAGTGAGCGATTGTGTGCTCCGTAGCGATCATTTTCTGTCGGTGATTGCGGCGTCGACCCCTCGATCCGGCGGCGTGATGGCCGCCCTGGCGCGGCCTATGCCGCGATGGGCTGCATCCGTCCGCTCATCGGACGAAGTTTCGCCAACCGTCTCAAGTTCTGGGCGGTCGCCGCCAGCAGAAATTCGTCCTTGGCGCCGCATGGTCCGCGCAATCGTAGACGGTTGAGCCGGAGGATGCGCTTGAGATGAGCGAAGAGCATTTCGACCTTCTTTCGCCGACGGCAAGCGGCTTCATATTCTGGCGTTCCGACTTGTGCGCGGGCGATCTCGCGCGCGTCCTCGTCGACATCGCGTGGAATCTTCCGCGCCAGCATATTGGGACAACAAAGGGGCTTGAGATCGCAGGCCCCGCATTCTTTCATGGTGGCTCGATAAAGGCGCGTGTCGGCGGCGGTGACGCCGGTTCTCGGCTTTACAAAGTTTCGGTGAAACTGAACGAGATGCTTGCCGGCCGGGCAGGTGTAACGATTGGCTTCGGGATCGAAGGTGAAGTCCGAACGCGAGAACGTGCCGTCGGTGCGGGCGGACTTGTCGAAGACGGGAATATGCGGCGTGATCTGCTTCTGCTTGACCAGCCAGCCGAGATTTTTCGCTGATCCATAGGCGGTGTCGGCGACCAGATAGCCGGGCTTCAAGCCGAACCGCTCTTCCGTGCGCTCCAGCATGGTTCGAGACGCGCCCACTTCGGCCTGGCGGATCGCACGCGTCGCCTCGACGTCGACGATCACGCCGTGATCGGTGTCGATCAGATAATTGTCGGCGTAGGCAAAGAACGCATGACCCTTCCTCTGCGCCGTCCATTGCGCCGCCGGGTCGGACGGCGAAATGAACTTCGGCGTCGCCGGCGAGGCCGCGCCGAAGGCGGCGTCATCGAGCGTCGCCAGATATTCGCGGGCGGCGCGGCACGCTTCGTCCTTAAGTTCCGCCGGGTTCCAATCTTCGCTGCGCAGCGAGCGCGCCTTGTTGCAGTCGGCGGAGATCAGGCTCGCATCGACCGCGAATCCTTCGGCGCCGACCAGACCCTCCGCCAGACATCGTTCGACGATGTTCTCGAACAGATGGCGCAGGATGTCGCTCTCGCGGAAGCGGCCATGCCGGTTCTTTGAAAAGGTCGAATGGTCGGGAACCTTGCCGTCCAGACCGAGGCGGCAGAACCAGCGGTAAGCGAGATTGAGATGGACTTCTTCGCACAGGCGGCGTTCCGAACGAATGCCCATGCAATAGCCCACCAGAAGCATGCGGATCATCAACTCGGGGTCGATCGAGGGGCGGCCAGTGCTGCTGTAGAACGGCTGCAAGGCGGCGCGGATGCGTGCGAGATCGAGATGCCGGTCGATGCCGCGCAGCTGATGATCGGCCGGAACGTGATCTTCAAGGCAGAAGTCATAGAACAACCGAGCCAAAGCTGCCTGAACGCCCATCATCGCCGCTTCCCCCGCAAATAGGCACGAGAAGTGATCACGCCATCGGCGCCCGATCAACGGCCGAGATTTTCAACGGTATCAGCCGATTTCTGACGGTCGGCATCGGCTACTATCGGCGGAACGCGGGAATAGCGCGAAGG
>JARLJC010000207.1 GCA_031291435.1 Alphaproteobacteria bacterium | reverse complement strand
GACACTCATTGCCGGTGGAGACGCATTTGGCGGCCGTCTCCATCAGGCCTTTGTATTTCCTGATTACGCGGTTGCGTCAGCCACGCTTTTGGATATAGAACAAATAGCGAACATATTGTTTTCGGGAGGGTTCGGGCATGGCGCGCAATATGGTGCAATTCCAGAAAGGCCTCAGCGAGGTCGGTTTCGACAAATTGTTTGGCAGCGAGGAGCAATGCCATGTGGCGCTGGTCGGCTGGCGTTGGCCCGATGGTTTCGTCTGTCCAGAGTGCGGCACAGGCGGCCATTGCATCGTAAAGCGCGGCGCGCGGCGTTTGTTTCAGTGCAACGCCTGCCGCAAGCAGACGTCCATAAAGGCTGGGACTATCTTCGCCTCCAGCAAGCTGCCGCTGCACCTCTGGTTCAAAGCAATCTATCTCGTCACGCAATCGAAGAAGGGGATTTCCAGCATCGAGCTTGCGCGCCGGCTTGGCGTCACACAGACGACCGCCTGGGTGATGAAGCACAAGCTGGCGCAGGTCATGTTGGAGCGCAACGCGAGCAAGAAGCTGAAAGGCAAGGTGCAGATGGACGACGCCTATATCGGCGGCCAGCGCCCAGGCCGGCCTGGACGCGGCGCGGCAGGTAAGACGCCGTTCGTCGCCGCAGTGGCCACGACGGACGATGGCAAGCCGGATCAGATCATCCTGCGGCGGGTAAAGACGTTCAGCAACTTCGCGATCGGTAAACTCGCCGGCACTGCGCTCGTTTCCGGCATCGTGGTCGTTTCCGACGGACTGCGCTGCTTTACCGCCGTGACGCAGGCCGGTTGCACGCACGAAGTCATCAAGACCGGCGGCGGCGCCAAGGCCGCCAAGACGCCGGCATTCAAATGGGTCAACACGGCGCTCGGCAATATCAAAGCGGCGATCGTGGGAACCTACCGCGCCGTGCGGGAAAAGCATGCGCCGCGCTATCTCGCCGAATTCGAATATCGGTTCAACCGCAGATACCATCTCGAAGACATGATCCCTCGTCTCGCCTTCGTCGCATTGAGAACCCCGCCAATGCCATACAAGCTCCTAAAATTGGCTGACGTATATGCGTAATCAGGAAAAATTATGAGCGATGCAAAGACGCCAGATATAATGTTGCAGTTCGCGCGCGACGTTGAAGGCATTGACGAAGTGGCCGTTCTTATCCATCGGATAGACGACCGTGTTGCGGTCCAAGCCCTAATCGCCGCTTTC
>JARLJC010000206.1 GCA_031291435.1 Alphaproteobacteria bacterium | reverse complement strand
TCGGCGTCGAAACAATTCCCTGAGTTTCAGGCCTTTACCGCCGCCACCTCAAAGGCGGGGGAGCGGCGCGGCGGATGCGCCTTGATCGCCTGCAGCGTCGCTTCGGCGATGGCGCGGCCCCGCTCGTCGCTGCCGGTCCAGTTCGCCGAGCGCCCGCGCGGATCGATCTCCACCAGCTTGACCCCCGCCGGCGCCGACGATCCGTCGCGCGCCACGCCGCGCACATAGCCGTCAATCGGCGCGCAGACCGGCATCCGGTCGTGCCGGCCAATCACATAGCCGCGGGGCACCCACATGCCGATA
Source organism: Alphaproteobacteria bacterium (assembly GCA_031291435.1). Lineage (GTDB taxonomy): Bacteria > Pseudomonadota > Alphaproteobacteria > UBA9219 > UBA9219 > CAIXLI01. The sequence continues at coordinate 1,907 of JARLJC010000206.1, read as the reverse complement.
TCGACGGGCGTGCGCCAAATACCCGCCCGGTCGGAATAGACGAAACGCTCAGCGCCGACCCCGCCCAAGGGCCGCGCCTGCCCGTCCGGATCGTCGGTCGCGCCGCGCTCAACCAGCGCGCCATTATGGGCGGGATGGGTTTCGACGGCGATATCGCAATTGACCCCGACGAAAAACTTCGGCCCCAGGCCGATTGTCACCTTGGCCAGATTGCGGAAATCCGGGGTGACTCGGTTCTTCTGCATTCGCGCATCGACCAGCACATCGGCCATGCGCAGGGCGATCAGGTCGGTCAAGGCCAGCGGCGTCACCACCACCTGTCCCGACTGGCTGGCGATTTCGGCGACCTCGAACAGGCTCTCGGCCCGCCGGCCGATAATGCCGTCAACCTCGACGCTTTCCTCGAACAGGGCGTCATGGAACGCCATCGCCCGCCTGATCACCGGCGGATAGGCGTCATGGCTGAGCACGACGGCGTAATCGGCCCAGGCGAGTTGCACCGCCACCGCCGAAGCTATCTCGTTGGTTCCCAGCACCAGAGCGAAGGGCCGGCGCTGAAAGGCGTAAAGAGATGATCGAATATCCGACATCGCCGACCTCCATTATCGGCGTCAACCAGCAAAGGCCGGGCCAACTATGCGCAGGCCAGCGGCATTTATGTAAGTCAGATATATGTCATTCGACGCCATATTGTGTTTGAAACACGACAATACCCGAAAATACAAGGGGCCTTACATCGACTTGTCGCTTGGGAAAGCACGCAGATCAAAAACGTCAGGCTTTGGCTCTTACCGGCAAGTGATTTTTGAGGTGTAGCACGCCAAGCAAGGCGTCGCGATTGTGCGTCGCCTCGGCGATGGTTAATTTGTCGAGCACGGCGAGGAAGGCGGCGCAGGCCTCTTTGAAGGCCTCGCCCATCAGGCAGAGGCCGATCATCGGGCAGGTGTTGGTCCTGGCGTCGAAACATTCGACGAGGCTCAGGCAATCCTCGGTCTTGCGAACCACTTCGCCAACGGTGATCTTGTGCGCCGGCACAGCCAGCCGGAAGCCGCCGTTCCTCCCGCGCACGTTGTCGAGATAGCCCCATACTCCCAGCTGATGCACGCATTTGACCAGATGCGCCTTCGACACGCCAAAAGCCTCGGCTACTTCCTGAATGGTGACGAGTTCGCCATCGCGCATCGCCGCTACCATCAGGATGCGCAGGGAATAGTTGGTGTAGCTGGTGAGTTTCATCGACGACGCCAGATCCTCTCGGCCAGTCCCTCTTGACCAGTCTTCTTGGCGCCACCGAAAACAGCGCCGCGATAACCTATATTCAAGATATAGCTTTCGCGCCAGACTTTGCGCAGGCGTTGCGCGCCATTGACATGGCAGGCGCCGTAACCGCAGGAGTTTGGCTGAAATCTCGGATTCTACGCGTAAATTCAATCTATTATCATAGCCTGGCAAGCAATTGTCGGCAACAACATTGCCTTTCTACGCATTGCCGCCGATTATACCTTGGCGCCAGCCCTGTATCGGCGTAGCCTTTAGAAACGCGCTGGCGCCAGTTGATCCGCACAGCTTCAGGCAACACGATGTAAATTTTTATTACTACCAGTATAAATATGATGACCCGAACGGGCCTCACATCTATTTATCATACATAACCTATGCTCATGCCATTAGGAGAGATGGAGCGCAGTGCGTTTCATTGCTTTGCGATGTGGTCCCGCATGCGGCGCCGGCGTTTTGATCATGATTGCCGCCGCTTCATTGGAATGTCTGGAAATCTCTGGAATGTCCGAATTTATCGCCCCGGGCGCGATCGGACCCATTCTCACGGCCAGGAGATGGACAATGACCAGCTTCTTCAATCAGGGCGCGTTCTGGTTTCGCGACAATAATGGCGGCTCTTTATTCTA
>JARLJC010000205.1 GCA_031291435.1 Alphaproteobacteria bacterium | reverse complement strand
CGCCGATGTAGCTGATGCCTATGCGCGCGTCCTTATGTCGGACTGGCGCGAAAATGGAGAGGTTTTCAACATTTCGTCCGGCTTCGCCGTGAAGACTGAGAGTTTACTTCAAGGACTATTGGCGCTGAGCGACATGACCATCGCCGTCGAACATGATCCTGCCCGCAACCGTACGAGCGATGTACCGTACATCTCGGGCGATTCCGGAAAATTCCGGAAAGCGTTCCATTGGTCGCCGCGATTTTCTCTCTCCGAAACCCTGCAACGAGCGCTCGATGATTGCCGCGCAAAGTTCGCGGTAGCATCAAAAGGAAAGCTCTAACAAAACGAGCCTCCGGCGTCGTTTCAGTCCCTATCGAATCTTGCGCTGAGGCGCTCCACTTTTCAGTTGCCTGCGAATATCAGAAAGTTCGACCTGTGATTGTTTCGCCAACGGCCGCAAGCCCATATTTCAGTTTCACCAAAGAACTGCCCGACGCCGAGTTGCATGATAGCGACCAGCTATCTGTGTAGTAGCCTAGCGATATCGGATAGCTATCTGTTAACCTCTTGTTAGCTGTGTAGTATTAAGTAGCTAACCGCTACCATCCTGATTCGAAGGGACTCCCAATGCCTGTGGTGATTTTCAGCTCGCCGAAGGGCGGCGCCGGCAAAACGACGGCGGCGACGCTGTTCGCAACGCAGCTCGCGGAGCGAGGCGCCTCCGTGATCGTGATCGACGCGGACCCGAACAAAAACGTAGTCGATTGGGCCAATCTTGCCGGCGTGCCAAAAACGCTGTCCGTTGTCGGCGACGTGTCGGAAGAAACGATCGTCGACGAAATCGAAGCCGCCAGCGAAAAGGCGTCCTTCGTGATTGTCGATCTCGAAGGTACCGCGAGCCTGATGGTTAGCTATGCAATCGCGATGGCAGATTTTGTAGTGATTCCGGTGCAGGGGTCCCAACTCGACGCCAAACAAGCGGCGCGGCAGATGAAATTGATCAAGGGCCAGGAGAAAATCACAGGCCGCAGCATACCGTTCGCCGTGTTGTTTACACGCACCAATCCCGCGATTTTGCCGAAAACCCAGCGGCATATCGAGGAGCGTTTCACGGAACTCAACGTGCCGATTTTGGCGACGCGGCTTTTTGACCGCGAAGCCTACCGGGCGCTGTTTTCCTTTGGCGGGTCCTTGAGCGCATTGAAAAACAAGGGCGTGAGCAACCTGCCGGCGGCTATCAGCAACGCCATTGAATTCACCGGAGAAATTGTCGAGCGGCTGCGCAATGGCAACAAAGCCGTGGCGAAAAGGGAGGTTGCATGATGTCCGATCCGCAACGCGCTGATCCGTTCGATCTGTCAGATTTCAAGCCAGCCGTGCCGAAACGTCCGGTTGTTGCCGCACACAAGGAAGCCATCCGCCAGGTGTCGGAGGAAAACAATTTCCCGAGCCGGGCGCCAGAACCAACCAAAAAGACCGTTTCACCGCCCGCCGCGCCGCCGGGGCGGCGCCCGCCAGGCCGCCACAAGCAAAACAACATAAACCCGACCACCGAAACCAATTCGCGTTT